>NC_007626.1:2143714-2457429 GCF_000009985.1 Paramagnetospirillum magneticum AMB-1
TCCGGGACCTCGGAGGCCAAGCTGGAGGCCATGCGCAAGGCCATCGGCGCCAATCTGGCCAAGGCCGGCGGTCTCATCGACAAGCTGAAGGCCGATCCCGCCGCCGCCGAGGCCATGGCCGACATTCAGACCCGTCTGGCCACCTATGCCAAGGCGGTGGCGCAGATGAACGACATGGCCCAGTCCGACCGGCTCATCGCCATTCCGCTGATGACCCATGTGGACAAGCAATTCGCCGAAATGGCCGCCAAGATCGAGGCCGCCCAGGGCCTGATCACCGCCGCCGCCGGCAACGCCGCCCAGGCGACCCGCGATACGGCCGAGGCGGCGGGCCAAAGGTTCTGGATGGTGACCGCCGCCCTGATGCTGGTGTTCGTCGGCATTTCCCTGCTGGTGGTCAAAAGCATCACCGGCCCCCTGATGCATCAGGTCCAGGCCATGCGCTCCATCTCCAAGGGCCATCTGGAGGTTCCGGTGGACGGGACAGAGGCCGGGGACGAAGTGGGCTCCATGGCCCGCGCCCTGAAGGTCTTCAAGGATAATGCCCTGGAAACCGAGCGCCTGCGCGCCGAGCAGGCCGGCATGGCCGCCACCGCCGAGCGCGCCAAGCGCCAGGCCCTCGACACCATGGCCGCCACGGTGGAGCGCGAGGCCGCCGCCGCCGTGGGCCGGGTGGGCGAGCATACCGGGGCCGTTTCCGACCGCGCCGACGAAATGCAGGTCTCCGCCAGCCGGGTGGACGCCAAGGCGCAAAGCGTCGCCGCCGCCGCCGAGCAATCCCTGGCCAATGCCCAGACGGTTGCCGCCGCAGCCGAGGAACTGACCGCCTCCATCGGTCAGATCAGCAGCCAGATCGGCCATTCCGCCCAGGTGACCCGTCAGGCGGTCAGCACCGCCGGGCGCGCCCAGGACACCATCGGGGAACTGACCCGGGCCGTGGCCCGCATCGGCGACGTGGCCGCCCTGATCGCCGACATCGCGTCCCAGACCAATCTTCTGGCGCTGAACGCTACCATCGAGGCGGCCCGGGCCGGTGATGCCGGCAAGGGCTTCGCCGTGGTCGCCAACGAGGTCAAGAACCTCGCCAACCAGACCTCGAAATCCACCGAGGAGATTAACCGTCAGGTGGCCGAAATCCGCTCGGTGACCGATAACACTGTGGTGGCGGTCCAAGACGTGATCGGCGCCATCACCGAGATCGAGCATATCGGCGAGACCATCGCCCAGGCCGTGGGGCAGCAGGGCGAGGCCACCCAGGAAATCGCCCGCAACATCGTCCAGACCACGGCGGCCGCCCAGGAAGTTTCCAGCAATATCGGCGAGGTCTCGCAAGAGGCCGCCAATACCGGCGAGCACGCCGCCCGGGTGCGCGAGATGGCCCGCGAGGTGTCGTCCTCCATCGCCGATCTGCAGCAGGTGCTGGTCCAGGTGGTGCACGACAGCGTCAGGAAGGCGGGGTAGAAATTCGGGCCGGGTTGAGTTACAACCCGGCCCATGATTCTGACCCCCATGGACCATACCGGCTTTGCCGGACTGAAATGCGGCTTCGAAGCGGCGCTGGCCATCGATCCGCTGGCTCTGGCCGTCTTCCGCCGCGTCACCGCCCTGGTGCCCGAGGACGACTTGCTGACCCTGTCCACCGATCCCGATCATCAGAAGGGGGCGGTGGAGCTGTGCCGGCGCTTCGGCTTCAAGATTCTCGAGATGAGCCCCCAGGAGCACTTTACCTGGGACGGCGAGGCGGTGGCGGTGCATCTGGAGCCCAGCGTGCTGATCCACGAGGTGGCCCACTACCAGCTCTCCTCGCCCGAGCGGCGCACGGTGCTGGATTTCGGCCTGGGCGCCGGGCCGGAGACCGGCCGCAAGGCCGAGGCCGACGCCGTCCAGTCGCTGTTCCTGCCCGAGCGTGATGTGGAGGAGGGGCTGTGCTCCCTGCTCGGCATCCTGTGGGAGGCCGAACTGGGCCAGCCCGCCGTGCTGGCCTTCCTCGAGCAGAACTGGCTGGAAGGCGGCACCAGCCTCCACAACCTCGCCCATTTCCGCAAGGTGGTGCGCTGGCTGCACGAGATGGGGCTGATCGACGATACCGGCGCCCCCACCATGGGGCTGCGCGAAGAAGGCGATGATACCTTCTTCAAGCGCTGGTACGCTGACTGCTGAGATTTGGTGCGGGAGGGGGGCGCCCCCGATCCCTATCCCTTCCGCCTGATCTCGTAGGCCCGCAGATGGGTCAGGGCCACCCGCAGCATGGGGGCCGCCACTCCGGCCGCCCCGGCGCGGCGCAGCATGTCGCCGACGATGTGCTCGCCCTCGGTGGGGCCGCCGCCCTCCAGGTCGCGCAGCATGGACGCCGTCATGGCCGAGCCCTTCTGGGTCAGGAAGCCCAGGGCCAGGTCCCGGGCCTCGGGGCGCGGCCCGTGCCCGGCCCGTGACGCCACGGCGGCGCATTCCTCGAAGGTCTCGCGCATCAGCGCCTCGCCCTCCCCGGTGGCCATGATGGTGCCGATACTGGCCCGCATCAGGCAGGTCATGGCGGCCATGGGGGTGAGAAGCACATACTTCTCCCAGGCTTCCTGCATGATCTCGGACGAATGGCGCGTCTCGCAATTAGCCCCGGCGAAGGCCTGGGCCAGCGCCTCGGTCCGCGCCGAGGTGCCGCCCGACCGCTCGCCGAAGGTGATGCGGTGGATAGTGTTCATATGCCGGATCTCGCCATCGGCGCCCAGGGTCGAGAAGATGTGGCACAACCCGCCGATCACCCGCCCCGCCCCAAAGGCCGCGTCCAGCGGGCCGTAATGGGCAAGGCCGTTCAAGATGGGCACGACCATGCTGTCCGGCCCCACCGCCGGCGCGATGGCCTTGATGGACTCTTCCAGGTCATAAGCCTTGCACGACAGCAGGACGGCGTCCCAATGCCCCGACAGGGTTTCGGCGGTGACCGTCTTGACCGGGCGGGTGGAATCTCCGTGGGGGCTTTCGATGCGCAATCCCTTCTCGGCCAGTAAGGCGGCACGCTTGGGACGCACCAGGAAGGTGACGTCCACCCCGGCCTCCGCCAGCCGTCCGCCGAAATATCCCCCCGTCGCTCCCGCACCCAGAACCAGGACCCGCATCGCTCGCCTCCGGTATGACCAGTGGGGCGAGGCTAGCCGAGCGCGCCAAGCGGAGCAAGGGTCTAGCAGTCGGACAAGCCTTTGGATTTCACGTAACTCTTGTAGTTGATGTCGGCACTGAGCAGGTAGTCGATGAAGGAAAGGCGCATTTCCAAGATGGCGTCGTCGGCCGCAACGGTATTCTGGTCGAACTGGCAGACCAACTCGGTGATGCGGGTCAGGCTTTCCTTCTGCGGATTGGTCACCAGCTCGACGTCGGGGAAGCCGATCCGGCGAAGAAACACCTCTTCCCGTTCGGTGTGGGCCGTGGCCAGTTTCAGCAGTTCCGCCGCCAGCTCCGAGGCCCGTCCGACCTGTCTGAGATCGAGGGCCTCGTGGATTTCCGTGAGCAGTACGATCACCCGCTTGTGGTCCTCGTCGAACTCGGCCACGCCCACGCTCATCATCTCATGCCATTCCATGTTCGTTACCCCGTAGACTGGCCTCGAACGCGCTGCAACCATAAAGGCCAAGCGACCCACTGATGGAGATTGGATGATCTGTCTTCTAAAAGTAGTTGGTTGTCGTGCTTAATACAACAAAAAAGCAGGCATCGCCGCTCTCGAACGAGGAGCCTCCGCGTCCTCAAATTGTCTTTAGCTGCTCCGACGTTTAATTGGCTGAAGGAGGGCGATCCGCGGTTGCCCGGTGGAGAATGGCGGGTGGCCCCGGCCGCGGGCTGGGCAACGCCACCCATGGGTCGGTCGGCGGATGTGGGAGGCGGGATAGGGCACAGGCCGCCTCAGCAGAGTCGCGGATGTGCGCCACTAATACGCCCGGCTTGAGGTCCGGATCGAAATGGACGCCGGTGGTGGTGATGGGAGCCATGCAGCCGTGCGGCTCGGTTTCGGGGGTCAGCAGGTCCGGTTGGACAAGGCCAAGCAGTATCTGGCTGGCGATCAGACCGGCTTGCCAGGGGAGGGGCAATTCGACCGCCGCCAGTAACGCGGCCATGGCAAGCAGTGACGGAAGCTGGTAGCTGATCTCGGCCGGCAGGTAGAAATACAGGGCGGTGCTGTAGCCCAACATCGCCAGTCCTGCATTGATTGTCACACGTCTGGGCATCGGCAAGTGCCGCCACGCGATGCCGTAGCATCTCTGTCGCCACAGCCGGGGCCCCAGCCCCAGCAGCAGCAGGAGAGCGCCGATATTTCCGTAGAGAGCCGGAGTTTTCCACACGAAGCGGCCGATACGGGCCAGCAGGAAATTGTTGGCTGGCTCGCTGTGATGGAGAAAGCCCAGGGTTACACGGGCACTGATCAAGGCCGGAATGTAGAATAATCCAGATATGACGCAAAAGCCGGCCAGGGCTTCCAGGTACCGAGGCCGCTCCCTAGGTGAGGCCTGGACGGCGGCCCAAGCCAGCGTCGCCAGACCGAGCGGGCCGTAAATGATACGGCTGCCGGTGGCGCAGGCCAGGGCCAGCATCGCTGTGACCAGCCAGCCGCGGACCAGCATCCACAGGCCGAGCACCAGGAAGAAAACGCCGTAGATATAGTCAAGTGAGGTCGTGCCGGCGGATCATCCAGTGCGGATTGGCCATCACGAATACTGTCGCCGGCAGGGCTCCCGGCGCTTCGCTCCGCCGCAGCAGATCGTAGCCCAGGCCCAGACTTGCCAGGGCCAAGATAACCGATAAGGCATTGGATGCCTGGGACCCGCCCAGTGACGCCAGAAAGCCGATGGCCAGTTCCGGGAGAGGATAGCCCTGGCCGCGGGACGGCCGGTACCACCCGGAATCTGCCATGCGCTGCCAGCTTCTCAAAATGGCGTAACTGTCGATGTTGGTGCCGTAGCCAAGCCCGGCCAGCCAGATATAAAGGGGTACCAGCAGAACGGCCAGGATCAGAAGGCAATACCTCCAATGCTGCGCAGAAAGAGGTAAAGCGCTCGATTGACGTATTCGCATGACTTCGGCCCGGCCCTGTCGTGACGCTGGTCGAGGAGGCGTTCTTCAAATCACATCAACGGGGTGACTGTGTCATCCTGAGAGAAATGAAGGGTCTTTCCACAGCCGACGGGCGGTTGTCGTGAAAGACCCTTCTCTTTTGCCTCAGGTGACAGGAAGGGGGGCTTTTTACTCCGCCGCCTCCTTGCCGCCCGAGGGCGGCGTCACGTCGGGCTGGCCGGCGAAGCGGCGCAGCATGGCGAAGCGGCGGCGCAGCTGGGTTTCGGCGCTTTCCACCAGACGCCGGTAGCGCTCTGGATCGGCGCGTTCGACCATCTGGAAGCGGGCCTCGCCCTTCATGAAGTCGTAGAGCTTGCCGTTGGGCTCCTTGCTGTCCAGGGTCAGCGGGCTTTCGCCGGTGCCCATCTTGCGCGGGTCCCAGCGGTAGAGCGGCCAGTAGCCGGCTTCCACCGCCATCTTCTGCTGGTCCAGGCCGTGGGCCAGGTCGTAGCCGTGGGCGATGCAGTGCGAGTAGGCGACGATCAGCGAGACGCCGGGATAGCTGACGGCGTCCTGGAAGGCGCGCATGGTCTGCACATCCTTGGAGCCGAAGGCGACGTTGGCCACATAGACGTCCTCGTAGGCCATGGCCATCATGCCCAGGTCCTTCTTGGGCAGGGTCTTGCCGGCGATGGCGAACTTGGCCGAGGCGCCGATGGGGGTGGCCTTGGACTGCTGGCCGCCGGTGTTGGAATAGACCTCGGTGTCCATGACCAGGATGTTGACGTTCTTGCCCGAGGCGAAGACGTGGTCCAGGCCGCCATAGCCGATGTCATAGGCCCAGCCGTCGCCGCCGACGATCCACACCACCTTCTCGGCGAGGTAATCGGCCACCTGTTCCAACTGGCGGGCCTCGGCCGTCTTCAGCCCGGCCAGGACCTTGCGCAGGTCGAGGATGCGCAGGCGCTGGGCGGCGATCTCCACCTCGGTGGCCTGGGGGGCGTGGGCGATCTCATTGGCCAGCTTCTCCGGCACCTGGCCGGTGGCGGTCAGCGCGGCCAGCAGCAGCTTGGCATGGTTCTTGTGCTGGTCCACCGCCAGACGGAAGCCGAAGCCGAACTCGGCGTTGTCTTCGAATAGCGAGTTGGCCCAGGCCGGGCCACGGCCCTCGGCGTTCTGGGCGTAAGGCGTGGTGGGCAGGTTGCCGCCATAGATGGACGAGCAGCCGGTGGCGTTGGCGATCATCAGGCGGTCGCCCCACAGCTGGGTCATCAGCTTGATATAGGGGGTCTCGCCGCAGCCCAGGCAGGCGCCGGAGAATTCGAACAGGGGCTGGAGCAGTTGGGCGGTCTTGACCGTGGGCGTGCCCAGCTTTTCCTTGTTCACTTCCGGCAGATCGACGAAGAACGCCCAGTTCTTCTTCTCGGTCTCCAGGATGGGGTCCTTGGATTCCATGCGGAGAGCCAGACGGCTGGGGTCCTTCTTGTCCTTGCCGGGGCAGACCTTGACGCAGAGCGTGCAGCCGGTGCAGTCCTCGGGCGCCACCTGGATGATGTAGGCGCTGCCCTTGAACTCGGGGCTGCGCCAGTCCATGCGCTTGAGGCTGGCGGGGGCGTCGGCCATGTCGGCGGGCTCGGCCACCTTGGCGCGGATGGCGGCATGGGGGCAGACCAGGGCGCACTTGTTGCACTGGATGCAGGGGCCTTCGTCCCACACCGGGATTTCGGCGGCGATGTTGCGGCGCTCGAAGCGGGCGGTGCCGGTCGGCCACACGCCGTCCACGGGGAAGGCGGAGACGGGCAGGCGGTCGCCGTGGTTGGACAGCATCAGGGCCGAGACGCGCTTGACGAAGTCGGGCGAATCCTCGGGCACGATGGGCGGCAGCGAGCGGTTGGAGGTGGCGGTGTCCGGAATGGCCACCTCTTCCAGGTGATGGAGAGTCTCGTCCACCGCCTCGAAGTTCTTGGCCACCAGCTTTTCCGACTTGCGGCCATAGGTCTTCTCGATGGCCTTCTTGATGTGGCCGATGGCCTCGTCCTTGGGCAGAACGCCGGACAGCGCGAAGAAGCAGGTCTGCATGATGGTGTTGATGCGGTTGCCCATGCCGGTGGCCAGGGCCACCTTGCGGGCGTCGATCACATGGACCTGAAGCTTCTTGTCGATGATCTCCTGCTGCACTTCGCGGGGCAGGTGGTTCCACACCTCGTCCTTGGGATAGGGCGAGTTCAGCAGGAAGGTGGCGCCCGGCGCGGCATAGCGCAGCACTTCGTACTTATCCAGGAAGACGAAGTGGTGGCAGGCCACAAAATCCGCCTCGTCCAGCAGATAGGCCGACTGGATGGGCTCGGGGCTGAAGCGCAGGTGCGAGATGGTGATGGCGCCCGACTTCTTGGAGTCGTAGACGAAATAGCCCTGGCCCTCGAAGCCGGCGTTCTCGGCGATGATCTTGATGGAGTTCTTGTTGGCGCCCACCGTGCCGTCGGCGCCCAGGCCGAAGAACACGGCGCGCTTGACCTTGGGCTGGTCCAGCTTGAACGACTCGTCGGGGACCAGCGACAGATGGGTGACGTCGTCGGTGATGCCGACGGTGAAGTGGGCCTTGGGCTTGTCCTTGGCCAGTTCGTCGAACACCGCCTTGGCCATGGCGGGGGTGAATTCCTTGGACGCCAGACCATAGCGGCCGCCGATCACCCGGGGGTCGGCGGCGGTGGCGCGGTTGCCGGCGGCCTTGGCCTCGGCCAGACCGGCCAGGACGTCGAGATAGAGCGGCTCGCCGATGGAGCCCGGCTCCTTGCAGCGGTCCAGCACGGCGATGGAGCGCACGCTGGTGGGCAGGGCCGACACGAAGGCGTCGATGGAGAAGGGGCGGTAGAGGCGGACCTTCAGCACGCCCACCTTCTCGCCCTTGGCCACCAGGGCGGTGACCGTCTCGTGCACCGTCTCGGCGCCCGAGCCCATGATGATCACCACCCGCTCGGCCTGGGGATGGCCGCAATAGTCGAACAGCTTGTAGGCCCGGCCCGTCAGCTTGGCGTACTGGTCCATTTCCTCCTGCACGATGCCGGCGCAGCGGTCGTACCAGGGATTGCGGGCCTCCTGCATCTGGAAGAAGGTGTCGGGGTTCTGCGCGGTGCCCCGCAGGGTGGGGTGGTCGGGCGACAGCGCGCGGGCGCGGTGCGCCGCGATGCAATCGGCGTCCAGCAGCGCCAGCAGGTCCTCGTCGTTCAGTTCCTCGATCTTGGTGACTTCGTGCGAGGTGCGGAAGCCGTCGAAGAAGTGCAGGAACGGCACCCGGGCCTTCAGCGTCGCGGCATGGGCGATGGCCGCCATGTCGTGGGCCTCCTGGCCCGAGCCCGAGGCCAGCATGGCGAAGCCGGTCTGGCGGCAGGCCATCACGTCGGAATGGTCGCCGAAGATGGACAGGCCGTGGGTCGCCACGGTACGGGCGGTGACGTGCATGCAAAAGCTCGTCAGCTCGCCGGCGATCTTGTACATATTGGGAATCATCAGCAGCAGGCCCTGGCTGGCCGTGAAGGTGGTCGCCAGCGACCCGGCCTGCAGCGCGCCGTGCACGGCGCCGGCGGCCCCGCCCTCGTGCTGCATCTCGGCCACGTCGGGGATCACGCCCCATATGTTCTTGCGCCCTTCCGAGGCCCACTGGTCGGCCAGCTCGCCCATGGTGGAAGACGGCGTGATCGGATAGATCGCCGCCACCTCGCTGACCCGGTAAGCCACCGAAGCGCAAGCCTCGTTGCCGTCGACCGTGATCAAAGCCCTGTCTGCCATGTCTTTCCCACTCTCTAAGTTTATTCGCCCGCTTTGGGCCTTGGAAAACGGGCGCGATTCACCGCCGCGCTCCGGTTCCGAAAGGCTCGGAAGAATAGACGGGCGTCTTTGGAGACCGCAAGTCCCTTACGAATTGCCTGCTCAAAAAGTAATAAAATTATGCGAATTTGGAGGGGGTTCCGGTGGGCGGCCGGCGGTGATAGAAGGTGGGGCTGGAATTTCTTGCGCAGAGGCCCCGATGCCCGGGACGACATCGCCACCTTGGCATATCCTGGCCGACACCGACATGGTGACGGCGCTGATGGATGTCATCCCCCATCCCATCTTCTTCAAAGATAGAGAAGGGCGCTATCTTGGCTGCAACAGCCATTTTTGCCAGATGTTGGGCTATGGCCACGACGAGGTGGTGGGCAAGACCGTCTTCGAGATCGCGCCGTCCAACCTTGCCCAGGTGTACCACGAGGCCGACATCAAGTTGATGGAGGCCGGCGGCACCCAATGCTACGCGTCTTCGGTGAAGTACGGCGACGGCCTGACCCGGCGCGGGGTCTTCTTCAAGTCGGTATTTCACGACAAGAATGGGGTCGCCTCGGGATTGGTCGGCATGTTCTACCCCATGGAGTTCATGCTTCACGTCATCGACATGTAGGCTGCCGGCCGGGGCTTTTCGCCCGCGTCAATCCTGAAAGGCCGTGCCGTCTAGGCGGCCTGCTTGCCCGCCTGTTGCCGACGCAGCAACTCAATGCTGGCCAGTGACCAGATGGGCGTTCCCTGAACCTTGCGGTCGGCGACGATGCGCTCGACCTGGGCCAGTGGAACATTGCGAATCCATTCCTCAAGCACGGCCACACTCCTTTTGCTGCGGTGCACAATGACTGTACCGTCGATGCTAGGGGCGATGCCACGCTCTTGAATGCAAGGGCGCCATGCCGGGACTGCATTGGTCATACCAGTGTCCGGATTTCCCTTCTCCCGGAGGGGCCATACCTAGGTATGGTATTGAAAGTCAATTGCATTTCTGGGTTGTTGGGGCGCATAATATGGAATGCGAGCCCGGACCTCTTTGAGGCCGGGTATTTTTATGTGTTGGGAGTTCTGCTATGGCTGAGAACAACAACTCCAATCCTCCGCATGACCAGCATGACGGGGCGGAGGAGAACGCACAGCAGTCGCTAGACGACCTGACGGTGCTGCAGAACGTCCAGAACCAGAACATGGGCGATGCGCGACTGAATGTGGCGCGCGCGGTTGATGTCAGCGACACCCAGCTGGGCAATCTGGCGAATGTGCAGCAGGGCTCGACGGGCAGCCCTCAGGTGCAGAACCTGGGCGGCATCGCGGGCGGTGCGAACATCTCGGTCGACGTTGAGATCGAAGCGGCCAAGGACAATTCCGTGGCGCCGCCGGAACTGGACGGCTTGGCCGTCGATATCCGGGACGAGGCTCCGACCATTTCGGTCAATCCGGGTGGGGCGAAGCCCCTGAACGTGCAGGAGCTCCCTGATCTTGCCAGGCCTGACGCCGAATTCCGGGACCAGGGCCGGGATGCGGTTCCGCAGACGGGGACGGGTCCCGTCGCAGGCGCCACCATCACCAGTCAGGTCCAGGAAGTGGTCCAGGCCGAGGTCGCCGCGGCGCCCGCCGTGGACAATGCCCCTGACATCCAGGCCGTGGCGGTCAATCACGCGCCGATCGTCGCGGGCGTGGCCGACATCGGGACGATCGACGAGGATCATCCCCTGACCATGACCGCCGCGGAATGGCAGGCCAAGCTGTTGGCCAATGCCACGGATTCCGACGGCGACACCTTGTCGATTCTCAGCCTGGACGATATCCGGATCGACCATGGCAGCTTTGCCCGGAATGCCGACGGCACCTATACCTTCACGCCGGATGCCAATTTCAACGGCGAGATCAACGCGACTTATACCATTTCCGATGGTCACGGTGGGCTTGCGACCGGGTCGGCGTCGCTGCAT
The DNA here is from genome assembly GCF_000009985.1 of Paramagnetospirillum magneticum AMB-1. Classification (GTDB taxonomy): domain Bacteria; phylum Pseudomonadota; class Alphaproteobacteria; order Rhodospirillales; family Magnetospirillaceae; genus Phaeospirillum; species Phaeospirillum magneticum. The sequence goes on from NC_007626.1 coordinate 2,154,520, forward strand.
GTCAATGCGGTGAACGACGCGGCCGAGATCACCGGCGACACCGCCGTGGTGGTGGGTGAGGATACGGCGCGGGCGGCCGGCAATCTGGACGCCACCGACATCGATTCTCCGGCCACCTTCGTGGCGGCGACGACGGCGGATGATTACGGCACCTTCTCGGTGGACGAGAGCGGCCAGTGGTCCTTCGCCATGAACGATTCCGTGCAGTCGCTTGGGGCGGGTGACCACCTGACCCGGACCTTCGAGGTCCAGACGGCGGACGGCACCTCTCAGACGGTGACGGTGACCATCGACGGTGCCAATGACCAGGCGGTGATCTCTGGCGACGCCAAGGACCTGTCGGGTTCCGTCGGCGAGGACGGCACCCAGACCGCCACCGGGACTCTCCATGTCTCCGACGTGGACAGCGGCGAGGCCCATGTCCAGGCCACCAGCGTCGAGACCGACCAGGGCACCTTCACCATCGGCGAGGACGGCAAGTGGTCGTTCGCGCTCAACAACGACGACCCGGCGGTGCAGGCCCTGGGCGCCAATGATTCCATGACCAAGACCTTCACGGTCACCAGCGCCGATGGCACCGACACCCAGGAAGTGACGGTCACCATCCACGGCAGCAACGACAGCGCCACCATCAGCGGCGACATCGCCGGCGGCGTCGGCGAGGACGGCACCGGCACGGCCACCGGCACCCTCAACGTCTCCGACGTGGACAGCGGCGAGGCCCATGTCCAGGCCACCAGCGTCGAGACCGATCAGGGCACCTTCACCATCGGCGAGGACGGCAAGTGGTCGTTCGCCCTCAACAACGACGACCCGGCGGTCCAGGCCCTGGGCGCCAATGATTCCATGACCAAGACCTTCACGGTGACGAGTGCCGACGGCACCGACACCCAGGAGGTGACGGTCACCATCCACGGCAGCAATGACAGCGCCACCATCAGCGGCGACATCGCCGGCGGCGTCGGCGAGGACGGCACTTCTACGGCCACCGGCACGCTCAACGTGGCGGATGTGGATAATGGCGAGGCCCATGTCCAGGCCACCAGCGTCGAGACCGATCAGGGCACCTTCACCATCGGCGAGGACGGCAAGTGGTCGTTCGCCCTCAACAACGACGACCCGGCGGTCCAGGCCCTGGGCGCCAATGAGTCCATGACCAAGACCTTCACGGTCACCAGCGCCGATGGCACCGACACCCAGGAAGTGACGGTCACCATCAACGGGTCCAATGACTCGGCCACCATCTCCGGCGACATCGCCGGACTCTAGAGGATCCCCGGTACCGAGCTCGATTGTAATCATGTATAGNNAGCACGGCCACCGGCACCCTCAACGTCTCCGACGTGGACTCCGGCGAGGCCCATGTCCAGGCGACCAGCGTCGAGACCGATCAGGGCACCTTCACCATCGGCGAGGACGGCAAGTGGTCGTTCGCCCTCAACAACGACGACCCGGCGGTGCAGGCCCTGGGCGCCGGTGATTCCATGACCAAGACCTTCACGGTCACCAGCGCCGATGGCACCGACACCCAGGAAGTGACGGTCACCATCAACGGGTCCAATGACTCGGCCACCATCTCCGGCGACATCGCCGGCGGCGTCGGCGAGGACGGCACCCAGGCCGCGACCGGCACGCTCAACGTGGCGGATGTGGACAGCGGCGAGGCCCATGTCCAGGCGACCAGCGTCGAGACCGATCAGGGCACCTTCACCATCGGTGAAGACGGCAAGTGGTCGTTCGCGCTCAACAACGACGACCCGGCGGTGCAGGCACTGGGCGCCAATGATTCCATGACCAAGACCTTCACGACTCTAGAGATCCCCGGTACCGAGCTCGAATTCGTAATCATGNNACTGCAGGTCACAGCGCGACGGCACGTACACCAGGAGGTGACGGTCACCATCCACGGCAGCAACGACAGCGCCACCATCAGCGGCGACATCGCCGGCGGCGTCGGCGAGGACGGCACCAGCACGGCGACCGGGACTCTCCATGTCTCCGACGTGGATACGGGCGAGGCCCATGTCCAGGCCACCAGCGTCGAGACCGACCAGGGCACCTTCACCATCGGCGAGGACGGCAAGTGGTCGTTCGCCCTCAACAACGACGACCCGGCGGTCCAGGCCCTGGGCGCCAATGAGTCCATGACCAAGACCTTCACGGTCACCAGCGCCGATGGCACCGACACCCAGGAGGTGACGGTCACCATCCACGGCAGCAACGACAGCGCCACCATCAGCGGCGACATCGCCGGCGGCGTCGGCGAGGACGGCACCGGCACGGCGACCGGCACCCTCAACGTGGCGGATGTGGACAATGGCGAGGCCCATGTCCAGGCGACCAGCGTCGAGACCGATCAGGGCACCTTCACCATCGGCGAGGACGGCAAGTGGTCGTTCGCGCTCAACAACGACGACCCGGCGGTCCAGGCCCTGGGCGCCAATGATTCCATGACCAAGACCTTCACGGTGACGAGTGCCGACGGCACCGACACCCAGGAAGTGACGGTCACCATCCACGGCAGCAATGACAGCGCCACCATCAGCGGCGACATCGCCGGCGGCGTCGGCGAGGACGGCACCGGCACGGCGACCGGCACCCTCAACGTCTCCGACGTGACTCTAGAGGATCCCCGGTACCGAGCTCGATTGTATCATGNNGTGGATGGTGACCGTCACTTCCTGGGTGTCGGTGCATTCGGCACTGGTGACCGTGAAGTTCTTGGTCATGGAATCCCGGCGCCCAGGGCCTGGCCCGCCGGGTTTTCATTGTTGAGCGCGAACGACCACTTCCCGTCTTCGCCGATGGTGAAGGTGCCCTGATCGGTCTCGACGCTGGTGGCCTGGACATGGGCCTCGCCATNATCCACGTCGGACACATTGAGGGTGCCGCTGGCCGTAGAGGTGCCATCCTCGCCGACGCCGCCGGCGATGTCGCCGCTGATGGTGGCGCTGTCGTTGCTGCCGTGGATGGTGACCGTCACTTCCTGGGTGTCGGTGCCGTCGGCACTCGTCACCGTGAAGGTCTTGGTCATGGAATCGCCGGCGCCCAGGGCCTGGACCGCCGGGTCGTCGTTGTTGAGCGCGAACGACCACTTGCCGTCCTCGCCGATGGTGAAGGTGCCCTGGTCGGTCTCGACGCTGGTGGCCTGGACATGGGCCTCGCCATTATCCACGTCGGACACATTGAGGGTGCCGCTGGCCGTAGAGGTGCCATCCTCGCCGACGCCGCCGGCGATGTCGCCGCTGATGGTGGCGCTGTCATTGCTGCCGTGGATGGTGACCGTCACCTCCTGGGTGTCGGTGCCATCGGCGCTGGTGACCGTGAAGGTCTTGGTCATGGAATCATTGGCGCCCAGGGCCTGCACCGCCGGGTGACTCTAGAGATCCCCGGTACCGAGCTCGAATTCGTAATCATGTCATAGCNNGCGTCGAGACCGATCAGGGCACCTTCACCATCGGTGAAGACGGCAAGTGGTCCTTCGCGCTCAACAATGACGACCCGGCGGTCCAGGCCCTGGGCGCCGGCGATTCCATGACCAAGACCTTCACGGTGACCTCTGCCGACGGCACCGACACCCAGGAAGTGACGGTCACCATCCACGGCAGCAACGACAGCGCCACCATCAGCGGCGACATCGCCGGCGGCGTCGGCGAGGACGGCATCGNNNNTAAAGATGGAAAATCAATCTCATGGTAATAGTCCATGAAAATCCTTGTATTCATAAATCCTCCAGGTAGCTATATGCAAATTGAAACAAAAGAGATGGTGATCTTTCTAAGAGATGATGGAATCTCCCTTCAGTATCCCGATGGTCAATGCGCTGGATATGGGATAGATGGGAATATGCTGATTTTTATGGGACAGAGTTGCGAACTGTTCCCAACTAAAATCATTTTGCACGATCAGCGCACTACGAACTTTACCCACAAATAGTCAGGTAATGAATCCTGATATAAAGACAGGTTGATAAATCAGTCTTCTACGCGCATCGCACGCGCACAAAGAGATGATGGAATCTCCCTTCAGTATCCCGATGGTCAATGCGCTGGATATGGGATAGATGGGAATATGCTGATTTTTATGGGACAGAGTTGAGAACTGTTCCCAACTAAAATGCACGCGGACGCAACGCGGGGAGCCAGACAAGGTATAGGGCGGCGCCTACGAACCATGCCAACCCGTTCCATGTGCTCGCCGAGCGGGCATAAATCGCCGTGACGATCAGCGGTCCAATGATCGAAGTTAGGCTGGTAAGAGCCGCGAGCGATCCTTGAAGCTGTCCCTGATGGTCGTCATCTACCTGCCTGGACAGCATGGCCTGCAACGCGGGCATCCCGATGCCGCCGGAAGCGAGAAGAATCATAATGGGGAAGGCCATCCAGCCTCGCGTCGCGAATAAAGATGGAAAATCAATCTCATGGTAATAGTCCATGAAAATCCTTGTATTCATAAATCCTCCAGGTAGCTATATGCAAATTGAAACAAAAGAGATGGTGATCTTTCTAAGAGATGATGGAATCTCCCTTCAGTATCCCGATGGTCAATGCGCTGGATATGGGATAGATGGGAATATGCTGATTTTTATGGGACAGAGTTGCGAACTGTTCCCAACTAAAATCATTTTGCACGATCAGCGCACTACGAACTTTACCCACAAATAGTCAGGTAATGAATCCTGATATAAAGACAGGTTGATAAATCAGTCTTCTACGCGCATCGCACGCGCACACCGTAGAAAGTCTTTCAGTTGTGAGCCTGGGCAAACCGTTAACTTTCGGCGGCTTTGCTGTGCGACAGGCTCACGTCTAAAAGGAAATAAATCATGGGTCATAAAATTATCACGTTGTCCGGCGCGGCGACGGATGTTCTGTATGCGCTGTTTTTCCGTGGCGCGTTGCTGTCTGGTGATCTGCCTTCTAAATCTGGCACAGCCGAATTGCGCGAGCTTGGTTTTGCTGAAACCAGACACACAGCAACTGAATACCAGAAAGAAAATCACTTTACCTTTCTGACATCAGAAGGGCAGAAATTTGCCGTTGAACACCTGGTCAATACGCGTTTTGGTGAGCAGCAATATTGCGCTTCGATGACGCTTGGCGTTGAGATTGATACCTCTGCTGCACAAAAGGCAATCGACGAGCTGGACCAGCGCATTCGTGACACCGTCTCCTTCGAACTTATTCGCAATGGAGTGTCATTCATCAAGGACGCCGCTATCGCAAATGGTGCTATCCACGCAGCGGCAATCGAAACACCTCAGCCGGTGACCAATATCTACAACATCAGCCTTGGTATCCAGCGTGATGAGCCAGCGCAGAACAAGGTAACCGTCAGTGCCGATAAGTTCAAAGTTAAACCTGGTGTTGATACCAACATTGAAACGTTGATCGAAAACGCGCTGAAAAACGCTGCTGAATGTGCGGCGCTGGATGTCACAAAGCAAATGGCAGCAGGACCTGCAGGCATGCAAGCTGGCACTGCCGTCGTTTANNGTGAAACGACGGCAGTGCAGCTGCATGCCTGCAGGTCAGACCGACAGGCACCTCACCATCGGCGAGGACGGCAAGTGGTCGTTCGCGCTCAACAACGACGACCCGGCGGTCCAGGCCCTGGGCGCCGGCGATTCCATGACCAAGACCTTCACGGTGACGAGTGCCGACGGCACCGACACCCAGGAAGTGACGGTCACCATCCACGGCAGCAACGACAGCGCCACCATCAGCGGCGACATCGCCGGCGGCGTCGGCGAGGATGGCACCTCTACGGCCAGCGGCACCCTCAATGTGTCCGACGTGGATAATGGCGAGGCCCATGTCCAGGCCACCAGCGTCGAGACCGACCAGGGCACCTTCACCATCGGCGAGGACGGCAAGTGGTCGTTCGCCCTCAACAACGACGACCCGGCGGTCCAGGCCCTGGGCGCCGGCGACTCCATGACCAAGACCTTCACGGTCACCAGCGCCGATGGCACCGACACCCAGGAGGTGACGGTCACCATCCACGGCAGCAACGACAGCGCCACCATCAGCGGCGACATCGCCGGCGGCGTCGGCGAGGACGGCACCGGCACGGCGACCGGCACCCTCAACGTCTCCGACGTGGACAATGGCGAGGCCCATGTCCAGGCCACCAGCGTCGAGACCGATCAGGCACCTTCACCATCGGTGAAGACGGCCAGTGGTCCTTCGCGCTCAACAATGACGACCCGGCGGTCCAGGCCCTGGGCGCCGGCGATTCCATGACCAAGACCTTCACCGTGGCCTCGGCCGATGGCACCGCCACCCAGGAAGTGACGGTGACCATCAACGGCGCCAATGACTCCGCCACCATCTCGGGCTCGACCACCGGCGCGGTGGCCGAGGACGGCAACGGCCGCGCCACCGGCACGCTGAGCGTCGCCGACGTGGATCACGGTCAGGCCCATGTGACCGCCCAGACGGTGCAGACCGATCAGGGCACCTTCTCCATCGGCGAGAACGGCCAGTGGACCTTCCAGGTCAACTCGGCCAATGCCGACGTGCAGGCCCTGGGCGCCGGCGAGTCCATGACCAAGACCTTCGCCGTGGCCTCGGCCGACGGCACCGCCACCCAGAACGTGACGGTGACCATCAACGGCGCCAATGACTCCGCCACCATCTCGGGCTCGACCACCGGCGCGGTGGCCGAGGACGGCAACGGCCGTGCCACCGGCACCCTCAACGTGGCCGACGTGGATCACGGTCAGGCCCATGTGACCGCCCAGACGGTGCAGACCGACCAGGGCACTTTCAGCATCGGCGAGAACGGCCAGTGGACCTTCCAGGTCAACTCGGGCAATGCCGACGTGCAGGCCCTGGGCGCCGGCGACTCCATGACCAAGACCTTCACGGTCACCAGCGCCGATTGCACCGACACCCAGGAGGTGACGGTCACCATCCACGGCAGCAACGACAGCGCCACCATCAGCGGCGACATCGCCGGCGGCGTCGGCGAGGACGGCACCGGCACGGCGACCGGCACCCTCAACGTGGCGGATGTGGACAATGGCGAGGCCCATGTCCAGGCGACCAGCGTCGAGACCGATCAGGGCACCTTCACCATCGGCGAGGACGGCAAGTGGTCGTTCGCCCTCAACAACGACGACCCGGCGGTGCAGGCCCTGGGCGCCGGTGATTCCATGACCAAGACCTTCACGGTCACCAGCGCCGATGGCACCGACACCCAGGAAGTGACGGTCACCATCAACGGGTCCAATGACTCGGCCACCATCTCCGGCGACATCGCCGGCGGCGTCGGCGAGGACGGCACCCAGGCCGCGACCGGCACGCTCAACGTGTCGGATGTGGACAGCGGCGAGGCCCATGTCCAGGCGACCAGCGTCGAGACCGATCAGGGCACCTTCACCATCGGTGAAGACGGCAAGTGGTCGTTCGCGCTCAACAACGACGACCCGGCGGTGCAGGCCCTGGGCGCCAGTTATTCATGACCAAGAACTTCACGGTCACCAGCGCCGACTGCACCGACCCCAGGAGGTGACGGTCACCATCCACGGCAGCAACGACANNCATGATTACAATCGAGCTCGGTACCGGGGATCCTCTAGAGTCAATTATTATCATTTGCGGGTCCTTTCCGGCGATCCGCCTTGTTACGGGGCGGCGACCTCGCGGGTTTTCGCTATTTATGAAAATTTTCCGGTTTAAGGCGTTTCCGTTCTTCTTCGTCATAACTTAATGTTTTTATTTAAAATACCCTCTGAAAAGAAAGGAAACGACAGGTGCTGAAAGCGAGCTTTTTGGCCTCTGTCGTTTCCTTTCTCTGTTTTTGTCCGTGGAATGAACAATGGAAGTCAACAAAAAGCAGCTGGCTGACATTTTCGGTGCGAGTATCCGTACCATTCAGAACTGGCAGGAACAGGGAATGCCCGTTCTGCGAGGCGGTGGCAAGGGTAATGAGGTGCTTTATGACTCTGCCGCCGTCATAAAATGGTATGCCGAAAGGGATGCTGAAATTGAGAACGAAAAGCTGCGCCGGGAGGTTGAAGAACTGCGGCAGGCCAACGAGGCANNCAGGGCACCTTCACCATCGGCGAGGACGGCAAGTGGTCGTTCGCCCTCAACAACGACGACCCGGCGGTGCAGGCCCTGGGCGCCGGTGATTCCATGACCAAGACCTTCACGGTCACCAGCGCCGATGGCACCGACACCCAGGAAGTGACGGTCACCATCAACGGGTCCAATGACTCGGCCACCATCTCCGGCGACATCGCCGGCGGCGTCGGCGAGGACGGCACCCAGGCCGCGACCGGCACGCTCAACGTGGCGGATGTGGACAGCGGCGAGGCCCATGTCCAGGCGACCAGCGTCGAGACCGATCAGGGCACCTTCACCATCGGTGAAGACGGCAAGTGGTCGTTCGCCCTCAACAACGACGACCCGGCGGTGCAGGCCCTGGGCGCCAATGATTCCATGACCAAGACCTTCACGGTCACCAGCGCCGACGGCACCGACACCCAGGAGGTGACGGTCACCATCCACGGCAGCAACGACAGCGCCACCATCAGCGGCGACATCGCCGGCGGCGTCGGCGAGGACGGCACCAGCACGGCGACCGGGACTCTCCATGTCTCCGACGTGGATACGGGCGAGGCCCATGTCCAGGCCACCAGCGTCGAGACCGACCAGGGCACCTTCACCATCGGCGAGGACGGCAAGTGGTCGTTCGCCCTCAACAACGACGACCCGGCGGTCCAGGCCCTGGGCGCCGGCGACTCCATGACCAAGACCTTCACGGTCACCAGCGCCGATGGCACCGACACCCAGGAGGTGACGGTCACCATCCACGGCAGCAACGACAGCGCCACCATCAGCGGCGACATCGCCGGCGGCGTCGGCGAGGACGGCACCGGCACGGCGACCGGCACCCTCAACGTCTCCGACGTGGACAGCGGCGAGGCCCATGTCCAGGCCACCAGCGTCGAGACCGATCAGGGCACCTTCACCATCGGCGAGGACGGCAAGTGGTCGTTCGCCCTCAACAACGACGACCCGGCGGTCCAGGCCCTGGGCGCCAATGATTCCATGACCAAGACCTTCACGGTGACGAGTGCCGACGGCACCGATACCCAGGAGGTGACGGTCACCATCCACGGCAGCAATGACAGCGCCACCATCAGCGGCGACATCGCCGGCGGCGTCGGCGAGGATGGCACCTCTACGGCCAGCGGCACCCTCAATGTGTCCGACGTGGATAATGGCGAGGCCCATGTCCAGGCCACCAGCGTCGAGACCGACCAGGGCACCTTCACCATCGGCGAGGACGGCAAGTGGTCGTTCGCGCTCAACAACGACGACCCGGCGGTCCAGGCCCTGGGCGCCGGCGATTCCATGACCAAGACCTTCACGGTGACGAGTGCCGACGGCACCGACACCCAGGAAGTGACGGTCACCATCCACGGCAGCAACGACAGACCTGCAGGCATGCAAGCTTGCACTGCCGTCGTTTACANNGTAAACGACGGCAGTGCAAGCTTGCATGCCTGCAGGTCGACGGTCACCATCCACGGCAGCAACGACAGCGCCACCATCAGCGGCGACATCGCCGGCGGCGTCGGCGAGGACGGCACCGGCACGGCGACCGGCACCCTCAACGTCTCCGACGTGGACAATGGCGAGGCCCATGTCCAGGCCACCAGCGTCGAGACCGATCAGGGCACCTTCACCATCGGTGAAGACGGCAAGTGGTCCTTCGCGCTCAACAATGACGACCCGGCGGTCCAGGCCCTGGGCGCCGGCGATTCCATGACCAAGACCTTCACGGTGACCTCTGCCGACGGCACCGACACCCAGGAAGTGACGGTCACCATCCACGGCAGCAACGACAGCGCCACCATCAGCGGCGACATCGCCGGCGGCGTCGGCGAGGACGGCACCGGCACGGCGACCGGCACCCTCAACGTCTCCGACGTGGACAATGGCGAGGCCCATGTCCAGGCGACCAGCGTCGAGACCGATCAGGGCACCTTCACCATCGGCGAGGACGGCAAGTGGTCGTTCGCCCTCAACAACGACGACCCGGCGGTCCAGGCCCTGGGCGCCAATGAGTCCATGACCAAGACCTTCACGGTCACCAGCGCCGACGGCACCGACACCCAGGAAGTGACGGTCACCATCAACGGGTCCAATGACGGCCCGGTGGTGAGCGGCCCCGTGGATCTCGGCGCGACCGCCGAGGATCACTCCATCACCTTCACGGCGCAGCAATTGCTGGGCCATGCCTCGGACATCGATGGCGACAGCCTGTCGGTGAGCAATCTCAGTGCCGGTAACGGCACCATCAGCCAGAATGCCGACGGCAGCTATACCTTCACGCCCAATGCCGACTTCAACGGCGAGGTCAACGTGACCTACACCGTGTCGGACGGGCATGGCGGCACCACTTCGGGTTCGGCCAGCTTCGACGTGACCTCGGTCAATGACGGCCCGACCACCAGCGATGTGACGCTGGCCTCGGGGACCGAGGACCGCTCGGTGACCATCAAGGCCAGCGACCTGCTGGGCAACGCCCATGACGTGGACGGCGATACCTTGTCGGTGTCGAACCTGTCGGCCAGCAACGGCACCATCACCGACAACCATGACGGCACCTATACCTTCACGCCGAACCATGATTTCAGCGGCAACGTCGACCTGTCCTACACGGTCAGCGACGGCCAGGGCGGCAGCACGGCGGGCACGGCCCATTTCGGCATGGCCGCGGTGGCGGATTCGCCGGTCCTGTCGGCGTCGAACATTACCGTCGACCTGGGAGCCGGCCAGGCTCAGACCCTGAACGGCACCACCGGCAACGACACCCTGAGCGGCGGTTCGGGCAATGACGTGGTCAACGGCTCGTCGGGCGACGACGTGCTGTATGGCGACGGCACCGGCAGCGTGACGGTTCCGCTGAACATCAGCGACCGCCTGAGCGACACCGACGGTTCGGAATCCCTGGGCAGCGTGACCATCGGCGGTCTGCCGGCCGGGGCGAGCCTGTCTGCGGGCACCCATAATTCCGACGGCACCTGGACTCTGACTCCGGCGCAGCTGACGGGCCTCAGCGTGACCACCACCGAGGGCACCGCCCTGCATCTGAGCGTGACGGCGACCTCGACCGAGGCGTCCAACGGCTCGACCGCGACCACCACCACCAGCTTCGACGTCAGCTTCAGCGGCACGGCCGCCGGCAATGACACCCTGGACGGCGGGGCGGGCAACGACACCCTGTTCGGCGGGGCCGGCAACGACACCCTGACGGGCGGCGCGGGCGCCGACCTGCTGGAGGGCGGCGACGGCAACGACGTGCTGAACTACTCGACCGACGGGACCTGGAGCGGCGGTTTCGTGTCGCAGAACGTGGGTGATACCACCCATGCGGGCACCAACGAGACCTATACCATCACCGGTGACAACGACAGCCAGGACGTGTTCCGCGGCGGCGCCGGCACCGACACCCTGGTGATGGGCTCGGGCAATGACGCTCTGTTCCTGGACGACGGCTATAGCGGCTCGCCCACCGGCGGCGCGCGCATCGACGGCATCGAGAGCATTGTGGCCGGCGAGGGCAACGACGTGGTCGACCTGACGTCGAGCAAGTACACCTATGGCGACGTCACCATCGACGGCGGCGCCGGCAACGACGTACTGATGGGCAATGCCGGCAACGACGTCATCGACGGCGGCACCGGCAACGACGTGCTGTATGGCGCTTCGGGCAACGATACGCTGCGGGGCGGCGATGGCGCCGATACCCTGGACGGCGGCTATGGCGCCGACACCATCGACGCGGGCGCCGGCAACGACCTTGGCATCATCAAGGGCGGCCAGTCGGCGGGCGACAATTACGACGGCGGCACCGGCACCGACACGCTGCGCATCGACCTTTCCGGGTCGCAATACACCGCGGCGGTGCGCGCCGAGCTGCAGCAGTTCCAGTCCTTCATCGCCGATCCGGCCCATGCCGGCCAAAGCTTCCACTTCAACACCCTGGGTGTTGACGCCAAGAACTGGGAAAGCCTGAAGCTGACGGTGGACGGCCGCGACGTCTCGCTGGAGAACGCTCCGACGGTGACCAGCGCCACGGCGGTGAGCACCGACGAGGATCATTCGGGCGCCGGCCGCGTGGTCGGGACCGACCAGGACGTGGGCGACAGCGTGCGCTACCACCTGATGGATGCCAGCGGCAACCAGGTGGACAGCCTGTCGACCGCCCATGGCACGGTGACCATCAACTCGGCCACCGGCGAGTACACCTTCACCCCCAATGCCGACGCGCAGAGCCTGCGGGCTGGCGACGTGCAGACCGACAGCTTCAAGGTCGTGGCCACCGACGGCACCATGACCAGCGCGCCCTCGACCGTGGGCGTCACCATCACCGGCAGCAATGACGGCGCGGTGATCACCGGCACCAGCGTGGGCACGGTGGGCGAGGACGGTAACCGCTCGGTGACCGGCACGCTCAACGTCGCCGATGTGGATCAGGGGCAGGCCCATGTGACCGCCCAGACGGTGCAGACCGATCAGGGCACTTTCAGCATCGGCGAGAACGGCCAGTGGACCTTCCAGGTCAACTCGGGCAATGCCGACGTGCAGGCCCTGGGCGCCGGCGAGTCCATGACCAAGACCTTCGCCGTGGCCTCGGCCGATGGCACCGCCACCCAGAACGTGACGGTGACCATCAACGGCGCCAATGACTCCGCCACCATCTCGGGCTCGACCACCGGCGCGGTGGCCGAGGACGGCAACGGCCGTGCCACCGGCACCCTCAACGTGGCCGACGTGGATCACGGTCAGGCCCATGTGACCGCCCAGACGGTGCAGACCGATCAGGGCACTTTCAGCATCGGCGAGAACGGCCAGTGGACCTTCCAGGTCAACTCGGGCAATGCCGACGTGCAGGCCCTGGGGGCCGGCGAGTCCATGACCAAGACCTTCGCCGTGGCCTCGGCCGATGGCACCGCCACCCAGAACGTGACGGTGACCATCAACGGCGCCAATGACTCCGCCACCATCTCGGGCTCGACCACCGGCGCGGTGGCCGAGGACGGCAACGGCCGCGCCACCGGCACGCTGAGCGTCGCCGACGTGGATCACGGTCAGGCCCATGTGACCGCCCAGACGGTGCAGACCGATCAGGGCACCTTCTCCATCGGCGAGAACGGCCAGTGGACCTTCCAGGTCAACTCGGCCAATGCCGACGTGCAGGCCCTGGGGGCCGGCGAGTCCATGACCAAGACCTTCGCCGTGGCCTCGGCCGACGGCACCGCCACCCAGAACGTCAGCGTCACCATCACCGGCTCCAATGACGGCCCGACGGTGAGCGGCGCGGTGGGTCTCGGCCACACGGCCGAGGACAATTCCGTCACCTTCACCAAGGCGCAGCTGCTGGCCAACGCCCATGACACCGATGCCCACGACACCCTGTCGGTGAGCAACCTGTCGGCGGCCCACGGCAGCATCGTCGACAACGGCAACGGCACCTACACCTTCACGCCCACCGAGACTTTCAGCGGCCATGTGGATGTGAGCTATACCGTCAGCGACGGCCATGGCGGCACCACCACCGGTTCGGCGGCGCTGGACGTGGACGCGGTGGCCGACCGGGCCACGGTGTCGGTGGCCATCGGCGCCCCGGTGGAGACCCCCAACGGCAGCTTCACCGTCACCAATTTGGACAGCACGGCCTCGGCCGGCTACAACAACACCTATGGCTATTACGTCATGGACGACAGCGGCAACCCGACTTCGGGTGGCGTGATCTGGTCCAACGTGCATGCCTCGCCCGGCGCTTCGGTGACCATCAGCGGCGTCGATCCCGACCGGGTCGGCTTCTTCCTGATCCCCGACGGCGGCAGCCAGAATTCCGGCCTGGCCAATGGCGCGGCGCTGACCTTCTCCAAGGATGCGTCGGGCAACTGGCAGGCCAGCGACAGCGCCGGCCACGTGCTCTCGGGCGCCGGGACCAAGGTGCTGTTCGACAAGAGCGCGCTCAACGGCGACCACATGGTCCATAGCGAGGACACCAGCGCGGTGTCGGGCAACCAGAACTGGGAAGACCTGACCGGCGGCGGCGACCGCGACTACAACGACGTCAACATGTCGGTGACCTGGGGCAATGCGGCGCCGACGGCGACCCATCCGCTCACCGTCTCGGCCAGCTTCCCCGACATGGACGGCTCGGAAGGCCATGCGGTCAAAATCTCCGGCCTGCCCTCGGGCTCGACCCTGTATCAGAACGGCGTGGCCCTGGTGGCCGGCGCCGACGGCTCGTACTCCCTCAACCCGGCCCAGCTGGGCGGCCTGTCGGTCAAGACTCCGGCCGGCTTCAACGGCGACCTCAACGTCAACGTGACGGCGGTGGCCACCGACGGCACCAGCGTGGCCTCGTCCACCGCTTCGGCCACCGTGCATGACGACCTGTCCAACCACGGGCCGGATGCGGGCGACGCCACCTCGGTGCACGGCGCCATGGGCGCCACCATCACCGGCGCGGCCGGCGTCACCGATTCCGACGGCGACCACCTGTCCTATGCGGTGGGCACCGGCACCAGCGGACCGCAGCACGGCACCGTGGTGGTCAACACCGACGGCACCTTCACCTATACGCCCAGCGGCAATTACAGCGGCACCGACACCTTCAAGATCACCGTGTCGGACGGCCACGGCGGCACCGCCACCGAGACCGTCAACGTCACCGTGGAGAACGGCGCCCCGACGCTCACCACCGCCAACGCGGCGACGGCCAACGATCACAGCGCCGTCACCGGCCACGTCACCGGCTCCGACACCCCCGGCGACACCCTCAGCTACTCGCTGGTCGACGCCAACGGCAACCATGTCGGCAGCCTGGTCACCGACCACGGCACCGTCAGCATCAACGCCGCCACCGGCGACTACACCTTCACCCCTAACGCCGCCAACGCCAGCCTCGGCGTCGGCGCCTCGGTCACCGACAGCTTCAAGGTCGTCGCCACCGACAACCACGGCGCCGACAGCAACCTCGGAACCGTCGCCGTAACCGTCACAGGAAGCAATGACGGGCCGGTGGTGAACACCGCCAACGTGACCACCGCCAACGACCACACGGCCGTCAGCGGCCACGCGGCCGGCACCGACGTGGATGCGGGCGATAGCGTCCGCTACCATCTGGTGGATGCCAGTGGCAACCAGGTTGACAGCCTGACCACGGCCCACGGCACGGTCAGCATCAACGCTGCTACCGGCGACTACACCTTTACGCCGACCGGCGATTCCTCCCTGGGCGTCGGCCAGACCTTGGGTGACAGCTTCAAGGTGGTGGCGGTTGACAACCACGGCGCGGCCTCCGCCCCCAGCACGGTGGCGGTCACCATCACCGGCAGCAATGACGGGCCGGTGGTCGATCTCGTCTCCGGCGGTCGCGGGACCGAGGACAGCGCGGTTCGCGGCTCCGTCAGCGCCCATGACGTGGATGCGGGCGACAGGCTCAGCTACTCGCTGGTTGACAGCCATGGCAGCGCGGTCGGAAGCCTTGCGACCGACCACGGTACCGTCAGCATCAATCAGACGACGGGCGAATACACCTTCACGCCCAATGCCAACTGGGCGGGTAACGAGACCTTTAATGTCCAGGTGTCGGATGGTCATGGCGGTACGGCGACCCAGGCCGTCAACGTTCACGTTGACGCCGTCGCCGATGCCCCCGTGCTCAACCTGCAACTGGGTGGCGGTTCGGCGGTGACTTTGGCCGGTGCGTCCGAGGACGTGACCATCACCACCTCCAACATGCATGCCACCAACAGCGGCTTCAGCGTTTCGGCGCTGAATCTGGACGGCTCGGCGGGAACGCTTTCGACCCATAGCGGGCCGGACGGTTTCGGCGTCGCAGGAAACGCTTCGGGCGATCAGGCGGAACTGGGGCAATCCGGTGGCCGTTCCGAGAAGATTGTTGTCAACTTCGACAGTGACGTCTCCTCGGCCAACGTCTCCTTCGCCTGGATGAATTCCCAGGAGCATGCCCATTACGACCTGTACCAGAACGGCGTGAAGGTGGGCGAGGGCACCGTCACCGGCATCACCGACAGCGTCGACCCGGCGATCAGCCTGACCGCCGCCAATGGCGGCAGCTTTGACCAGATCGTCTTCTCGGCGCCGGGCGGCGGCGACAACGACTACCTGATCCACTCCATCAGCTACGAAGCCGCGGAACCCGGTGAGCGGGTGGTCAATTATCCTCTGGACGTGTCCTCCAGCCTGACCGATACCGACGGTTCGGAGCGCCTGGCGGTCACCCTGAACGGCCTGCCTGAAGGCGCGGTTATTCTGGATACGCACGGCAACGTGGTCGGCACCGATACCGGCAACGGGACCTGGTCGCTGCCGGGTGGTCATCTCGATCACCTGACGTTGCAGGTGCCGGCCGATTCCCATGCCTTCACGCTGGGAGCCACGGCCACCGCCACGGAATCTGACCCCAATGCGGCGGTTGCCACCGCCACCACCTCGGTCAGCGTCGCGGTTGCGGCCTTCGATCATGCGCCGGTGGCCGGGGATGACAGCCACATCGACACCGTGGCCCAGGGGCCGGCCTTGTCCGTGTCCATGGGAACCACCGTGGATGACGTTCACACCACCACGACCACCACCACCGTGGAGACCGGCAACAACGTGACCTGGAATGGTCTGGACTCCATGTCCGACCCGACCACGGCCACGCCGACCACCACCGTGTCCTATGATCTCAATACCGCCAACACCGGCAGCAGCAACGCCGATGTGATCAGCGTCGGCCATGACAACAACGCCAGCATCAGCACCGGAGCCGGTGACGATCAGGTCACCATCGGCCACAACGTCAACTCCAAGATTGACTTGGGGAGCGGTACCAATGCCCTGGATGTGGGCTCGGACGTCAACGCCTCGGTGATTGCCGGTTCCGGCAACGACACCGTGCGGGTGGGCGGCGCTCTCAACAGCGATATCGACCTGGGTAATGGCGACAACCGGCTGCAGCTGGGCGGCGATTCCAACGCCTCCGTCAGCGTCGGGTCCGGCAACGATGACGTCAAGATCGTCGGCAGCCTGAACAGCAATGTCAGCCTGGGATCGGGCGATGACGACCTGCAGATCGGCGGTTACGCCAGCGCCAGCATCGATGCCGGGGCCGGCAATGACCGCGTCCTGGTGGGGCGTGACCTGAGCTCCAAGGTGGATCTGGGCTCCGGCGACGATTACCTGGAGGTCAAGGGCAACGACTGGGCGTCCATCGATGCCGGGTCCGGCAACGACACGGTCAAGATCGGCGGCGCCATCAGCTCCAACGTGACCATGGGGGCGGGCGACGATCACCTGACCATCACCGGCCAGAATCTGTGGGCGACGGTGAGCGGCGGTTCGGGAACCGACTCCATCGAATTGACCGGCGTGACCAAGGCGCAGTGGGACGCCAACGTCAACAACGTCAAGGGCTACGTCAAGGACTTCGAGAACATCAAGTTCGCCGACGGGCAGGTGATCGGTGACGCCACGGCCTTCCAGGCCACCACCACGGTGACCACCACGACCACCACCCACAGCTACGAGACCCCGATCACCGTTCAGGCGACGTTGAATGATCGCGACGGCAGCGAGACGCTGTCGCCGGTGACCATCGCCAACATCCCGGCCGGCGGTCATCTGGAACTGAACGGTCAGGCGCTGACGCCCAATGCGGACGGCAGCTATACCCTGAACGTCTCTTCCGGCGCGCCGACCACGGTGACCTTGGTTACCGATACGCCGGTGACGGCCGGCAGCCTGAACCTCACCACCACGGTGTCCTCCACCGAGGCCCATGGCGGCGATGTTTCGGTCACCACCCTGGTGGGTGTCGGCAGCAATGCAGGTGAAACCGTGGTTGACGACCGGATCGCCACAGGCACCGACCATAAGGTGACCATCAACGCCTCCGACCTGCTGGCCAATGATACCGATGCGGACGGCGACGCCCTCAGCATCGTCGGGGTGGGCAATGCCCATCACGGTTCGGTCAGCATCGACAATGCGGGCCATGTAACCTTCACCGCGGAGAACGGCTTCAACGGTACGGCCACTTTCGACTACACGGTGAGCGACGGTCATGGCGGCACGGATGTCGCCACGGTCTCCGTCAACGTGGTTGACCCCAACCACGCGCCGGTGATCGATGCCGCCCACACCACCGCGACGCTGGTAGTCGACGACAAGCACGCCAATACGGCCAATATCGGCCAGGTGACCGCCACCGACGTGGACGGCGACAACCTGACCTACTCGGTGCTCGATGGTGGCAGCCACCACGGCAGCCTGGTCGTCGACGCCGACAGCGGCTCATTCTTCTACAACGCCGACGATACCAAGTGGAGCGGCACCGATACCTTCACCGTCCAGGTGAGTGATGGAGAGGGTGGCAAGGCGACCCAGACCATTTCGGTCCAGGTCACCGGCGGTTCCAAGGGCGGTAGCGGTGGCAGCGGCGGCGGCCATGCCATCGGCTGGGGCAATGGCGGCGGCCGTGACGAGAGCTGGGGCTCCAACGGCTCGTGGGAAGTGGACGGCGCCGGCCATTCGGGCGGCGGTCATGTCACCCACGCCTCCGATAACGGCAGCAACTGGAGCAGCGGCTGGCATGGCGTGGACGTGGGCAATGGCGGCCACGCCGGAACCGGTGACTCGATCGATATCGCCGGTTACAACCGCCATGACGAGTCCTATCGCGGCTCGGGCGGCGATACCCTGATCGGGGCGGCCGGCAACGACTACATGTCGCTGGAAGGCGGCGATCACGCTCAGAAGATCAGCGGCATCGACCACATCCAGTTGGGCGATGGGGACAATGTCATCCTGGACATGACCACCACCCGCTACGACTACGGCGACCTGACCGTAGCCGGCGGTTCGGGCCATGACGTGATCTGGTCGGCCAGCGGCGATGACCTGCTGGTGGCCGGCAACGGCGGCAACACCATCCATGGCGGTGCCGGTAACGACACCATCGTGGCGGGTGCCGGCAGCGACGAGCTGATGGGTCAAGAGGGTAACGATACGTTCCTGTTCGACTTCGGTTCGGGCCACGACACCGTCAACGGCGGCGCGGGGACCAACTGGACCGACACCATCGACCTGTCCACCGACATGCATGCTGGCGCCAATATCACCATCACCACGGCCGACAATCACAGTTGGACGGTGGCGTCCGATGGCGACCACAACGCCACCGGCAATATCGAGCTTGGCCAGGACAAGTCGGGCACCATCACGGTTCACAGCCAGGATGGCGACCAGACCATCGAGTTCACCAATATCGAGAGCATCAAATACTAGGGAATTGGTGTACGCGTCATAGGGTCCGCCCGCTTAACCGAAGCGGGCGGACCTGTTTTTGTGGATAGGGGAAGGGACAAGACGATGGAAGCGGGGGGGATGCCGGAGATTCCGGGCTACCGAATACATCGTCTGGCGGCGGTGACGGATTTCTCCGACGTCTGGCTGGCCGAGGATCTGGCTCTGGGGCGCGCCGTGGCAGTCAAGGTCTTCAGCCCCAAGGCGGACGAAAGCCAATTCATCGCCCCGTTTCCCGTGAGCGAATGGCGCCGCCGCTTTTACCAGGAGGGCCGGCTTCAGGCCCTATTCGACCATCCCAATATCGTGCCGGTCATTGGCATTGATCATGCTGCCGATGGGCGGCCCTGCCTGCTGATGCAGTATCTGCCGCAATCCCTCTGCCATGAAATCGGGTCTGATACCTTTGACGGTGAAGAAGCCTCAGCCCGCTGGGTCTCACCTGCCAGAACCAAGGAGGTGCTGCTGCAGGTCTTGTCGGGGCTGGTGGAAGTCCACCGGAAGGGCATTGTCCATCGCGATCTTAAGCCCCGCAACCTGCTGCTGGCCGGGGGCGGCGGCGTAAGGGTCAAGATTGCCGATTTCGGCATGGCCAAGGCGCCGGGCGAGCCCGATTCGACCGAAAAGGAGTGGTTCGGCACCCGCGACTACATCAGCCCGGAGCAATATGCCCGGGCTGGGCAGGCGACCGCCCGGTCCGACATCTTCTCGCTGGGGGTGATCGGTATCCGCATGCTGACCGGATATTTTCCCGATCGGCGGAGACTGGCGGCGGTCAAGGGATTGCCGCCGGCCTTCGCCGCCCTGCTTGCCCGCTGCCTCGAGCTTGATCCGGCGCGGCGCCCCGACGCGGCCCGGATGATGGCCCAGCTGGCGGCGATCACCTTGCCTTGACGGTGTGGCTAGGCGCATGATGAGGGCGTAACCCAAGCGGTCGGATTGCGATGATTTCCTCCATAGCCTCGACGACACTGCTTAGTGGCCTTGCCACCCAGTCGCGGGTTGCCCAGACTGCCGCCAACAACATCGCCAACCTCACCACGCCCGACTATCAGGCCGAGAGGGGCCAGGTGGTCTCCACCAGCCCGGCCGGGGCCGCCTACGTGCCGTTACCGCCCGAGGGCGAGGTGGACCTTACGCGGGAGGTGGTCGACCTCAACCAGGCGAAGCAGGCCTATATCATGGCCGCCCGCACCTTTTCCCGCATCGCCAGGACGGAAAGGGAAGCCCTGGACGTCCTGGCCTGACCGCTGCCCTTTCCACGGAATTTCCCTTCATGACCGATTTGCCCAAGGCCTACCTCGCCGGTCCGGCCGTTTTTCATCCCGCCGCCAAGGCTCTGCTCGATTATCTGGCCGAGATGTGCGGCCAGCACGGTCTGGTCGGAGTGGCGCCGTTCGAACCTGACGCAGAGCAACGGGCGCTGCCTCCCGCCGAATTGGCGGCGTTGATCCGTCAGGGCAATATGGAGCGGATCCGGGCGTGCGACGTGGTGATCGCCTGCGTCTCGCCGTTCCGCGGTCCTGGGGCCTGCCCAGGAACCACGTGGGAGATGGGCTATGCCGAGGGGCTGGGAAAGCCGGTGGTGGCCTGGTCCGAAGACATGCGCCCCTATATGGAGCGGGTTCCCCACGACCGCGATGCGGATGGGAGGCTGTTCTGTCGCCAGCACGGCATGCTGGTGGAGGATTTCGGCCTGGTGGAGAACCTGATGTACGCCGCTGGGACCCGCGGGGTTCAGCCGGAATTCGAGGCCGCTCTCAAACAGGCGCGGGCGCTGGCGGACTCTCTTCGCCCAGCGGCAGGGTGAAGCGGAAGACGCTGCCCGCGCCAGGGGTTGATTCTACCCAGATATGGCCGCCCAGCCGGTTGACGATCCGTTTGCATATGGCCAGGCCCACACCGGTGCCGGCATAGCTGGAATGGGGGTGTAGGCGGCGGAACAGCTCGAATACATCCTGTTCCTTCGGGTCGAAGCCGATTCCGTTGTCGGCGACCGAGAACTGCCAGTAGCGCCCGGCCTGCTCCGCGCTCACCTGGATGTGCGGAACAAGCCCCTCCTTGCGGTATTTGACCGCGTTGCCGACCAGGTTCTGGAAAACCTGGATCAGCATGACTGGGTCGGCATCCACCTCGGGCAGCGGGGCGACCGTGATCTCCGCCCCGCTGGAATCGATGGCTTCGCGCAGGTTGTTCAGTGCGCTCTGGCAGGCCGTTGCCGCCGACACCCGTTCGATTCGGCCTTCGCTGCGGCTGGTGCGGGAATAGGCCAGCAGATCGTTGACCATTTCATGCATGCGAATGGCGCCGCCGGTGACCAGTTCCAGGTACTGCCGGCCTCGATCATCCAGTCCTTCGCCGTAGTCGCGCTCGACCAATTGGGCGAAGCAGGCGACGGTGCGCAGCGGCTCCTGCAGATCGTGGGAGGCGACGAAGGCGAAGCGTTCCAGTTCGGCATTGGCTTCGGTCAGGGTCTCCACGGCCTTGGCCAGCTTTTCCGCCTGCAGGCGGCCGCTTTCCTCGGCCCGGACGCGGTCGGTGACATCCCGCACGATATGAAAGCCGCCGCACGGGCGGCCGTCTTCCCCGGCCAGGGAGCCATAGCTGGTCTCGAACCAGCCGATATCGCCATCGGTGGTCAGCGACTGCAGCTGGACGAAGGATTCGCCGGCCAGGGTCCGGTCCCAGCATTCTGAGAACAGTTGGAGGCGATCCGGGACCCTGCCGAAGACTTCCTCAATGGGCATGCCGATCTTTACGTCGCATTCAAAGAAGTTCCAGCACACGGCCTGATAGCGGGGATTAAAGGCTGTAAGGCGTTTGTCGCGGTCCCAGGCGGCGATCAGATCCTGAGACCCGCGCATGATGCCCGATAGGCGGGTATTCACCTCGGACAATTCCCGGTTGCTTTCCGCCAGGGCAGCTCCCCGGCGGTTCAACTCGGTCTCCCAGCGCCGCAGCAGCACCAGCAGCATGAGTGCCGTCACCAGGATGAAGACGCAGCCCTTGCCGAGTTCCAGCAGGGAGGCAATGCCTGGCGGCTCGCCGACACCAATCCAGACGGCTAGGGACGAGAGGAAAATCCAGCCCAGTCCGACGGCGGCATAGATGCCCGTTATGCGCCAGGAAACTTTCAATGCGATGAATTCCCTCGGATTGGTGGACGCCTTTGGATGCTGAGGCTACCAGAAAGTTGTTCTTGTGGCACAGTGAATGCGTCAGTCCGGCAGTTTCGGCAGGACGAATATCATGCGGGTGCCCTTGCCGGGGCCATCGGTTTCGGCCCAGATGCGGCCGCCGTGGCGCTCGATGATCTTGCGGCAGACCGGCAGGCCGATTCCTGTTCCGCCGCCATACTCGTCGCGCTGGTGCAGGCGTTGGAACAGGCCGAAGATCCGCTCTTCATAGCCTTTGCCCAATTCCATTCCGATGCCGTTGTCGGCGATGGTCATTCTCCACAATTCGGGCCCCTCGGCCTCGCAATGAACGGCGATGTGCACCGGCCCCTCTCCCCGATATTTGATCGCGTTGCCGAACAGGTTGAGCAGCACGCGGTAAAGCTCGTCATCATTGCCCATGATCACGGGCAGGGGCGAGGTGATGGAAATATCGGCCTGGGCGGCCTCCATCTGGCTGCGCAGGCTGCTTTTTGCCGCCTGCATCAACTCTGACAAGGAGACCAGGTGCATGTCGCGCTCGTTTCGCCCGATGCGGCTGAGTTCCAGCAGATCGCGGACCAGGCAATCCATGCGGTTGGCGGCATCAGTGACGATTTTCAGGAACTCCTGCTCCTCGTCGTCCAGGCGGCCCTCCAGGCGTCGCCTCAGCAAGGTGGAGAAGGCCGTGATGTTGCGCAGCGGCTCGCGCAGGTCGTGCGAGGCCACATAGGCATAGGCCTCCAGTTCGGCGTTGGACCGTTCCAGGGCCTGATTCTTGTCGCGCAGTTCGGCCTCGATGGATTTGGCCATGGTGATATCGGTGTGGAAGCCCAGGACATAGGGCTGGCCAGAGGTCGGATTGGCCACCTCGAAGGCCTTGGCGTGCAGCCAGACGATCTCGCCATCTGGCCGGATGATCCGGAAGTCGGCGGCGTACTCGCCCGATCCGATCCGGGCGGCCAAGAGGTTCATCACGCCGTCGCGGTCTTCGGGGTGGACCCAATCGCGCCACAAGGAGGGCTCGGCCATGAGAACCTCGGGGGCGTGTCCCCAAAGGCGGAGGAAGGCCGGGCTGATGTAGTGGAAGCGGCTGTAATCCTGGTCGGCGACGTAGAATACCTGATCGATGGTCTCGGCCATCTCACGGAACCGCCGTTCGCTTTCCGCCAGGACGCGCTCGTCGCGCTTGCGTTCGGAGATGTCGCGCAGGAAGACGAACAGCCGCCCGTCGCCGCCGGCAAAATACGAGGTGCTGACCTCCACGTCCCAGATCTCGCCATTCCGGGTGCGATGGCGGGTTTCGAAGCGCAGGTCCTGTCCGGCCATGACGGCGGCGATGCGGGCGTGGGTGGCGTCATCGGTCTCGATGGCTTCCAGATCCTGGATGGACATGGACAGCAATTGCTCCCGACTGTACCCCGAGCGGGCGGCATAGGCGTGGTTGACCTCCAGGAGCTGCCCCCGGTTGTCTGTCATCCAAAATCCATCGGAAGAGGTCTCGACGATGGCGCGGTAATGCTTTTCGCTGTCGTGAAGCGCCCGGGTCATCCTGGCGTTGGCGGCTAGGCGGGAATGGCTGCGCCGGGCGATCCAGCCGATGGCCAGCATGCCCAATCCCCAGATGGCGCCGTGGGTGGTGGCCATGGTCCGGACAACGTTCGCTTCGCCGGTCAGATAGGGCGCCAATGGCACCGAAACACCGATGCCGCCGCGCACTTCGCCGTCCTGAAAGCCGAGATGGCCGTGGCATTTCTGGCAACTGGGCTCCATCCGGAACGGCTTGAACAGGCGCAGGAAGGGCTTTCCGTCGATATCGGAAACCTCCATCACCTCGGATTTGGTTCCGGCGGCGAACTGCCGGATGGCCTCGGCCTCCCACGGATCCGCGGTGTTGTCGGAATTGAGGGTGACGATGCCGACGATGCGCCCCTTGATGCCGTACAACTCGCCATGGTCCTGCATCATCTGCCGCAGCATGTAGGCGGGGTTCATCAAGGTCAGCTTGCGCCCGTCATTGGCGATCAGGTCGCGGTCGGGCAGGTGGGCCATCCACGGGCTGGGTGGCGTCTTGGCATCGGGCTCCACATAGACGCCGCCATGGGACGACGCCCACAGGCGATAGGCCACGTCCTTGTTGAAATTGGCTTGGGCGGTATTGGTCGCCAGCTCCAGGGTGATCTCCCGTTGCTTGGCGATATTCCAGGCCAGCGAGCCTCCCAGCAGAAGACTCCAGCTGAACAGCCCGGCGGCGGCGTAACGCACGACCTTGGCGGTTACGTCGGCAAGGGTGGGAATCTCGCCTGAAACAGAGAGCCCGTCGCTCACAAATGTCCCCCATTTGGCCCTGGCCGGAGCCGACAGGCCGATTTTAACAAATATGCGTGCATGAGGTATCATGGCATCTGGTAACGAAACCTGACTGCCGGACGATCGGCCATCCGCCTGTGGACGAAGGATGGGCTTCGCCGATATAAAACCTGATGATCCAGGTCACCCACCGCATCCAAATCGACGAGAAGGAAATCGAGGAGAGCTTCGTCCGCTCTTCCGGTCCAGGTGGCCAGAACGTCAATAAGGTCGAGACTGCGGTCCAGTTGCGCTTCGATGCGCGGCGTTCGCCCTCGCTGCCCGACGATGTCAGCGTGCGCCTGCAAAAGCTGGCGGGCAGCCGTCTGACCCAGGACGGAATCATCGTGATTATCGCCCAGACCTACCGCAGCCAGGAGCGCAACCGCGCCGAGGCGCTGGACCGGTTGGTGGCGATGATCCGCGAGGCCGCCAAGCCGCCTCCTCCCAAGCGCCGCCCGACCAAGCCGACCAAGGGCTCGACGGAGCGGCGTCTTGAATCCAAGGGCAAGCGGTCCGAGACCAAGCGGCTGCGATCGGAGCGGCCGGAATAGGGAAGGGGAGCGGCGTGGCCATTCTTGACACCTTCTACGCCAAGGGGGCCACCAGCCAGGCGGCCCACCGGAGCCGGGATGAAGCCGCGTTCTGGATCAGAGCGAGGCGGAACCGTCTGCTGGCGGGCTGGGCCTGCGACCTGACTGACGAAGACAGCCAGAATTATCTCCACCTCTTGCTTGATGCCGATTTCGCCCGGGTTTCGACCTCGGCGACCGAAGGGTTCCTGATGCTGAAGATCCGCAATGACCTGATGGGGTTCGGAATCTTTCTGTCCTCGGCCGAACTGCAGGATGTCTGCCGGCGGTTCGAGCAGCAGGCTCTTCTGGAGCAGGAAGCCGAATTGCGCCGGTGACGGCCCCAATTCCGGTGCGTGATTCCCTGGCGTGATCCCTTGGCTTGACTCCATTATCCGCATAGTCTATAGATTAGTGGACTAAAGCTTATGGGCGTAAGCTTTGTGTTGAATTGGAGGGTGCGAATGATTGGAATTCATGAGGATGAGGCGCGGCGCCTGGCTCTGGCGGCACTGTTCGCGGTGGTTCTGGCCCTGGGGATGGCCGCGCTGATGCCCGGAGCCCAGGCGGCCGAGAGCCGGACCCTGCTCAACGTGTCCTATGATCCCACCCGCGAGCTGTATCAGGCGCTGAACGAATCCTTCGCGCGCCAGTGGAAGGCCAAGAGCGGCGAAGACCTGAAGATCAACCAGTCCCACGGCGGTTCGGGCAAGCAGGCCCGGTCGGTGATCGATGGGCTGGAGGCCGATGTGGTGACCCTGGCGCTGGCCTATGACATCGACGCCATCGCCGACAAGGCCAAGCTGCTGGATGCCGGCTGGCAGAAGCGGCTGGCCTATAATTCCTCGCCCTACACCTCGACCATCGTGTTCCTGGTCAGGAAGGGCAATCCCAAGCAGGTCAAGGATTGGGGCGATCTGGTCAAGCCGGGCGTTTCGGTGATCACCCCCAATCCTAAGACCTCGGGCGGGGCACGCTGGAACTATCTGGCCGCCTGGGGCTATGCGCTCGATCGCAACAACGGCGATGCCGCCAAGGCCGAGGCCTTTGTCGCCGCCCTGTTCAAGAATGTTCCGGTCCTGGATTCCGGGGCGCGAGGCTCCACCGTCACCTTCGCCCAGCGCGGCTTGGGCGACGTGCTGCTGGCCTGGGAGAACGAGGCTCATCTGGCGCTCAAGGAATTTGGCTCGGGCTTCGAGATCGTCACCCCGTCCCTGTCCATCCTGGCCGAGCCGCCGGTGGCGGTGGTCGACAAGGTGGTGGACAAGCGCGGCACCCGTGCCGTGGCCCAGGCCTATCTCGACTTCCTCTACACCCCCGAGGCCCAGGAGATCATCGCACGGAACTTCTACCGTCCCCGCGATCCGGACGTGGTGAAGACGACCCAGGGCATCTTCGCGCCGGTCAAGCTGTTCACCATCGACGACGTGTTCGGCGGCTGGACCAAGGCCCAGACGGCGCACTTCGCCGATGGCGGCGTGTTCGACCGCATCACGGCGAAGAAGTAGGAGTGGGCGCGGTGGCCGCCTTCGCTCTGTCCCTGCCGCGACGGGTGCCCAGCGTCATTCCGGGGTTCGGCCCGACCATGGGCCTGACCCTGGCCTACTTGTCGCTGATCGTCCTGCTGCCGCTGGCGGCGCTGGTCATCAAGGCGGCGGGCACCACCTGGTCGCAGTGGGGGGCGATCGTCACGGATGCCCGGGTGCTGTCAGCGCTGGGCCTGTCGTTCGGAGCCGCACTGGTGGCGGCCCTGATCAATGCCGTCTTTGGCCTGCTGGTGGCCTGGGTGCTGGTGCGCTATCCCTTTCCCGGCCGCAGGCTGGTGGACGCCGTCGTCGACCTGCCCTTCGCCCTGCCCACCGCCGTGGCCGGCATCGCGCTCACCGCTCTTTACGCCCCCAACGGCTGGATCGGCTCGGTGTTGGAGCCCCTGGGCGTCAAGGTGGCCTTCACCCCCCTGGGCGTGGTGGTGGCCATGGTGTTCATCGGCCTGCCCTTCGTGGTGCGCACGGTGGAGCCGGTGCTGCACGACGTGGATCTGGAGCTGGAGGAGGCCGCCGCCTCCTTGGGGGCGGACCGGCTGCAGACCTTCCTGAAGGTGATCCTGCCCTCCATCCTGCCGTCGCTGCTGACCGGGTTTTCACTGTCCCTGGCCAGTGCGGTGGGCGAATACGGCTCGGTGATCTTCATCGCCGGCAACCTGCCGGGCGTCTCGGAGATCGCGCCGCTGCTGATCGTCACCAAGCTGGAACAGTACGACTACGTGGGCGCCACCGCCATCGCCACCCTGATGCTGGCGATTTCCTTCACCCTGCTGCTGGTGGTCAACCTGCTGCAAAAGTGGCGCCGCGGGCGCATGGGGGGCTGAAATCATGAGCGAGCACGCCACGCGCGAACCGGCGGTGGTGCGGTGGAGTCTGACCCTGGTGGCCCTGGCCTTCCTGGCGCTGTTCCTGGTCGCCCCCCTGGCCGCGGTGCTGGTCGAGGCCTTCGCCAAGGGCTGGGGCGCCTATGTGCGGGCGCTCTCCACCGACGATACCTGGTCGTCCATTCGCCTGACGCTGATCGTCGCCGCCATCGCGGTGCCGCTGAACATCGCCTTTGGGCTGGCGGCAAGCTGGGCCATCGCCAAGTTCGATTTCGGCGGCAAGAGTCTGCTGATCTCGCTGATCGAATTGCCGTTCTCGGTGTCGCCGGTGATCTCCGGGCTGATCTACGTCCTGCTGTTCGGCTTGCAGGGCCTGCTGGGGCCTTGGCTGTCCGAGCACGATTTCAAGGTCATCTTCGCCGTTCCCGGTATCGTTCTGGCCACGGTGTTCGTCACCTTTCCCTTCGTGGCGCGTGAGCTGATCCCGCTGATGGAGGAGCAGGGACGTGAGGAGGAGGAGGCGGCCCTGACGCTGGGCGCCTCCGGCCTTGCCACGTTCTGGCGGGTGACGCTGCCCAATGTCCGCTGGGGGCTGCTGTACGGCGTGCTGCTGTGCAACGCGAGGGCCATGGGCGAGTTCGGCGCCGTCTCCGTGGTCTCCGGCCATATCCGGGGGCTGACCAACACCATGCCGCTGCACGTGGAGATCCTTTACAATGAATACGATTTCGTCGGCGCTTTCGCGGTCGCCTCTCTCCTTGCCATTCTGGCCCTTGTCACGCTGGCCGCTAAAGCGGTACTCGAATGGTGGCACCGCGACGAACTCGCCGCCACCGGACATTGATGGGGCGGACATTGAAGGGTCGGACATGATCGAGGTTGAAAACATTTCCAAGCGCTTCGGCTCGTTTGCCGCGCTGGATCAGGTGTCGCTGCGCGTGGCCCAGGGCAAGCTGGTGGCGCTGCTGGGGCCGTCCGGCTCGGGCAAGACCACGCTCTTGCGCATTCTGGCCGGTCTGGAGCAGCCCGATGACGGCCGCGTCCGCCTCGGCGGTATCGACGCCACCGGCCTGGGGACGCGGGACCGCAAGGTGGGCTTCGTGTTCCAGCATTACGCCTGTTCCGTCACATGACGGTGGCCGACAACATCGCCTTTGGCCTTAAGGTGCGAAAGGGCGCCGACCGCCCGTCCAAGGCGGCCATTACCGAGAAGGTCCATACCCTGCTGGAACTGGTGCAGCTTGAAGGGCTGGCGGGGCGGTATCCCAGCCAGTTGTCCGGCGGCCAGCGCCAGCGCGTCGCCCTGGCCCGCGCCCTGGCGGTGGAGCCGCGCCTGCTGCTGCTGGACGAGCCGTTCGGCGCGCTGGACGCCCAGGTGCGCAAGGATCTGCGCCGCTGGCTGCGGCACCTGCATGACGAGATGGGCCTGACCGGCGTGTTCGTCACCCATGACCAGGAGGAAGCCCTGGAGGTGGCCGACGAGGTGGTGGTGATGAACAAGGGGCGCATCGAACAGATCGGCACGCCGGCCGAGATCTACGACAGCCCCGCCACCCCCTTCGTCTACCGCTTCCTGGGCAACGTCAACGCGCTGCCCTGCCGGGTGGCCGGCGGTCAGGCCCAGGTGGGTGGACTGCATATCGGCGAAGGCCGGGCGGATGGCCCGGCACCGCCTTTGTCCGCCCCCATGACGTGGAAGTCCTGGAACTGTCCCCCGACGCTCCCCAGGCCAGGGTCCGTCAGGTGGTGGTGTTGGGGCCGGTGGTGCGGGCCGAACTGGAACTGGCCGACGGCATCATCGTCGAGGCCGAGGTGTCGCGCGACGTCAAGGACAAGCTGGGCCTGCGCCGCGGACTGGAGGTCTCGGTCTTCCTGCGCAAGGCGAGGGTCTTCGTGGGGGAAAACATCTAGCCGGTGGGAGGGGGCGCCTCCCTTCCTACTTGTACAGCCCGATATAGGTGATGGCGCCCTTTTCGGGGACGTTCTTCACATAGGTGATCTTGGGCTCGATGCGGTTGCTGGCCGGATTGAGCCAGTGATATTCCACCCAGCCTTCGCCCTTGTCCCTGGCCGTCTGGATGATCTCCTGGACCAGCAGCTTGCCGTTGCTGTCTCTGGCGTTGAGGACCGATTTGCCCTCGTTCCTGGGGTTGGGGGGATAGATCAGCCAGGTGCCGTTGCCGTCGATGACGTTGACGTAAATCTCGCCGAAGCGGAACTCGCCCTGGCGATGAAAGGCTTCGCGCGCCTTTTCCATGCCCTCTGCGGCCACCAGGGCGGCAGCCTTCAGGGTCAGAGCCTGAATCTGCTCCCGGGTGGGGCGTTCGGCGGCCTGGGCGGCGGCGGCGAATCCCAGGGCGAGCGGCAGAAGAAGCAGAAAACGGCGGCGCATCAGGCAAATCCCAATTCACTCAGGGTGGCGGTCAGGCGATCGCGCGACATGGGCTTGAGCAGCACGGTGTCGAAGCCGCAGTCCAGGAACTCCTGGACTTCCTCGGGCATGGCGTGGGCGGTGTAGGCGGCGATCTTGACGCCGTCTCCCCCCAGCTTGCCGGCCCGGATGCGCTTGCAGACCTCCTGGCCGCTCATGGTCGGCATGCTGACGTCCAACAGGATCAGCGACACCGTGTTGGCGCCGAGGAAATCCAGCGCCGCCTCGCCGCAATCCACATCCGAAACGGTCCAGCCGGCCTTGCTGAGCAGGCGGGTGGCCAGGATACGGTTGACGTCGTTGTCGTCGACGACCAGGGCGTTCTTCATGACGGAGTCTCGGTCTGGTGAAGGGGAAGGGTGAAGTGGAAGGTTGTTCCCTTGCCCACCGTGGATTCGACGCCGATGACGCCGCCCATCAGTTCGACAAGATGGCGGGCCAGGGTCAGGCCCAGGCCGGTTCCACTATGGGAGCGGGTGAGGAAGGAATCAACCTGCCGGAATTTCTCGAAGATGGCGTGCAGCATCGCCTCGGGGATGCCGGCCCCGGTATCGGAAACCTTGAAGACCAGATGGTCGGGCTGCAGGTCGACGCTGAGGGCCACTTCGCCTGTTTCCGTGAACTTGACGGCGTTGGACAGCAGGTTGTGGAGGATCTGGCGCAGCCGCAGGGGATCGGCCTGGATGGTGGCGGGACAGTCCCCGGCCACCCGGCTCGACAGGGTGATTCCCTTGCCCTGGGCCGCCGATTGGTGGACGGCGGCCGCCTCGGCCACCAGGGGGGCCAGTTTAACCTCCTGGATGGACAGGGTCATGGCGCCGGCCTCGATCTTGGCGATGTCGAGGATGGAATTGACCAGTTCCAGCAGGTGGCGGCTGCTCTTTTCGATGATGTCGGCGTTTTCGCGGGTTTCATCGTCGGCGGCCTCGTCGCGGATCAGCTCGGAGAAGCCGATGATGCCGTTCAGCGGCGTGCGCAGCTCGTGGCTCATATTGGCCAGGAACTCGCTCTTCATGCGGCTGGCTTCCTCGGCCCTCTTGCGGGCCTCGTCCAGGCGGACGAAGGACTCGGCGACGCGGTCGGCCATCTGGTTGAAGGAGATGGCCAAGCTGGCCATCTCGTCATTGCCCTGGACCGGCAGGCGATATTCGGTCTCCTGCTCGCTGAAGCGGTGGATGCCGCCCACCACGGCGGTGATGCGCCGGGTCAGGAACGAGGCCATCCACACGGCGATACCGACCACCAGGGCGATCATGATCAGGGTCGAGATGGACAATTCCCGCGCCAGGCTTTCCACCTGGGCGGCGATCAGGGCCATGACCGTGTCGTACTTGGCCTGCAGGTCGCGGTCGCGCAGCGCCAGGATCTGGTCGGTGTGCTCCTTCTCCTTGGCGGCGGCGGCGTGGAAGTCGTCGACGTTGGCGCCGATGGTGACGAAGCCGAAGCCGCGCGGCGACCGGCCGTAGGGGCCGGTGTAATAGGGGATGGTGGCCGCCGTGGTCAGCTTCCACAGGCCGCTCCACAAGATCTCGAACGAGCCCGAGCCGCCCTGGCTGGTGAGATCCATCCAGCCGGTGCATTGCGGCGCGTGGTTGAGATAGCGGCAGTCCAGGCCCAGCAGGCCTTGGCGGACCAGTTCCGGCGCGCCCTTCTTCTTCAGGGATTGTTCCAGGAAGGTGGGAGCGGTCCTGAGGAATTCGGCGATGGGCTTGCCGCTGTCCTTCCACTGGGCGTAAAGGCCGGTATCCAGCCAGGGCACGGCCGGATCGCCGGTTTCGGGATCGTAGCCGGTGATGAAATAGTGGCGGGGATGGACCACCGAGCGGCCCTTGTAGTCCCAGATGAAGGCGTAATTGCCCGATGCCGCGTCGGCGATGGGCGAATAGCGGTCTCCGGTGGGCAGGATGTGGTCGGTGAACTCCATCAGGTGGTCATGGTCAAGCGCCAGGGTCACCCAGCCCATGGTCTTGCCGCCGCGCACCACCGGCATGGCCCAGCGCACCAATCCGCGAAAGCGGGTGCCCACCGGGTTTTCGGTTCCGGCGAAGGCGGCCTTTTCCGGGGCGAACTCGATGCCCTTGGCGGCGGCGGCCTTGGGCGTGAACGGCCCGATGACCGGCGAGCGCACATAGGCGCCGATCACGTCGGACACATGGATTCTGTCGGGTCCCAGGGCCTTGAGATCGTTGAAATAGGTCTCGGCCTTGACGAAGGTGTTTTCGCGCCGCGACACGTCCTTGAGATCTCGGCTGACCAGATCGGAGGTGGTGACCTTGACCTTCTCCCGGCCGTCGAGGCCGATGAACGTCATCTCCAGAAACAGCGGACGCTCGACCTTGAGGCCGCCCTCGGTGACAGGGCGATAGTTGAAATTGCGGCGGTTTTCCTCGATGGAGGATTGGACCGGCGGCGCATCGTAATGGGGAACGGCTTCCGGGCCGGGGACCCATTTGCTGCCGTCGGGGGTCAGGACCCAGGGGTAATGGCGCTCGATGGGGCGGGTGCGGCCCTGCAGGAAGCGGCGATAGACCTCCTCGCCCGGCTCGATCAGTGCCGCCGAACGGATGTCCCCGTCCCGGTCGTAAAGAAAGGCGGCAACGTCGCGGGCGGTGTCGGTGGTCAGCCGCTCCAGGCTTTCCCTGGCGGCGTCGTCCAATGCCTTGATGGCCGAATTGGTGGTGCTGGTCACCACCTGCTCGGTGGTCTCGCGCATGGCCCGGGTCATGCCGGTGACGTTCTCGGAGACCCGCTCGGCCAGCCAGGCCTGACCGCGCCAGGCGAAGGCGGCCAGGACCAGCAGCGGGATCACCTTGATCAGGACGAAGATGAGGATGAGCTTGGCGCGGATGCCGAATTGGGTGAGACGGGGCATGTTGATCCGGTGATTGCTGCGATTATGCCGGTTAGGCCCCAATCCCTCTTCCGAACGGGAGGGACTGTACAACTTAGGTATGTGATTTTCCAGTGTGTTAATTGTATGAGGCTGATGGTGAATTTCGTGGTTGCCCGAAAACGCCGCTTCATTAGGATGTGCCGCGTGGAAGGGCGGTCTTATTCATTCTCAAAGCGGGCGGCATGAACCGACGGGTCGGTGAAATCGTAGGGCAGGTTCTGGCGCGTCTTCGTCCCAAGGCGAAGTCGCTGATCATTACCGTCTATGGCGACGCCATCTCCCATCACGGCGGCAGCGCCTGGCTGGGCAGCGTCATCAATCTGGTCGAGCCTTTGGGCCTGAACGAGCGCATCGTGCGCACCTCGGTGTTCCGCCTGTCCAAGGAAGCCTGGCTGTCCTCCATGCAGATCGGCCGGCGCAGCTATTACCGCCTGACCGAAATGGGGCGTCGCCGCTTCGAGGCCGCCCATAACCGCATCTACCACTTCAACGGCAAGCCGTGGGACGGGCGCTGGACCCTGGCGGTGACCAATATCGAGGGCATGGATGCCGAGCGCCGCGATTCCCTGCGCCGTGATCTGGGCTGGCTGGGGTTCGGCCAGCTGGCCAGCGGCGTCCTGGTCCACCCCGACCGCAGCGCGGTGCGTCAGGCCCTGGCCGAGGCCGGAGTCCAGGACCGCGCCGTGATGATGGTCGCCAGTGCCGAGGATTGGGTGACCCCCGAAGCCCTGCGCGACCTGATTCACACCTGCTGGGATCTGGACCGGCTGGCCGGTGATTACAACGAGTTCCTCGACACCTTCCGGCCCCTGTGGCAGGCCCTGTCGGGGGCGGGCGAGCTGGACCCCCAGATGTGCTTCGTGGTCCGCACCCTCTTGATGCACGGCTATCGCCGGGCCTTGCTGCGCGACCCCATGCTGCCCGATGAGTTGCTGCCCGCCCACTGGCCGGGGACCTCAGCCCGGGTGCTGTGCCGCAACCTCTACCGTCTGGTCCAGACGGCGGCCGAGACCCATGTCATGGGCATGCTGGAAACCGCCGAAGGCCCGGTGCCGGAGGCCCATCCCGCCTATTACACCCGCTTCGGCGGGCTGCAATCGGCCGACTGACCTCTTTTCCATTCCGATCGATGTCGTACGGGCCGGCCTGAGTGCCGGTCCGTATCGCTTTGGCGCGCCCGATCCTTGATCCGGACGGCATAGGCCACCTATGCCATGATGCGAAAGTTACGCAAAAAATTTGACTCTACTGTAAAAAATGCACTACGACGTTAAAAAATGCAGTTCGCCGGCCGGGAGGGCCGAGGGGGCGCAACCGGGGAGCAACGCCGCCAAAGCGGCGCCGGATCAGGAGAAACGTCATGTCCGTCGAGACCAAATCCGTCCCGACCTACTGCTACAATTGCGTCGCCGGTCCCGACCTGATGTGTGTCACGGTCAAGGATGGCGTGGCGGTGGCGGTAACGCCCAACCATGCCGGCATGGGCATTCACCCCGCCGATGGGCGTCCCTGCGTCAAGGCGTATGGTCTGGTGCAGAAGACCTACAATCCTCACCGGGTGCTCACCCCCATGAAGCGCACCAACCCCAGGAAGGGGCGTGACGAGGACCCGGGCTTCGTGCCCATCTCCTGGGACGAGGCGCTGGATCTGGTCGCCGGCAAGCTGCGATCGGTGCGCGAGATGGGGCTGCTCAACGAGCAGGGCATGCCGCGTCTGGCCGCCACCTTCGGTCATGGCGGCACGCCGGCCAATTACATGGGAACCTTTCCCGCCTTCCTGGCCGCCTGGGGACCCATCGATTTCAGCTTCGGTTCGGGCCAGGGCGTCAAATGCGTCCACTCCGAGCATCTGTACGGCGAATACTGGCACCGCGCCTTCACGGTGGCGGCCGATACGCCCAATGCCAATTTCATCGTGTCGTTCGGCACCAATGTGGAAGTCTCGGGCGGCCCCTGCGGTGTGCGCCGCCATGCCGACGCCCGGATTCGCGGCATCAAGCGGGTGCAGGTGGAGCCCCATCTGTCGCCCACCGGCGCCTGCTCGGCACAATGGGTGCCCATCCGCCCCAAGACCGACCCGGCCTTCATGTTCGCCATGCTGCACGTCATGCTGCACGAAGCGCCGAGGAGTGCGCTGGATCTTGACTTCCTGCGCGATCGCACCGCGTCGCCCTATCTGGTGGACGACGAGGGCTGGTATCTGCGCGACGAGGCGACGGGCAAGCCGCTGATGTGGGACGGCATCACCGGCCAGCCGGTCCCCCACGACCATCCGGGCGCGGTTCCCGCCCTGGAGGGGAGCTTCACCGTTCCCGCCGCCGTGGCCAAGCTGCCCGACGGCGAGATGGTCCGGCGCGAGAACGCAACCGCCCGGACGGCCTTCACGCTGCTGGTGGACGGCATGCGCGGCTATACCCCTGACTGGGCCGAGACCATCTGCGACGTGCCGGCCAAGGTGGTGCGGCAGGTGGCTCTGGAATATCTCGACAATGCCTGTGTCGGCCAGACCACCGAGGTGGACGGCAAGGTGCTGCCCCATCGTCCGGTGGCGGTGACCCTGGGCAAGACGGTCAACAACGGCTGGGGCGCCTATGAGTGCTGCTGGGCGCGCACCGTGCTGGCCACCCTGGTGGGGGCTCTCGAGGTGCCGGGCGGCACGCTGGGCACCACGGTGCGCCTCAACCGGCCCTACGAGAACCGGCTGAAGAGCGTGAAGCCCGGCGAGGACGGCTTCATGAACGCCCAGATGAACTCGACGAAGAAAGGCGGCTGGGCGGAAAAGCCCAAGGGCCGCAACGCCCACACCACGCTGATCCCCATCGTCGGCGATTCCAGTTGGGCCCAGGCCCTGGGGCCGACCCACCTGGCCTGGATGTTCCTGAAGGACTCGCCCGCTGAATGGGCGCCGCCCGAACCGCCCGACGTGTGGATCGCCTATCGCACCAATCCGGCCATCTCGTTCTGGGACACCGCCCAGCTTTCCGGGAACATGGCCAAGATGCCCTTCGTGGTGTGCTTCGCCTACACCATGGACGAAACCAACCATATGGCCGACATCCTGCTGCCCGAGGCCACCGACCTGGAGAGCACCCAACTGATCCGGGCGGGCGGCTCGAAATTCGTGGAGCAGCACTGGCAGCACCAGGGCTTCGTGCTGCGCCAGCCGGCGGTGGCGCCCCAGGGCGAGTCCCGCGACTTCACCTGGATCACCACCGAACTGTCGCGCCGGGTCGGCCTGCTGGAAAGCTACAACCGGGGGCTTAACAAGGGCTTCGCCCTGGTGCCCCTGAAGGGCGAGGGCTTCGACTTCACCTTGCCCGAGGATCAGGTCCACGACGTGGACACCATCTGGGACGCGGTATGCAAGGCGGCCACCGCCGGGGCCACCAAAGGCCAGGAGGTGCGCGGCCTGGACTGGATGAAGGAGAACGGCTTCTTCATGCAGCCCTTCGCCCGCGAGGACTGGTACCTGCACGCCACCATGGTCGAGCAGGGGCTGCGCTACGAACTGCCCTATCAGGAGCGCCTGATGCGGGTCGGCGAGGAACTGCGCCGCCGCCTGCACGAGGCCGGAATCCAATGGTGGGACGAGCAGTTGGAGGAATACCAGGGAATCCCCCACTGGCACGACGTCCCCGGCCGCTGGGTCAAGGCGGTGGAGCGGGCAGGGGCCAAGGCGGAGGATTTCCCCTTCTGGGGCATCACCACCAAGACCATGCCCTACACCACCGGCAACAATGCCGGCATCCCGCTGATGAACGAAGTGGCGGGCAACCTGCGCGGCCACGGTTCGGTGATCATCAACGCGTCGTCGGCGGCCAAACTGGATATCAAGGACGGCGACTGGGTGGAGGTCAGCTCGGTGGTGGGCCACACCCGCGGCCGGGCCGCCCTGGTCCAGGGCTGCCGTCCCGACACCGTGGTCATTCCCGGCCAGTTCCAGCATTGGAAGACGCCCTATGCCAAGGACCTCAACTTCCCGTCGTTGAACACCATCACCCAGATGTCGCTGGAACTGACCGACGCCACCGGCTCGGGCGCCGACGTGGTGCGGGTGGCGCTGCGACGGGTCGACGGGCCGGGAGAACCGGCATGACCCGCTATGTGATGGTCGCCGACCTGCGGCGCTGCGTCGGCTGCCAGACCTGCACGGCATCCTGCAAGGAAACCAACGCCACGCCGCCCGGCGTGCAGTGGCGCAAGGTCCTCGACATCGAGGCCGGGCAATACCCCGACGTGCGGCGCATCTTCCTGCCCACCGGCTGCCAGCATTGCGACCAGCCGCCCTGCATGGAGGTCTGTCCTTCGACCGCCACCCGCAAGCGCGACGACGGCATCGTCACCATCGACTACGACATCTGCATCGGCTGTTCCTACTGCGCCGTCTCGTGCCCCTACGAGGCCCGTTACAAGGTGGAGTCGGCCGAGTACGTCTACGGCGCCGGCCCCATCTCCCAGGAGAAGGCTCGCGCCGCCCAGCAGAAGATCGGCGTGGTCACCAAATGCACCTTCTGCGTCGAGCGCATCGATGCCGGCGTCAAGGCGGGCAAGGTGCCCGGAATCCACCCCGAGGCCACGCCGGCCTGCGTCAATTCCTGCCTGTCGGGCGCCCTGCGCTTCGGCGATATCGAGGACCCCGACAGCGTCGTGTCGCGGCTGGTCGGCGACAACAAATGGTTCCGCCAGCACGAGGACGAGGGCACGGGGCCGGGATTCTATTACCTGTGGGACGGAGGACGGCCATGAGGCAGGCTTCAGCGGGCAACCAT
The DNA here is from genome assembly GCF_000009985.1 of Paramagnetospirillum magneticum AMB-1. Taxonomy (GTDB): domain Bacteria; phylum Pseudomonadota; class Alphaproteobacteria; order Rhodospirillales; family Magnetospirillaceae; genus Phaeospirillum; species Phaeospirillum magneticum. Next base: position 2,192,412 of record NC_007626.1, read on the forward strand.
TCCGGATGTCATCCCGAGCGCGAGCGAGGGATCTCAGCCTGGGATGGCGGTGCGAATTCCGAAACGTCGCGCCAGGACGAGATCCCTCCTTCCGGTGGTCGTCGGGATGACAGGAACGGAGGACGGCCATGAGGCAGATGATCACCGCCCGGCTGCAACGGAGCTGGGATTTGCGCGCCGCCGGCAATTTCATCGGTGGCGGGGCCGGAACCGGTCTGGTGCTGGCCAGCGTCCTGCTGGGCGACGGCGGGCTGTCCCTGGTGGCCGGTCTGGCGCTGGTCGGGCTGGGCCTGGCCATGGTCTGGCTGGAGATCGGCAAGCCCTGGCGGGCCCTCAACGTCTTCTTCCATCCCCAGACCTCGTGGATGACCCGCGAAGGCATCGTTGCCGGGCCGCTGATGGCGGTGGGCGGCGGGTACTGGCTGTTGGGCCATCCCGCCCTGCTGGTGCCCCTGGTGGTTTTGGCCGCCGGGTTCCTGTATTGCCAGTCGCGCATTCTGCGGGCGTCGCGCGGCATTCCCGCCTGGAAGCAGGCGGAGATCGTCCCCCTGATCATCACGTCCGGGCTGGCCGAGGGGGCGGGGCTGCTGGCCCTGTTCGCCGAGCCCGCTCCGGCGGTGCTGGCCTGGGCCCTGGCCGCCGGACTGGCGCGGGAAGGGGCCTGGATGTTGTACCGGCGCGGGCTGGTCGCCTCGGGGAATGCCTCCGGCGCGCTGGCCATCTTTGGGTCCGGCCCGGCCCAGGCGGCGCGGATGGCGCAGGGACTCGCCCTGGCGCTGTGGCTCCTGGCCCTGGCCGGATTGCCGGTGGCCCCGCTGGCCGGTCTGCTGGCGGCAGGGTCGGGTTGGGGGATCAAGGCGCTGCTGATCACCCGGGCGGCTTTCACCCGGGGGGCTTCGGTCCCCTATGCCCCGGTGCGCGGGCGCGGCCTGCCCATGGCCTTGGGAGGACGGTGATGAGCAAGCTGGTGGACGGCATCTCCCATGTGGCCGCCGTGCGTCTGGATCGCTCGGCGGTGGACGAGGAGGTGTGCTCGGTGATCGCCGAGGACACCCTGACCATCGCCGTGGAGGGAGTGGGGACCTACACCCTGATGTGGACGCCCACCGGCGGCGATCGGACGGCCATGGCCTATACTCCGGCCGACGGCATCCTGGGTGATGCCGGAGTGGCCGAGCCCCTGGCCATGGCGGTGGGCTTCCTGTTCACCGAAGGCATCATCGAGGCGGTCTCGGACCTGCGCGCCGTGGCCTTCTGTCCCGACGACGCCAAGGTGGTGACGGCCTATCTCGTCGACCCGGCCCGCCCCCAGCCGCGACGTCGCGACGTGATCATGAACAGCTCGTGCGGGGTGTGCGGCGAGGGCGGGCGGCTCGAGGAGCTGATCGCCACCCTGCCCCGGGCGGGCGAGGGTATGGTGGTGGAGATCGCCGCCCTGCACCGGCTGATGGACGAGATGGGGAGCCGACAGGCGGTATTTGCCGCCACCGGCGGCGCCCATGCGGCCGCCGTCTTCGACGCCGTCGGCCGCATCGTCGCCAGCGCCGAGGATCTGGGACGCCACAACGCGCTCGACAAGGTCATCGGCCGCTGCCTGCTGGACGGAATCGACACCTCAGCCTGCGGCGTGCTGCTGTCGTCGCGGCTCAGCCTGGAGATGGTGACCAAGGCGGCGCGGGCCCGCTTCCAACTGGTGGCGGCGGTCTCGGCCCCCACTTCCCTGGCCGTCGAGGTGGCGTCGCAGCGGGGCATCACGCTCTGCGGCTTCCTGCGCGCCGGGCGCTGCACCGTCTACAGCCACCGTCACCGCATCGGAGAGCTACGCGGCTGGGTGAACTGAGCCTCTTGCCCCGTCATATTGTTTGCTAGGTAAACAATCTTGTTGCCAAGGTCGTTGACCTAGTCAACAATGCCCGGAAATGGAATGAGGACATCGCCATGCCGGGCCGTCAGGTCAAAGCCGCCGAGCCAGATGAGAGCGCGGGAACCTCGTTCGGTCCCATGACCGACGAGCTGGGGTTCCACCTGCGCCGCGCCCAGGTGGCGGCCTTCAAGCACTTCGCCCAGACCGTGACGGCGTCCGAGGGCATCACCCCCGGCCTCTACGGCATGCTGCAGGTGATCGCCAACAATTCCGGCCTGACCCAAAGCGCGCTGGCCGAGGTGATGGAGGTCGACCGCTCCTCCATCGTCAAGGTGGTCAACGCCCTGGAGGACAAGGGGCTGATCCGCCGCGACGCCGCCCCCAACGACCGCCGTTCCTACCATCTGCGCATGACCGCCGAGGGGACGCTGGCGATGGCCCGCATCGAGGCGGCGGTGGCCCGCCAGGACCGTGAATTCTCCGCCGGTCTGTCCGACGACGCCCGGCGCCTGCTGATCAGCCTGCTGAAACGTCTCTATTAAAACCAAAAGACCAAAAGCTTCCGAGGGAGGAAGACCGTGAAAAGCATCCTGCGATTGACCCTCAACGGCCGTGCCCGCGAGGATCTGGTGCCCGACAATATGCTGCTGCTGGATTATCTGCGCGAGGTGAGCAATCTCACCGGCACCAAGCAGGGCTGTGACGGCGGCGAGTGCGGCGCCTGTACCGTGCTGGTGGACGACCGTCCGCGTCTGGCCTGCTCGACCCTCGCCCATCAGGTGGCGGGCAAGCGGGTGGAGACGGTGGAAGGCCTGGCGACCCAGGGCACCATCTCCAAGCTGCAGGCCGCCTTCCACGAGAAGCTGGGCACCCAGTGCGGCTTCTGTACCCCCGGCATGCTGATGGCCTCCGAGGCTTTGTTGCGCAAGAACCCCGATCCCAGCCGTGACCAGATCAAAGAGGCGCTGGCCGGCAATCTGTGCCGCTGCACCGGCTATGTGAAGATCATCGAATCGGTGGAAGTGGCGGCCAAGGCCCGCTGCGGCTGCCAGGAGGCGGCCCAATGAGCCCGAAATTCCCCAAGAACGGCACGGTCGGCGCCCGCACGCCTTTGGTCGACGGTGTCGAGAAGGTCACCGGCAAGGCCAAGTACACAGCCGACATCGCCGCCCCCGGCGCCCTGGTGGGGCGTATCCTCAGGAGTCCCGTGGCCCATGCCCGCATCATCTCCATCGACACCTCGGCGGCCGAGGCGCTGGACGGCGTCTACGCGGTCTGCACGGGCGCCGAAACGCCGGTCCCCTATGGCGTCCTGCCCATCGCCGAGAACGAATACCCGCTGGCCCGCGACAAGGTCCGCTATCGCGGCGATCCCGTGGCCGCCGTCGCGGCCGTGGATGAACTGACCGCCGAACAGGCCCTCAATCTCATCAAGGTGGAGTACGAGGTGCTGCCCGCCTACATGACGCCCAAGGCGGCCATGAAGGAGGGCGCCATTGCGCTCCATGACGACAAGCCCAACAACGTGCTGCGCGAGGTCCATGCCGAGTTCGGCGACGTGGAGGCGGCCTTTGGCGAGGCCGAGCTGATCCGCGAGAAGGTCTACACCTTCGCCGAGGTCAACCATGTCCACATGGAGCTGAACGCCACCCTGGCCGAGTATGACCCGGTCCGCGACATGCTGACGCTCAACACCACCACCCAGGTGCCGTACTACGTCCACCTCAAGGTGGCGGCCTGCCTGCAGATGGATTCGGCCCGCATCCGGGTGATCAAGCCCTTCCTGGGCGGCGGCTTCGGGGCGCGCACCGAGTGCCTGCATTTCGAGATCATCGCCGGCCTGCTGGCCCGCAAGGCCAAGGGAACGGTGAAGCTGGTCCAGACCCGCGAGGAGACCTTCATCGCCCATCGCGGCCGTCCGTGGACGGAAGTGAAGATGAAGATCGGCCTGATGCGCGACGGCAAGATCGCCGCCCTGGCCCTGGAGGCCACCCAGGCCGGCGGCGCCTATGCCGGCTATGGCATCATCACCATCCTTTACACCGGCGCCCTGATGCACGGGCTGTATCACATCCCGGCCATCAAGCACGACGCCTGGCGCGTCTACACCAACACGCCCCCCTGCGGCGCCATGCGCGGCCACGGGACTGTGGACACGCGGGCCGCCTTCGAGGCCCTGCTGACCGAGATGGGTGAGGAACTGGGCATCGATTCCCTGGACATCCGCCAGCGCAACATGCTGCCGCAGATTCCCTACACCACCATGTATGCCCAGAAGGTGATGAGCTACGGCGTGCCGGAATGCCTGGAGAAGGTCAAGGCCGCTTCGGGCTGGGCCGAGCGCAAGGGCAAGATGCCCAAGGGCAGGGGGCTGGGCATCGCGCTGTCCCACTTCGTCTCGGGCACCTCGACCCCTAAGCACTGGACCGGCGAGCCCCATGCCACCGTCAATCTCAAGCTGGATTTCGACGGCGGCATCACCCTGCTGACCGGCGCCGCCGATATCGGCCAGGGCTCCAACACCATGGCCACCCAAGTGGCGGCCGAGGTGCTGGGGGTGCGCATGAGCCGCATCCGGGTGATCTCGGCCGACTCTGCCCTGACGCCCAAGGACAACGGGTCTTATTCGTCGCGCGTCACCTTCATGGTGGGCAACGCCTCCATCTCGGCGGCGGAGGAACTGAAGGCCATCCTGGTCAAGGCGGCGGCCAAGAAGCTGGACGCCCGCGAGGAGGACATCGAGGTCATCGATGAAGTCTTCATGGTGGCCGGCAGCCAGGACCCCGGCCTGACCTTCCAGGAGGTGGTGAAGGCGGCGCTGATCGATACCGGCACCATCACGGTGAAGGGAACCTTCACCTGCCCGACCGAGTTCCAGGGCGACAAGAAGATCCGGGGCAGCGCCATCGGCGCCACCATGGGCTTCTGCTACGCGGCCCAGGTGGTCGAGGCCAGCGTCGACGAGATCACCGGCCGGGTCACCGCCCACAAGGTGTGGGTGGCGGTGGACGTGGGCAAGGCGCTCAATCCGCTTGCCGTGGAGGGCCAGACTCAGGGCGGCGTGTGGATGGGCATGGGTCAGGCCCTGTCCGAGGAGACCCGCTGGGACGATGGCAAGATGATGCACGGCAACATCCTCGACTACCGGGTGCCGACCATGGCGGAAAGCCCGGATATCGAGGTGATGATCGTCGAAAGCCTGGACCCCAATGGCCCGTTCGGCGCTAAGGAGGCGTCCGAGGGCATGCTGGCCGGCTTCCTGCCCGCCGTCCATGAAGCGGTCTACGAGGCGGTGGGGGTGCGTTCCACCAAATTCCCGCTATCGCCCGAGACCATCACCGAGCTTCTCGACGCCAAGGAGGCCGCAGAATGAACATCCTCCCCGATTTCCGCACCCTGCGGCCCGCCTCGCTGTCCGACGCCGTCGCCGCCCTGGCCGTTCCCGGGGCCGAGCCCCTGGCCGGCGGTACCGACCTGCTGCCCAACCTGCGCCGGGGCTTAGGCAAGCCCGAGACCCTGGTGGACCTCACCGGCATCACCGGCTTTGCCGCCATCTCGGTGGGGGCCGACGGCACGCTGCGCATCGGTGCCGGCGCCACGCTGGAAGCCGTCGCCGAGGATGCCCGCGTCCTCGCCTCCTGGCCGGTTCTGGCCCAGGCCGCGTCCCTGGTGGCGGGACCCAGCCACCGCGCCGCCGCCACGCTGGGGGGCAATCTGTGCCAGGACACCCGCTGTGTGTTCTATAACCAGTCCGAGTGGTGGCGGTCCGGCAACGGCTTCTGCCTCAAATACGAGGGCGACAAGTGCCATGTGGTGGTCAAGTCCGACCGCTGCTACGCCACCTATCACGGCGACGTGGCCCCGGCCCTGATGGTGCTGAACGCCTCGGCCGAGGTCGTCGGGCCCAAGGGCGTGCGTCTGGTCCCGGTGGCCGATCTGTTCGTCGAAAGCGGCGCCGCCCATCTGAGTCTGGACCATGGCGAAGTGCTGGCCGCATTGCTGGTCCCCCCCGCCACCGGCTGGACCGCCGCCTATTCCAAGGTGCGGGTCAGGGACGCCATCGACTTTCCCCTGGCCGGGGTAGCGGTGGCCTTGAAGCGTGATGGCAATGCCATCGCCGGCTTGCGCGTCGCCATGACCGGCACCAATTCGGCGCCGCTGATGGTTCCCACCGACGCCCTGTGGGGGCGTCCGTGGAACGACGAGACCGCCGAGGCCCTGGTCCAGGCGGTGCGCAAGGTCTCCAACGTCTTGAAGACCACGGTGGCCGGGGTCAAATATCGTCGCAGGGTACTGCTGGCGGTGGCCCGCCGGCAGATGGACTATCTTTGGAACGGGAAGTAGCCGCATGTGCCTCGACGCCATCAAATGCGACCCCGCCGACATGGCGGCCGATGACTGCGGGGTGCTGGCCACCGCGTTGAAGTGGATGGACGAGGGCCGTCGGGTGGTCATGGCCGTGGTCATGGCCACCTGGGGCTCGGCCCCGCGCTCCATCGGCTCCTATATGGCGGTGGATGCCGACGGCACCTTCGCCGGCTCGGTCTCGGGCGGCTGCGTCGAATCCGCCGTCATCTCCGAGGCGCGGGATCTGGAACCGGGCGAACCGCCCCGCCAATTGTCCTTCGGGGTCGAGGACGAGACCGCCTGGGCCGTGGGCCTGCCCTGCGGCGGCAATATCCGGGTGGCGGTGTTTCATCCCGAACGCGATCTGCTGGAAACGGCGGTGCGGCAACAGGCGTCGCGCCAGCCCACCGCCCTGGTTCTCGATCTCGCCACCGGGGCTCAGGCCCTGGTCGGCGACGACGATGTCGGCGGTTCGCTATCCCTCGATCCCCAGCGGCTGGCGGCGGCCCGGACCCATCTGGGGCAGGGGACCTGCGGCGTGGTGGCGGACGAGATCTTCATCCGCACCCATGAGGCGCCCTGGACCCTGATCATCGCCGGGGCCGTCCATATCACCCAGGTGCTGGCCGGCATGGCGCGCCAGACGGGCTTTGCCGTGACCGTCATCGATCCCCGCCGGGCCTTTGCCGACGAGGCACGCTTTCCCGGCACCACTCTGATCTGCGGCGAGCCCGACGAGGTCATGGCGGGCATTGCCCTGGATCGCCGCACGGCCGTGGTCAGCCTCACCCATGTCCCGCGCCTGGACGACGCGGCGCTCCGGGCTGCCCTGGGGTCCGAGGCGTTCTATGTGGGGGCGCTGGGCAGTACCCGGACCCACGCGAAGCGCTGCCAGCGCCTGGAGGACCTGGGCCCGGCATTGAAGCGCATCGCCGCCCCGGTGGGCTGCGATATCGGTGCCCGCACTCCGGCCGAGATCGCCGTGTCTGTCCTGGCCGAACTGATCTCGGCACGGCGGGGCAGGCCCCTGCGGGTACGCTGAGGCGCCCAGCCCCCACCCCAGCCCCCACCCCAGCCCTCCCCCAAGCAAGTTGGGGGAGGGGGCATTCTTCTTTCTCCTCACCCCGACTTCGTCGGGGGGAGGCCGGGTGGGGGGGCCTGCGGCAGCCCCAAAAACCAAAAGGCCCCCGGATCTCTCCGGGGGCCTTGGCATTTCACCCTTGGGGCGAAGGACTTAGCCGTTGACGGCGTCCTTCAGACCCTTGCCGGCGGTGAACTTCGGGGCCTTGGAGGCCGCGATCTTGATGGTCGCACCGGTGCGGGGATTGCGGCCTTCCTTGGCGGCGCGCTGAGTCACCGAAAAGGAACCGAAACCGACCAGGCGGACATCGTCGCCGGCCTTGAGCGCCGAGGTAATGGCGGCGAAGGTCGCGTCGATCACATTGTCGGCGGCAGCCTTGGACAGACCGCTGAGCTCGGCAACCTTGTTCACCAGATCCTGCTTGTTCATGAGACCCCCAATGGAATTGTCGTGACCGATTGAAAATGACACGACCGATGCGAACGTCAACAACTCTGTTGCATGCACGTCGCCCGGCCGAAACCCGAACCCCGAGCTGAAAGCCCAGTCACTGATGGGCTTCCGGCCAGCGGGGAGTTAAGCAATGTGTCGCGTTTTCCGCAACAATACAACGGTCCTGTCCCGAATCGCTGGGGGTTTTCCCCAGGATTTATCAGCTTGCGAATACGCCATCGGGTAAAGACCCTAGTTCCGCCGAATTTCGGCAGAGATCGGCCAGATGCCGGGTCTCGGGCAGCATCCAGTCGCGCACATATTCCGCCACGGCGCGGATGCGGGCGGGATTGGCGGCATGCTCTGCCTTGGCCTCCAGCCGTGCCCAGGCGGCACCGAAGGCCAGCAAACCGGTCAGCCGCAGATACGAAGTGGCGGTCAGCCCGATGTCGCGGCGGCCCAGCATGGCGGCGCTGGCCTCGTCCCAGGCGGCCAGCGCCCGGCCCAAGGCACCGGCAAAGGCGGGGGAGGCAAGGCCCATGGACTCTTCCACCTCGGCCTTGAACTCGGTCAGCGCCCGGCCATTGTCCAGGCGGATGACCCGTCCGGCCACGGTGGCGGCCTGAATGCCGTTGGTGCCCTCGTAGATGCGGGTGATGCGGCCGTCGCGCAGGATCTGCTCCACCCGGTATTCGCGCAGGAAGCCGTAGCCGCCATGCACCTGGATGGCATGGTCGGCGGCTTCCATGGCGGCTTCGGTGGCGAAGGCCTTAGCGACCGGGGTCATCAGCTCCATCAGCGCCGGCCTGTCGCCCAGTTCCAGGTCCACCAGGGTGCGCATCACCATGGCGCGGCAGCCCATGGCCAGGGCCATCTGGGCCAGCAGCATGCGCCGCACGTCGCCGTGCTTGGCGATGAAGTCGGGTCCTCCGTCCTTACCGGCGCGCCCCTGCTTGCGTTCATTGGCATAGGCCAGCGAGCGCTGCAGCGCCACCTCGGCCAGGCCGACGCCCTGGACCGCCACGTCCAGGCGCTCGGCGTTCATCATGGTGAACATGCGGGCGAGACCCTCGCCCGGGGCGCCGATGATCTCGGCCCGGGCGCCGTCGAAGGCCACCTGACAGGTGGGGGACGCATGCATGCCCATCTTTTCCTCCAGCCGCACCACCGAGATGGCATTGCGGCTGCCGTCCTCCAGATGGGAGGGGCAGAGGAACAGGGACAGGCCCTTCACGCCGGCCGGGGCGTCGGGGGTGCGGGCCAGCACCAGATGCATGATCTGGCCGCCGGTGAGGTTCTGATCGCCGCCCGAGATGAAGATCTTGCCGCCGGAAATGCTCCACGAGCCGTCGGCCTGGGGGCTGGCCATGGTCCGCACCAGACCGAGATCCGAGCCTGCCTGGGCTTCGGTCAGGCACATGGTGGCCAGCACCTCGCCGGCGGCAAGGCGGGGAATCCAGGCGGCGCGCTGGGCTTCGGAGCCGCTGGCCGCCAGGGTGCGCATGGCGCCGTGGGCCAGCGACAGCACCATCTGGTAGGTGATGCAGGCTCCCGACAGCATCTCGGACAGCGCCGAGGCGAGAATGTGGGGCAGGCCCTGGCCGCCGTCCTCCTCCGGCACGGCGAGGCCCTGCCAGCCGTCACCCGCGAACTGGCGATAGGCGTCGACGAAGGGCTGGGGCATGACCACGCGGCCATCCACCAGCTTGGTGCCTTCGATGTCGCCCACCGGGTCCAGGGGGGCGATGACCTCGTCCACCATGGCGGCCGCATGGGTGAGGACCGTCTCGGCGGTCTCGTCGTCCCAATGGGGCAGGCGGGCGGCCCCGGCCCCATGGCGCAACGCGAACAGCAGGTCGGGAAGGGGAGTGCGGTAATCGATCATGGTCTTGGTCCCTAGCTCAATTCACCTGTCATCCCGAGCGCAGGCGAGGGATCTCTGTTTGTCCGGCTGGTGCCGAATCGGCAAAGCCGGGTCAGAACGAGATCCCTCCTCCCCGATGGGCGTCGGGATGACATTTATCGGTCGCTCACCCCATCCGGATCACGTCGGGATCATCGCCGGGAGCGTAGAGCTTCTCCACCAGATGGACGCGATTGGTCAGCACGGCCCGCTGGTTGATATAGCCCTTGTCGGTGATCTCGTTGGCGTCGATGGAGGGCGGGGCGTCCATCAGCAGGGCGCGGGTGATGCGGTGCGAGGTGCCCTTGCCTTCGGCGGCCAGCGCCTTCATGGCGCCCAGCAGCTTGTCGCGCACCTCGGGCCGCTTCATCAGTTCCTTCAAGGGCGTGTCCGGCGCGGCGTCGGGGCACAGGCGCAAACAGCCGGGCAGGCTGGCGAAGCCCAGCAGGCCCACGGATTCACGGTCGTGACCGGTGATCACCGCGTCCTGCAGCACCGGCGCGGCGGCGTCGATCACCGACAGGCGCAGCGCTCCCACATGTACCCAGGTGCCCGAGGTCAGCTTGAAGTCCTCGGCCACGCGGCCGTCGAAGACGATGCCCTTGGAGGGATCGTCGGGATCGGCCAGCTTGCCGGCATCGCCGATCATGTACCAGCCGTCCTCGTCGAAGGCCTTGGCGGTCAGGTCGGCGCGCTTGAAGTAGCCCGGGGTGATGTTGGGGCCCTTGATGCGCATCTCCAGCTTGCCGCCGTTGGGGATCATCTTGACCTCGCAGCCGGGGGCGGGCAGGCCGATGATACCGGCGCGGGGGATGTCGAAATGCACGGTGGTGATCATGGGCGAGGTCTCGGTCGAGCCCCAGGACGACACCATGCGCACCTTGTGGCCCAGGGTGCGGATGGACAGCTGCTCCATCTTCTCCCACAAGTTCTGGGGCAGGGCGGCGCCGGCATAGAAGATGATCTTCAGGTTCTTGAAGAAGCTGTTCCGCAGCTCGTCATCCTTCTCCAGCATGGGGATCAGCATGTCGAAGCCGCGCGGCACGTTGAAGTACAGCGTCGGCGAAACCTCCTTGAGGTTGGCGGCGGTCTTCTCCACCAGCCCGGGCATGGGCTTGCCCTCGTCGATGTACAGCGTGCCGCCGTGGCGCAGCATCATGTTGAAGTTGTGGTTGCCGCCGAAGGTGTGATTCCACGGCAGCCAGTCCACCAGCACCGGATGGCTTTCCAGCAGGAAGGGCCAGGCCTGGCGGATGGCCTGCTGGTTCGAGCACAGCATCTTCTGGGTGTTGATCACCCCCTTGGGCATGTCGGTGGAGCCCGAGGTGAACAGGATCTTGGCCACGGTGGTGGGCCGCACATTGGCGAAGGCGTTCTCCACCTCGGGGCCGGGGGTGGCGGCCAGCAGGGTGTCGAAGGTCACGCCGCAGGCGATGGGATTGGTGCTGGTCACCACCTCGACGCGGGCCAGTTCCGGAATCACCAGGGCATCGGCGAAGCGGGCGCCGTCGGAGGCGTAGACCAGACCCGGCTTCAGCAGGTCGGCGATGTAGCGCAGCTTGGAATGATCCTGGGAGATCAGCGAATAGGCCGGCGAGATGGGCGAGACCGGCACGCTCACATGCATGGCGGCCAGGGCCAGCAAAGCGTGGTCGATGCTGTTGTCCGACAGGATCATCACCGGGCGGTTCTTGTTCAGCCCGCGGTCCAGCAGGGACTGGCCGATGGCTTCGACCTTCTTCAGGGTCTCGGCCCAGGTCACCCGGCGCCAGCCGTCGCCGTCGCGCTGGGCCAGGAAGGTCTGGTTGGGGATGCGCTCGGCCCAATGGACCAGCAGGTCGCCCAGGCAGCGCGAATAAGGCTTCAGGCTGTCCGGCGAGCGGATGATGAAGGCGCCGTCCTCCAGCTTCTCCACTTCCACCCGCGCGGGTGCGAAATTGATGGGTGCCCAGGCAACCGAATTCATAGTGACCTCCCTAGCCGCCTTCAAAGGACCGCTCTTCTTGTCTTCCCTGCGGGGTCTTCTACAGGCCGAGATAGGCCTGACGGACCCCGTCGTCATTCAGAAGGCCGCTGCCGGTGCCCGAAAGCACCACGCGGCCGTTTTCCAGCACATAGCCCCGGTCGGCCAGCTTCAGCGAGGCCGACACGTTCTGCTCCACCAGGATCACCGTCATGCCCTCGGCATGCAGGGTCTTGATGATCTTGAACATCTCGCTGACCACGGCGGGCGCCAGGCCCAGCGAGGGCTCGTCGAACATCATCAGGCGCGGTTGGCCCATCAGGCAGCGGCCAATGGCCAGCATCTGCTGCTCGCCGCCCGACAGCGTTCCCGCCGCCTGATCCGAGCGCACCTTGAGCTTGGGGAACATCTCGTAGCAGCGTTCCAGCGTCTCCTTGCGCTTGGACCGGGCGCGGGGCAGCACGGCGCCCATCTCCAGGTTCTCGCGCACGCTCATGCTGGGGAAGATCTGGCGACCCTCGGCCACCTGGGCCACGCCCAGATCGCAGATCCTGGAACTGGCGCGGCCGGCGATGTCGTGGCCCTCGAAGCGGATGGACCCGCGCGACGGCTTCTTCATGCCGGCGATGGCGCGGATCAGCGAGGTCTTGCCCGCCCCGTTGGCGCCGATGATGGCCACCACCTCGCCCTCGGCCACGTCAAGGGAGACGCCGTCCAGGGCCTGGGCGTCGCCGTAATGGAGATCGAGATCACGGACTTCCAGCATCATTCGTGATCCTCTCCCAGATAGCATTCCAGCACCTTGGGATGGCTGGTAACCTCGGCCGGCGTGCCCTCGGCGATCTTCTCGCCGTGATGCAGCACCACCACGTGGTCGGACAGCGCCATGACGGCGCGCATGACATGCTCGATCAGCAGGATGGTCAGCCCGGTCTCCTTGTTGAGACCGGTGAGGATGGCCACCATGCGATCGCATTCCACCGGGCGCAGGCCGGCCATCACCTCGTCCAACAGCAGAAGCTTGGGCCGGGTGGCCAGGGCCTTGGCCACTTCCAGGCGCTTGCGGTCGGGCAGGGTCAGGGTCTGGGCCGGGTCCCGGGCCTTGTCGCCCAGTTCCAGCAGGTCGAGGGTGGCCCGCGAGGCGGCGCGGGCCTTGTCCACGTCGCCGTTGTCGTGGCGGAGCGCGCCCACCATGACGTTCTCTTCCACTGACAGCCCGGCGAAGGGCTTGACGATCTGGAAGGTGCGGCCCACTCCGGCGCGGCAGATGGCTGCCTGGCCCAGGCCGGTGATGTCGTGGCCGTCCAGCACCACCTTGCCGTCGCTGGGCGGAAGCGCCCCGGCGATCAGGTTGAAGGTGGTGGTCTTGCCCGCCCCGTTGGGGCCGATCAGCGCCACGATGTCGCCGCGCGGCACCTCGAAGGCCACCTGGTTGACGGCGCGCAGGCCGCGGAAGCTCTTGCCCAGGTTCTCGACCGAAAGCATGGGAGTGGCGGTATTCATCGTCCGTCTCCCTCCAGGCGGAAGGCCTTGCGCAGCCAGGGCCACAGCCCGCCCGGCTTCAGGACCAGGATAAGCATCAGACAGATGCCGTAGGCGATCTGCTTGACGCCATCGATGCCGATATGGGCGCCCAGGATGGTCAGGCCCTCGCCCAGGGCGGTCAACACCACGGCGCCCAGGATCGGCCCGAACAGGGTGCCGATTCCCCCGATGATGGTGCCCAGCATCAACTCGATGGAGCGATGCATGGAAAAAATGCTCTCGGGGTAGAGGTTGTTGTTGAAGAAGGCCAGGAACACGCCGCCCAGGCTGGTCATGGAGGCCGAGATCAGCACGGCGATCATCTTGTTCTTGAAGACATCAATGCCCAGCGCGTCGGCGGCGTCCTGATCCTCGCGGATGGCCTGCCAGTAAAAGCCGATGCGGCGCATCAGCAGGGCGCGGCTGAACCAGAAGGCCCCCGCCGCCATGGCCAGCGCCACGTAGTAGAACATGGTGGTCGAGCCGCGCAGCAGCCACAGATTGTCCGGGCTGTTGTTGGGGGCGGGGGGCAGGAACAGGCCCGACGAGGCCCCCACCCAGCCCCAATGGTCGAACAGCACCCGGGTGAACTCGGCGAAGGCGATGGTCAGCAGGGCGAAATAGACGCCCATCACCTTGAAGCGGAAGCCGAGTGTGCCGACCACGGCACCCACCGCGGCCGAGACCGCCATGCCGGCCAGGGCACCGATCCAGGGCGGCGTGCCGTAATGGACGAACAGGGCGCCGCCGGCATAGGCCCCCAGCCCCACATAGAGGGCGTGGCCCAGCGAGAACTGGCCGGCAAAGCCCATCATCACGTTCCAGCTCATGCCGAGATAGGCCTGGAGCAGCACGGTGATCAGGATGGACAGCACATAGTCGCCCGCCGCCAGCGGCGCCAGGGCGAGAATCGCCAGCAGGCCCAGCAGCAGGACGGCACGGCGGTCTTGCAGCAGCGCGCTCATGGCTTCTTCCCCAGGATGCCTTGCGGCCGCAGCAGCAGGACCAGGATCAGCAGGCCGAAGCTGAACATGCTTTTGAGCGACGGAGCGATCAGCACGCCCGACAGAGCCTCGGACAGCCCCACCAGGATGCCGCCCAGCAATGCGCCGCCCAGGCTGCCCAGGCCGCCCAGGATGACGATGATGAAGCCCAGCAGGGTGTAATCCGACGACAGATGCGGATGCACGTCCACCAGCAGCAGCAGCAGGCAGCCGGCGGCGCCGACGCAGGCGGTGCCGATGCCGAAGGTGATGGCGTAGAGCTTTTCCACGTCGAGACCCACCACTCGCGCCCCCACAGGATTGTCGGCGCAGGCGCGGATGGCGGTTCCCGTGGTGGTGTAGCGGAAGAAGGCCCACAGCAGGGCCGCCACGCCGCCGGCGGTGAAGGCGGCGATGACGCGGACCTTGTCCAGCACCAGCCAGCCGAGGTTGTAGCTCTCGAAGCTGGCGTCAAGCTGGATGTTGCGGGCATCGGGGCCGAACACCATCAGCACCACGTTGGTGATGATCATGGCCACCGAAAGCAGCAGCAGGAACTGGATGTGTTCGGTGACACCCAGGAAGTGGTTGATCAGGAAGCGCTGCAGCAGATAGCCGACGACGAACAGGCCGCCGGCTACCAGCGGCAGGGCGGGGACCGGTTCGATCCCCAGCTTGGTGAAAAGCAGGAAGGCGGCGTACATGGCCACCACCATCATGTCGCCATGGGCAAAATTGACCACGCGCATGACGCCGAAGATGACCGACAGCCCCAGGGCCATCAGGCCGTAAACCAGGCCGGTCAGAAGACCGGCACTGATCACGTTCACGAAAAAGGTGGCGTCCACATCCCGGCTCCTGCCCAAACGTTGCCGATATCGCCGGTGGTCAGCTGCGGCCCTTGAAGGGCGGCATGGGGAAGACGGGCTTGGCTTCGGCCGAGGCCGCGGGCAAGGTCACCGTCGGCTTGCCGCCCAGGTTCTGCACCGCCGCCGAGATCAGGTTCATGTTCTGGCCATTGGCCTCGAACTTGATCGCCCCGCCCAGCATGGCGCGCTTGGACAGGTTGGTGGCGCGCAGGGCCTCGGTCAGGGCCTGGGGATCGTTGGAGCCGGCGCGCTTGTGGGCGTCGGCGGCGATCAGCACGGCCTCGAAGGTGAAGCCGACGTTCAAGTCACAGCTTTCCTCGGGGAAAGCCTTCTCGAAGGTCTTTTCCAGCGTCTTGGCCATCTCCTGCTTGGGATCGAACCACGGCACGTTGGTGGTGCAGTATTCGGCGTACTTGCCCAGCGCCTTGAAGAACTGCTTGTCGTACATGCCGGGAGCGCCGGGGCTGATGATGCCCATGGTCTCCACCTGCTGCTTGACCATTTCGCGCACCAGCAGGATGGCGTCGTTCAGGCGGGTCACCGTCATGACGAAATCGGCCTTGGCCGCCTTGGCCTTGGCCACCTCGATGGAGAGGTCGCGGGCCTTGGGGTCGTAGGCGATGGTCTCGACAATCTGGAAGGGCATGTCCAGCTTGGGCATCAGGGCGTTGATGCCGCCCAGCATGGCCATGCCGAAGCTGTCGTTGATATGCAGCAGGACGGCGGTCTTGGGCGTCACGCCGGTGGCCGCGAAGATGTCCTTGTAAAGCAGCAGCCCGCCCTTGCCCAGCATGCCGGCCGAGGGGAAGTTGCGGAACACGTACTTGAACCCCTGCTCGGTGAGCTTGGGCTCGGACGCGATGTTGACCACGAAGGGCACGCCCTTCTGCTCGGCCACGCCGGCCACCGCCAGAGTGGTGGCGGAGTCGAAGCAGCCCATCAGCATGTTGGCGCCTTCGCGGATCAGCTTCTCCGCCTGGGTGCGCCCAACATCCGGATTGGACTCGGTGTCGGCATTCATCAATTCAACGGAATAGCCCATGTCGCGGAGCATGGGCAGGCCGATCTCGGCGCCGCGCTGGCAGGCCTGGCCGATCAGGGCCAGATGGCCGGAACGGGGCAGCAGCACACCCAGCTTCAAGGGGGTGGCCGCCCGGGCCGAGCGCAGCGGCAACCCGGTGGTGGTGACCAAGGCACCGGCCGCCGCGGCCGTGGTGAACTGGCGGCGGGTAATGGTCCGTGACGCGGACAGACTCGTGGCGTTGTCAGACATTGGGACGTCCCTTTCGCGTTCGAAAGCCTCCTGGGTCGCTCTTCGGCGACTTTGATGGTCACGACTGTGAGGCAGTCATCAGCGTTCGTCAAGGGCATTGTTGGGCATAAAAACTGTTGTGCTGCACAACAATATAAATGCGACTTGTTTTAAACTGGGTGGTTCCCTTGCTCCCGGCCTTCGGGAATGCGATAAAGGCACCCCGTTTTTCATGGATGTCTGGACATGCTCTCCGCCGCCGCGATCCGCGCCGCCATCCCCGGCGTGCTTACCGAAGCCGAGTTTCCCGAACTGCCCAACTACTATCGTGGCAAGGTCCGCGAGAATTACGACCTGCCCGACGGGCGCCGCATTCTGATCTCCACCGATCGCCAGAGCGCCTTCGATCAGGTGCTGGCGGCGGTGCCGTTCAAGGGGCAGGTCCTGACCCAGACGGCCCGTTTCTGGTTCGAGGCGACCAAGGACATCTGCCCCAACCACGTGATCGAATATCCCGATCCCAACGTGGTGGTGGGGCGCCGCCTCGACATGCTGCCCATCGAGATGGTGGTGCGCGACTACCTGACCGGGTCCACCGACACCTCCATCTGGTCCATGTACAAGGCGGGGCGCCGCACCATGTACGGCCTCGACTTCGCCGACGGCATGGTGAAGAACGACAAGCTTCCGGCCACCATCCTGACCCCCACCACCAAGGCCGATGTGGGCGGGCACGATGCCCCGGTTTCGCCCGCCGAGGTGGTGGCGCGCGGTCTGCTCAGCCAGGCCCAGTGGGACGAGTTGGCGCGTCTGTCCCTGGCGCTGTTCGCCCGCGGGCGCGAAATCGCCGCCCGGCACGGCCTGATCCTGGTGGACACCAAGTTCGAGTTCGGAGTGGATGCCGACGGGCGGATCACCCTGGCCGACGAGATCCTGACCCCGGATTCCAGCCGGTACTGGAAGGCCGACAGCTATGGCGCCCGTCACGCCAAGGGCGAGGAGCCGGAAAGCCTGGACAAGGAATTCCTGCGCATCTGGATCGCGGCGCGCTGCGATCCCTATACCCAGCCCATTCCGGTGATTCCCGACGACACCCTGGTGGAGTTCTCGGCCAAGTACATCTCGCTCTACGAGACGGTCACCGGCCAGACTTTCGAGGCGCCCTCGGCCGCCGAGACGGTCAAGGAGCGCATCCGCCGCAATCTGGCCCCATACATGTCCTGACGGATGATCCCCCCCTCTTCCGGATGGGAGAGGGGGGCTTCCCCGTCGAAGTCAGCCGGCGGTGACGTAGGCCCGCAGGGCTTCCGCTTCGAATTCGGCGCGCTCCAGGCTGTTGGACACCAGATCGCGGATGGAGACGATACCGGTCATCTTGCCGCCATCCATCACGGGCATGTGGCGGAAGTGGTGGGTGGACATGCTGCTCATCACCGAGGCCACCGAATCGCTAGCGCGGCAGGTCATGGGATCGGGGGTCATGTGGTCACCCACCGGGGTTTCCAGGATGCGGGCGCCATGGGCCGCCAGACAGCGGGTGACGTCGCGCTCGGTGAAGATACCCAGGGTATTGTCCTTGTCGTCCACCACCAGAACCGCTCCGACCTTGAACGCGGCCATTCCCTGGACGGCCTCGATCATGGCCTTGGACGGCAGGATCTTGAAAATCTTGCTGCCTTTCTTGGCAAGGATATCGGAAACCAGCATCTGCGTTCCTCCTTCGCGGCATCAGGCCAAGATCAGGATAACCTGAATGGGCGATACCACAAGTTGGGATAAAGGGTAAGCCGGGCCAGGGACTCTACAGCAGCCCCATGGCCTTGAAGCTGGCATGGCCCTTGCGCCCGACCACCACATGGTCGTGCACCGCGATGCCCACGGCGGCCAGGGCCTCCTTGACGCTGCGGGTCATCTCGATGTCGGCCCGTGATGGCTTGGGATCGCCGCTGGGATGGTTGTGTCGTTAGCCGGTGACCTATTATTTTCACTCTCAAGACTAAAAAATATAATATTTACCATATATGCTGTAATAATTTTTATGGCCCCCAATATCTTGGGCTGCAACGCCGTTGAAACCTACCAGTCCACCCTGTATGATTCGTCATCCATCTGGTGGTAAAAACACAAATGCGACACACGAAAAACACTGAAAAATCAACGGACACAGTGCAACACAGGGACTCAATTCCGCTCAACTTTACGCCCGAGTCAGAGGGAACTCAGCAATTATATTGGCGTGGGGACCGTTGGTACTGCCTTTTCAGGAGACCGGGGGAGCGAGTTCCTGTTCGCTTGACCACCGGAACCGCCGATGAGGCAGAGGCACGAAGAAAGGCCCAAGCTGAATTTATCAAGCTACAGGCGAGAATTAGCAGTGGAAAGCCCAGGAAGGATGTAACCTTTCGCATCGTAGCCAATAAATTAGCTGAAGAGCTTGAGGCAGAATTGAAAGCACGTAAAAAATATGGAGAGCGTGCACCAAACGGTGATCGTCTGCGGCACCCACAAACTCTTGGAAAGAAAATTAATCACATACGGTCGTATTTGATCCCTTTATTTGCTGACAAGGCAATTAAGGATATAAGTGATGATGACATCAGAAAGGCAAAAACTCATTTCGCAACATACTGGACTGAGGGGCCTGGGAAAAATATTAGCAAGCTAAGTTTTGTTAAGAATGGGCGTATTCAGGAGACAACAAGGAGAAAGCTAGGGGTTTCAAATAGAAATACTATTAATCAATATGCCATGACAATTAATGAAGTTTTGCGTTTTTCGAAAACACATTTCGGCACAGAGCATCGTCTGACAAAATCTGTATACACAGATCGTCTTGATTCGCCGCGATCATCCATCACGGCAGAACAGTTTAAAGCTATATGCGATTTACAGCAGAAAAGAATCAATGCTGAAAAACGCGAATATCACAAATGGCGACTGCGAAGGGTTATTTGTGCATTTGAATTCGTCCTATATTCTGGGTTGCGTGTTGCTGAGATTCACAGTCTCAAGTGGGGTGATATTGCGGTAATACCTGTGCAGTCTGGAAAAACATTGCACATTAGCAACGTAAGATCAAAATTGAAGCCGGTGCGGTCTGTTGTTTGCCGTTCTGAAATAATGAATACATATAAAGAAATGGACGAGCATAGAAAAACGGATGATCCGCTTGAGTATGTGTTTTCGAATGAATTTAATCCATTAAAGCCGTGCCATATTAATGACGGTGTTCAGGTGCTTCTGCAAATGGCTGGGCTATGGAGTGATGGAAAAGGAGGGTATCGCACTCTTGGCAGCATGAGGCATTCATATTGCCAATGGATGATCCACAACATGAATCCATTTAATTTGTATAAACTTGCTGCAAACATGGGGACATCAGAGATTCAGATCAGAAAGCATTATGCATCTGATATTAATCTGCGAGAAAATTTAGAGGCCCTTGCAGGGACTGTTGATGTTGGTTTGGCGGATATTTTTAAAGATGCTGGACGAAAAGTAAGAAGAGAGGCTGTAAATCCATTTATTTCTGATGCTCGTGAAATGATTCGTATATGGGAAGAGGCGGGTGAAAACTGGCGTGCTATGGATGATGTCTGGATTGGTAATGAAATCCGGAACTTTCATGGGGAGTATGTTTATAACAGCGTTGAGTTGAGGGCTTTTATTGCGACGATCAGGTGCATGGTTGATGTTGATGCTCCACCTCACGACACGCCTTCCTGACCAATTCCAAGTCACGGGGGTCGCTCAACCAGACGATGACGGCTACGTAGCCGATATGGTGCAAAACCGTTTGCCAGTGAATCTCAGTCAGATCGCCGCCGCCGTTATCGGTAAGCAACACCTCCCCATGCCGCCCCATCAGAGCCGCGTCCAGGTAGTCTCGCCCTTCGTCATCGACCGCCAGCATGATCGATGATGGGTATCTGGAAGACAGTTCCGCCAACCGACGTTGGATCGCAGCAACCAAAGTTTTCTCAGCTTCAGACCTCATCATCGGGAAACTCGGCAGCAGCAAAGCAGTTATCGCAGATGATCTTGTTCGTGAGTGTTATGAGATAATGGATGCCTCCGCATCCAGGGCACGTCCTGGCGTAATGATCGGGATTCATATCTATAATTTCCGGGAACAGGATTACGTTATTTAACTTCTCATGCATGATGCACCTCGCTTTCATGTTTATTTATCCTGCGAGTGCAGTATTGTGTCCCAGCGACGGTAATGGTGCAGGAACCATAGATTCTGGTGCCTGCACCATCAGTCCGTTCGTCCTCAATGAGCGGAGGTCAATGTGGTTTCTTACGGAGCAATCGCTGTGTCGTGGATCGAAGTTTCCTTTGGTTCCGCCAACTGGAAGGGGTGGATGCAGTAATACAGATCATTCCGGTCTCGCGGTGGACAAGACGGTAGTGGTCACCCCCTGTTCTGCTCACCTCCCACTCATCGCCATAGGCTTTGCGAAGTTCACGCTCGAATTTTTTCATGGCGGTCAATCCAACTGGTCGGCAACGCAGGTCCAGGTCGGATCATCCTTGGCAAATGCCCAGAGGGCGTTCATGCACCCGCGATACCAGTCAATGGCCTTGTTCATGTCCAGGCCATTGATGAAGCTGAGGGCCAGAAAGTTCGGGTCATGCTGGAGGGCAACGGCCAACTGGCTGAAAACCACGGCTGAAACAAAGATACCGTACTGGCTCGGGGTCATGGTGGTGGAAACCCCATTGTTGCTCCGCTCCACCGTCTCATGGTCTGGCACGAACGGAATAGGGATCAGGTGCGTTCCTGCCTTCAGGTAGCCCCAGCTTGCGATCTTAAGCGGGATTAACCTGGAAAATACGGTGTGCCAAATCTGCGGTACGCTGCCGAAGATAGCGTAATACTCCCGCAGGTAAAGCTCAGTGGCATCGTCTGAGAATTCCACGCTGTCATTCGGCATGAAGAGCGTCGCATTGTCCGACGAAAGCACAATGTCGTAGAATAGTGTTGTCGGGGTGTACGCCGGATCATCGATTGCCGCTGCTTCCGGTGCATTCTGATAGTTACTTGTACTTTTGCTTCTCGATTTCATCATTTCCTTCTTTCGAAGGCGTGTTCCGCTTCATGATTGATTCGGATTTCGACGGGCTTCACGCCTCGTCTGTTCAACGCCGCCATCGGGAGTGATGGATGGGAACGACCCATCGCCTGCGACTTTCGTCACCGCTCTACGGTGAGCTACATCACCCAGTGATCGTCTGCCTGTCGGCATGGGGTCACGACCAAGACCCAACCACGTATCCGTCCTTGTCAGTCACCACGTTGGCCTTGACCGTCGAGGACCAGCCCCGGCGGTCGTTAGGTTTGGCCGCCCGTTTTTGGGCAGCCTTGAGTTTGGAAATCTCCCGCCGCAGGCGAGTAATCTCCTCCCACGATTCCTTGGCCTCCTTTTCCCAGTTCACGGAGACACCACCGATCTCGAAGTCATCCGTCCTGATCGACAATTGGCTTGCGTGGATTCCTTTGGCCTTGAGGTCCGTGGCGATCCTCCCCATTGCGGTCAACCGTTCAGGGTCGGTTGCAGCGGAGTCGAGGGCTACGGCCAGCAGTTTGATGATCTTGTCCATTTCTGCGACCTCCCAGCCCTCAATCACCTAATCTGACGCTGAAGTTCCAGGCCATTTCCTCACGGGCGACCCGAACCGAGTGCCAGCCCTCATGGTCGGCAAAGATCGGGTCATGCTGGTTCTTGGCGTGCCAAACGCTTGGTGAGTAGGCCCAGACCCGCCCATCTATGGTGACCACGACCCTGGCAGCCCGGATTTGATGGCTTTGGCCGACAATGTGTTCAGTTCCAATTTCCTTGGCGATCTTGGGCTGACCGCGTTCTGGAACCAGCAGCACATCGCCCTGCCGAATGCCGTTCGCCAACTGGCGTTCCGTCACCTCCCACATCCACCGCTGTGCAGCCCGAACAGGTGCTGCTGGATCGGTCGGATCGCGGCGGATTGAAGCCCGAACAGCAGCGGCACCAACCGGGTGCCGGAAAGGCTGTTTGGTTAATTCGTTGAACCCGCAGAGAACGTAGGTTTTGTGCTGGTTGAGAAAGCCATTGCGGTAACGGCGGAAGCTGTGCCGGACCTGAACCACGGCCACATCCTGTTCGGGATCAACCCCGTACAGATCGTGGTTCAGAGCATCCCCGCGACATGCATTGTCAAACTTTACGAACCGCTCGGGGAGAGCGGCCTTAAAGTGATCCAGGATGCTGGTTGCTGGCTTCGAATCGACAGTTTCGATCTGATCGAAGCGTCCACGTTTAATATTCATCGCAGCGTTCTCCAGTGACGCATAAATTCAACGGCAAAGTTCTCCGTGCATATGGAGGTTTCGCCGTGTTGTTTTTGCGTACTACGGCCGCAATGTGCTGTTAGTCAATGCCATAATTTACCAAGATGGTTCACAAACATTCTTATATAATTATATCATCAGGGTTGTATTTTGGCTGAAATCCGCCTGATATTTAAATCAGGCTGATTTACGGTTTCGTACGGAATAGGAATCAATTGGCCGGTGTTTTTAGAACGTAAAAAGAACGCTCTTGTCCTGGCATTGTTTCCCGCAGCGTATGGAAATGTGCGGCCCGAATGTCACGGTTTCAAAAATCTTGAATTCTCGGTTCAGCGGCGGCGACTGAATGTCCGAAAAGCGGACTTCATGGGCTTCCGGTAGCGTTCAATCTGATCGCCAGCCATGCTCCCGTGACAGCTTCGGTCACCCATGCCGGTTTCATTTCTGATTCCGGTCTGACTCCAGGTTGCTCACTGCTCCGCCTATGGATAGTCTGCTGACTTCAAGCTGACTGTTGGGGGGAGGCAATTGAAAAGCGAGATTGCGATTCGACGGCGGGGCGGCAATGGCTGAGCCTCGATACAAGGCAGATATCGGTGGTGGATCGCTAAAACTGCCGGAAAGTCGGATCATTGCGGGCTTGCTTCTCGAAGGGGTCACCGAAGATCAGTGGCGTCATGCCATCGAAGTCGAGAACGTCCTTCAACGTCGCAGCCCCGGAACTGCAAAGCGGCAGTCGTCGCTGATGCGGAACCGGCTCGAAACCATGGGGCCAGAACTCTGGCAAATGGTACGGGATGGCTCGACCCAGGTTGCAATCCAGGCGGTGTTTGCCGCTGCGATCAAGCATTCCACACTTCTGGGCGACTTCCTTGATCTGGTGGTGCGGGACCAGTTCCGCATGTTCCGCCCCGACCTGCCAAGGAAGATGTGGGATCAATATCTGGAGCAGTGCCGAAACCGTGATCCGCTGATGCCTGTGTGGCAGGACAGTACCGCCAACAAACTGGCTGATTGCGTCTATCGCATCTTGGTGGAGGTTGGATACATCACCGATTCCAAAACCTATCGGTTGAAATCAGTTCGGATTTCGGGCGAGGTGATGAGCTATCTTCGCGAGAATAACGAGCAGTACGTAATCCGCTGCATCCAGGTGTCCATATGAGCATTCTCGACGACCGCTTAAACAAGGTTCTGGATCGGTTGATATCCGACGACCTGCTGAGCGGTCGTGGGCTGGGAAATGAAATCGGCTTCTACATTTTCGATTACCCAGCCGAGAACGAACTTACGGTCAGAGAACACATTGGATTCCTGCTGGAGCAGCTACCCAAAAAGCGTCCTGGGCTGCGGGTGAAGCACATCAACCTCTTTGATATGGTTCTTGGGCACCTTGGTGACCGCAAGTTGTTCGACAAGGCTATCGAGCAGACTCGCAAGAAGGGTGATGCTTTCTTGGTGAAGGCATTGAAGGAACCGCTTCACGGCAGCAAGCTCGCACCTGTTTTTGAAGCTGCGTGCGATCTGCCGAATCATGATCTCGTGCTGGTATCCGGCATTGGCACCGTGTACCCGCTGCTTCGCACGCATAGCCTGCTGAACAACCTGCACCATGTGATGCGGGACAAACCACTCGTGATGTTTTTCCCAGGAATTTACGACGGACAAATCCTTCGGCTTTTCGGGAAGCTGAAGGACGACAACTACTACCGGGCATTCAAATTGGTGCCTTAATGGGGGGGAATATGCTGATCCGTGAACTCTTCGAGAAGAAGATTGACCGCCCCATCAATGGCGTCATCAAGGCCGACCAAACCGATGATGCATCGAAGTGGCAGGAACTCGATGAGTACGTGATCACCCGCGAACTCGATAAGCACCTGCATGGTTTCTTTAATTCATATCTGAAATCCATCGACGCTCCTGGTGACCCGGAACTTGCGGGGAAGGTTGGTGTCTGGGTTTCAGGGTTCTTCGGTTCCGGCAAGTCGCACTTCATCAAGGTGCTGTCCTACCTGCTGGAGAACAAGATGGTCAGCATGGGCGGTGAATCCCGCCGTGCTGTTGAATTCTTCGATGGGAAAATTCAGGACGCCATGTTGGCCGCTGACATCAAGCGTGCGGTCAACGCCGACACCGATGTCATCCTGTTCAACATCGATTCCAAGGCGGATACCAGCAAGGATGATTCGATCCTGACCGTGTTCACCAATGTTTTCAACGAACGGCTCGGATATAGCCCAGATCACCCCCATATCGCCGACCTTGAACGTCGTCTCGATGCAAAGGGGAAGTTTGGTGAATTCAAAGCGGCATACCGGGAGATTACCGACTGCGATTGGGTCTCCGAACGCGATGCCTTTCACCTCAATTCGGACAGCATCAAGACCGCTCTGGCTCGGGTTTTAGGGCAATCCGAGGATGCCTTTGAAAAATGGCTCGATAACCCCGAGGCGGTGTTCAATCTTTCCCCCGACAACTTTGCCGGTTGGGTGAAGCAATATCTCGATTCCAAGGGGCCAAAGCACCGCATCGTGTTCCTGGTGGATGAGATAGGCCAGTTCATTGGGCAAGACACCCACATGATGCTGCGGCTTCAGACCATCACTGAAAACCTCGGCACCATTTGCGGTGGACGGGCATGGGTCGTGGTGACCTCGCAGGAGGATATTGACGCCGTTCTTGGTGAAATGCGTTCCGCGAAGAGCAACGACTTTTCGAAAATTCAGGGGCGTTTCAAAACCCGGCTTTCGCTTTCCAGTGCCGATGTTCATGAGGTCATCCAGGCTCGATTGCTGGAAAAGACTCCAGCCGCCAGGGATGCCCTTGTCTCGGTTTACAAGGACAAGGCGGACATCCTCAAAAACCAACTGAGCTTTACCAACGTCGGAATGACGTTCAAGCCGTTTGCCAACGACGACCATTTCGCCAAGGTCTACCCGTTCGCCCCCTACCAGTTCCAACTGGTTCAGAAGATTTTCGAGGCTATCCGCCGTGTTGGTGCCACTGGTCTACACCTTGCCCGTGGTGAACGCTCGATGCTCGATGCGTTCCAAACCGCAGCAAAGGACATGGCATCGGAAAAGGTCGGGGTGCTGGTCCCGCTGCACCGCTTCTACCCGTCCATTGAAAGTTTCCTCGACACCGCCGTGAAGGCGACCATCGATCAGGCTGGTGATAACGCTTCGCTGGAGCCGTTCGACAATCTGGTTCTGCGAACGCTGTTCCTCATCCGGTACGTGGAGGAGATCAAGGGGACGGTCGAAAATCTCGTCACCTTGTTCATCGATCAGATCGACGCCGACCGGCTGGCGATCAAGATTCAGATGGAGGCCAGCCTTCAGCGGTTGGAAGGCCAGACCCTCGTGCGTCGTAACGGCGATGAATTCTTTTTCCTGACCGACGAGGAGAAGGAAATCGGGAAGGGCATCAAAAATGTTGATTTGCATGGTGGTGAAGATGTCAAAGCTCTTGGCGAAATGATTTTTGACGGGGTTCTTGGCGGGTATCGTAAGCACCGCTTCGAGGACACCAAGAAGGATTTTCCATTCAATCGATTCTGCGATCAGCACCCGTATGGAGCCAGAGGAGACGGCGATTTGGCGGTGTTGGTGATCACTCCTCTGTCAGAAGACTACCCCGACTGGAATGAAGCCCGTTGCCTTATGAAGTCCACTGAAGACGGTGGGCAGGTGGTCATCAAGCTACCGGACGATAGCAGGCCGGGAACAAGCGATAGCTTGCTGAACCGTGAATTGCGTACTCTTCTCAAGACTGAAAAGTTCATCGCCCGTACAAATGATGGAACACTCACCCCAGGTATGAAAAATATCCTCCGGAATAGGGCTGATGAAAACAACAAGAGAAGAGATAATTTAACGGTCCATATTGGGGATTTGATTCGGGGGGCCGACGTATTCGCTGCGGGGAATAGAGTCACCGTGAAGGGTGGTGGTGATGGTGCGATCCGTCAGTCATTAGATTACTTGATCAAAAACACCTTCACTAAGTTGGGCTATCTGAAGCACATCAGCCAAGACCCGCTTGCGGAAATTAAAGCCGTCCTGAATGCACCAGACACCGCCGATCAGAGGCTGAAGCTTGATGGTGAAGATTGAGCTACTCCCCATTGGTTGGACAGAATTCGGGGAAGTTTAAGCTACTCTCCGGGCCTGCTGATCGGTTTGGTTGATGGTGTTCCAGTAGACCACGGCGGGGGTCCTTCCGCCATGGGCGGCGTGGGGCCGTTTGTGGTTGTAGAAGGTGATCCAGGGTCCGATCCCGGCCCTTGCTTGCGAGCCGGTTTCCCAGGCATGGAGATAGACGCATTCGTATTTTAGGGACCGCCACAGGCGCTCGATAAAGACGTTGTCGATGCAACGGCCCTTGCCGTCCATGGAGATGCGGGTTCCGGCCCGCTTCAGCCGGTCGATCCAGGCGAAGGATGTAAACTGGCTGCCCTGGTCGGTGTTCATGATCTCCGGCGGGCCGAAGCGCAGGATGGCCTCGTTGAGCACCTCGACGCAGAAGTCGGCCTCGAGCGTGTTGGAGATGCGCCAGGCCAGCACTTTCCGGGTGGCCCAGTCCATGATGGCGATCAGATAAAGGAATCCCCGGCGCATGGGCAGATAGGTGATGTCGGCGCACCAGACCTGATTGGGCCGGTCGATCCGCAGGCCCCGCAGCAGGTAGGGATAGGTCTTGTGGCCCTTGGCGGGCTTGCTGGTGTTGGGCTTCTGGTAGATCGGCATCAGGCCCATGAGCCGCATCAGCCGCCGGACGCGCTTGACGTTGACCGGGTGGCCCTCGTTCTGGAGATGCCAAGCCATCTGACGGACACCATAGAACGGCGTTTCCAGGAATTGGCGGTCGATCAACCGCATCAGCTCCAGGTTTGCCTCCGTCTCGCCCAAGGGCTCGTAATAGAACGATGATCGCGCAATGGACAGCAGGTGGCACTGGGCGCCGATCGACAGCGCCGGGTGTTTGGGCTCGATCATGGTCCGCCTCACTTGCCGGTCCACGGCTTGAGCTTTCGAGACAAAAAATCGTTGGCCACGGCCAGCTCCCCGATCTTGGCGTGCAGGGATCGCACCGTATCCTCGTCCACCTCGGCCTTCTTCTTGGCCCCGCGTTCGAAGATCTCCGCCGCCCCGTCCAGCAGGGACTTCTTCCATTGATGGATCATGGTCGGATGGACGCCATAGGCCGACGCCAATTCCGATACCGTCCGCTCGCCCTTCAGCGCCTCAAGGGCGACACGCGCCTTGAAGGCCGCGTCATGGTTCCTGCGCTTCGACATCTCTGATCTCCTCGTAGTTGGGGATCAGCAAACATCAGATCGTAGCTTCCGTCAGTGTCCAATTTCCGGGGAGTAGCTCAGATGGCAATGCTCCGGCACTCAAGGAAGTGCTGGAGTTTGTCCGCTTAAAGGACAGCATCAGCCAGAAAGTCATCCTGCACGACCTGATCGAAGGTCGATTTGGCAAACGCCCCTACGGTTGGCCGGAATGGGAAGTGGTACTTCTGGTCGCCCGGTTGGTCGTGGCCGGTGAACTCAGCATGTCCATGGATGGGGCATTGTTGACCCGCGACAAGATTTTTGAACAGGTGAAGACGCCCAACAAGTGGCGAAGCATCATCGTAATCAAGCGGCAGACGGTTGATGCCGCCCTGCTCCAACAATCCCGGAATCTCGGGAAATCCGTGTTTTCCAAGATGGGGCCGGACGGCGAAGACGCACTCTATGGCTTCCTGCGGGAACAGTGCGAAAAGTGGCAGGCCAACCTCAGCGGTTATCTGAAATTGGCCGAAACCGGCAAATATCCGGGCAAGGATGCCATCGACGCCGGTCTGAAGCTTCTGAAGCTCATCCTGGCGGAGAAGGACAGCTACGGCTTCATCCAGAAATTCGTCACCCTGAAGGCGGAGTTTCAAAATCTATCCGACGACGTAAGTGATCTCGACACCTTCTACGGCACCCAGCAGCCAGTTTGGGAATTGCTGGGTAGGAAGTACGCTGAGTTCGTCGTCAATCGGAAGGAACTCGACCACAACCCCGATGCGGCGGCGGCCTTGCATCAGATGGAATCCATTTTGGGTCATGCCGCCCCCTATCCGTTGATCAAGGACATCAGCGGCTTGGTCAGCAAGGTCACGGCCATCAATGATGCCCTGGTGGTCAAACGTCGCAGCCACGCCCTGGAAAAGATCGATCAGCACGTCTCCGAAGTGAAGGAAGCCCTCGACCATATCGCGGCACCGCCTGATCTCAGAAACAGGTGCCTGAAGGAACTTCAAAAGCTTCGTCAGATCGCCGAGACGCAAACCAGCATCGCCCACATTCATCAGGCTGTCACAGACGCCATCGAGGCAAAAGATGATGCCCTGGATGTCATTGACCGCTATGTGCCGCCCAAACCAGCCGCTCCGACGCCACCGCCGGTTACTCCTGGTACCGGTGGTGCAGAACCCACAAAGACCAAAGCAGAACCTCCGCCGCCGATCTTCAAGAAGCCGCGTGTGGTACGGCCTGCCGAAATGAAATCGGGCTACCTGAAGACCCAGGCCGATGTGGATGCGTTCCTCGGAAAACTGCGGAAGGAACTTGAAGCCGCCCTGGCCGCTGAAGAACCCATTGAAATTCGCTGATCGGACGAGCTTGCCATGAACCGCAATAAGCTGAAGACCTATGCCCCCAAGGCTCGTCGCGACTTCATCGCGGCGGTAACCGCCCGAGCCATCAAGTTCGGCATCAGCAAGGACGCGATTGAACCCGTACAGGTGCAGGGGAATATCGCCCTGATTGCAGGGCAGGCCCATCCCAGAAAGGTAGCCGATCAGCGGTTAAAGCTTGAAGCACGGGTCAAGACCCGAGGGTTCGAGCAGGTCATGGAGGAAGCCGCCTATACGTGGTTCAACCGCTTCGCCGCGATCCGCTACATGGAGGTCCACGGCTACCTCGACCATGGCTACCGAGTTCTGAGCCACCCTGAAGGCAAGGCAACACCGGAAATCGTCGAACATGCCCAGCACCTTGATCTGCCGGGTCTGGATAAGGAAAAGGTCATCGAGTTGAAGCTCGATGGGACCAAGGAGGGTGACCTTTATCGGATGCTGCTGATGGCACAGTGCAATGCACTGAATTCCGCCATGCCCTTCCTGTTCGAGCGAATTGACGACGAAACCGAACTGCTGCTGCCCGATAACCTGCTGCACTCGGATTCCGTCATTCGCCAGATGGTCATTGAAATCGAGGAAGCAGATTGGCAAGAGATCGAGATCATCGGCTGGCTGTATCAGTTCTATATCTCGGAAAAGAAGGATCAGGTCATCGGCAAGGTGGTCAAGTCCGAGGACATTCCCGCCGCCACCCAGCTTTTCACGCCGAACTGGATCGTGAAATACATGGTCCAGAACACCCTTGGTGCCAAATGGCTGGCGACCTATCCGCAGTCGGGCATCCGGGCGAAGATGGAGTTCTACATTGAACCTGCCGAGCAAACCGATGGGGTGAATACCAAACTGGCCGAGATCACCCCGAAGGAACTGAACCCCGAGGAAATTACCTTCCTCGACCCCGCCTGCGGGTCGGGCCACATCCTGGTGGAAGCCTACGACCTGTTCAAAGACATCTACCTGGAACGCGGCTATGTGCTGCGGGACGTGCCGCGTCTGATCCTTGAGAAGAACCTGTTCGGCTTGGACGTCGATGACCGTGCTGCCCAGATGGCGGCGTTCGCCCTACTGATGAAGGCTCGGAATGACGACAGAAGGATACTCGAAAAACATCAGAAAATGAATGTTAAGAGCATTTTATCAAGCAAAAAATTAAATATCGATGATCAAAAAATCGCATCTGACAGCAATAAGTTCGAGCTTATTCCAAGCGATGATCTTCTGCCAGAAACTATCCAGCAGCCGATGTTGTCTATGTCTGCCGCCACAGCAACGCAAACTCTAGCGGAGTTGGTAGCCATATTCCGCGATGCTGACTCCATTGGTTCGCTGACAAAAATTCCAGAGAGACTGCTGAAGCGGCTACCAATTTTGAGGAATCTTGCTGAAAAGCAACTTCTATCGCGTGATCGCCTGGAAGACAGCTTGGCGGCAAAATCTGCTTTTTTCGCACTAAAGTTAATTGATCAAGCTGAAACACTTTCTATGCATTTTGACTGCGTTGCCGCAAACCCTCCTTATATTGGCAATAGGGCTGGGATGAATGACACAATTAAGCAATACGCACAGGACTATTTTAACAATGCACGGGGCGATACGTTTTCCATGTTCGTAGCACGCGGACTTGAATTTTGCCGCACTGGCTATATGAGTATGGTAACGCTTGATAGCTGGCTCACACTGTCCACATACGAATATTTTCGAAGCGATATACTTAACAATTCAACAATACTTTCTCTCGCCCATATGCCTTACGAGGGTAAAAAGCCAACAGCAATGGGCATAAACTTTGGAGTTGCATGCTTCACGCTGCGGGGTGTGTGCAGTAAATATATGGGGTATTTTATCCGGCAGAGGTATGTTGATTTAATCGGTGATGGATCGCTAAAGTCTTTATCTGCGTTTACTGGGCTTGGAAAGCGAATTGATGGCGGTCAATTCTTAAATGCTCCCGCTAACGCAATTGTTTACGGACTGTCAGATCAGGGTCGTCGGAAATTGTTTTCTGCAACCCCGCTTAGGGATTTAGTCGATGCCAGAGAAGGGATGGCAACGGCTGGCAATGACCGCTTCCTACGGTGGTGGCATGAGGTTCCTTACGGGAACATTGCCTTTAATATTAATAGCGGTACCGAGGCGGTAGAATCTGGCTCCAAGTGGTTTCCCTATAACAAGGGCGGAGAGTATAAAAGGTGGTTTGGGAACATTGGTTTGATCGTAAATTGGGAAAATGATGGTCTGGAAATTAAGGGAAACATCGACCCCATAACGCAGAGGGTTAGATCGCACAACTACAATGGCGACTATGCTTTTTTACCTGGGCTTACATGGACTTCTATGAGCAGCAAGGGGACGGCAGCACGCATAATGCCAAATGGATTTATGTTCGACGCAAAAGGACCAATGGCATTTGGCAGTCAAGAAACAATTAATTTTGCCGCTGCCCTCATGAACAGTGTAGTTGGGAGATTTTTCTTGTCGTCTCTTTCCGCGACTAAAGACTTCAAAATAGGGCATATTTTGGCACTACCTGTTGAGAAAAGTATGATTTCAAAAAATAGCATTCACGAATATGTGAATGAGTTATGGGGGCTTGCTAAAAATGAATGGGCAAGCTTTGAGACATCTTGGGAATTCCAATCTCCACCTCTCATAAGCGGACATTGTATTAAGAATGCATTTGTGGAATGGCAAGCAAAGTGCCATCGGTCATATTCAAGATCAGGTGAATTGCAACGACACGTAGACGAAGAACTAGTTGACGAATACGGGCTTGCAGAGGAGCTTGGCGACAAATATGAATCTGGTGAGATCACTTTATACATTGGCGATAACCAGAGCGACGTATTTTGGCTGGCTTCATATTCAATCGGCTGCATGATGGGTCGCTACAGCCTGGATGAGCCTGGGCTGATTTACGCAAACAGTGGCAATGTCGGCTTCGATCCCAGCCGCTACACCACCTTCCCCGCTGACGATGACGGCATCGTTCCGATTATGCAGGCCGATTGGTTCGATGACGATGCCACCAACCGCGTCGTCGAATTCATCAAGGTCGCTTGGTCGCCCGAGACTCTGGCTGAAAACCTGAAATTCGTTGCCGACAGCCTGGGGACGAAGAGCGGTGAAACGCCCATCGACACCATCCGCCGCTATCTCAGCACCGACTTTTTCAAGGACCATCTGAAGACCTACAAGAAGCGTCCGATCTACTGGCTATTCAGCAGCGGCAAGGAAAAGGCGTTCGAGGCGTTGGTCTACCTGCACCGGTATAACGAAGGCACCTTGTCACGAATGCGGATGGAATATGTCACGCCGCTCCAGGGGCGGATCGCATCAAAGATCGATCAGCTTGGTCGGGACATTGATGCCGCCGCCAGCACCGCCGCCCAGAACAAGCTGCGGAAGGAGCAGGAGAAGCTGAAAAAGCAGCAAGCCGAACTGGTCAAGTTCGATGAGGAACTCCGGCATTATGCCGACATGCGGATCAAGCTTGATCTCGATGACGGTGTGAAAGTGAATTATGGAAAATTCGGCACCCTACTTGCCGAGACGAAGGCGATAACGGGCGGTTCGGAGGAGTAGGAACGCAATGGCACAAGAACAGCAAATCAAGCAATTTCTTGAACTGTGCGTGGCCTGTACGGCAACGCCCGTTGATCAAATCGTAAGCCACCGGGACTGGGGAAAAATTAATTTTGAGGCTGGTCGTGGCGACCTTGAGCGAATGCAGTCGATATTAAATCACTTTAAAGTGCTTCCGTTAGAGCCGCTTCCAGACTCCGTTCTGGTTGACTTAATTCAGGTGACGACACCAATAAAAGCGGCTTTGGATCAGTTTTCTGCTTTTACAATCGAACAGCAAGACCCGTCGCAGGTTCGTTTGAACATACTCCAGAATACCAAAGGGGTTGTAGACCAGCTTTACCTCAAAGCTCATCTTTGGATTCCATTCCTTGCGTATCAAAAAGGTGATGTTCAACGAAATATTGATCAGCTATCAAGATCAGTTGTTGAGGCTAATGGAATTGTTAGCTCTGCGAAGGGAGATATAGAGGGGAAATACGAGGAAATACGAACAATTATTGCTGCTGCCAGAGAGGCCTCTGCGAGTGTTGGTGTTGCTCATTTTACCGGTGATTTCTCTGATGAAGCCAATTCATTGGCGTCTTCGGCAAAAAACTGGCTTATTGCAACCGGTTTATGTGCGGTAATTACGCTCGTTACGGCTTTCTATATGATGTCGAATGGGTTGCCTTCTGATGCAAAGGCAGCACAAATTATCCAGCACGCCACTTCAAAAGTTGTGATTCTCGGCCTTCTCTTTGCTGCGACCATTTGGCTTGGCCGCATCTATAAGAGTCCGTCCGTGAAGTTTCCTATGATTTCCGGTGTCTTGCTATCCTTCGCAGCATGAGGCGGATCATGGCGAGGCGAAGAAACGCCAGCGCCATCCTGGCGAGATTCTCGAAGTCCTTGGCGAGACGGCGACAACGCCCCAGCCACCCGAAGGTGCGCTCAACGATCCACCGCTTTGGCAGAACTTCGAACCCCTTGGCGGTGTCGGAGCGTTTGACGATTTCCAGGTGCCACGCCCCGAGTGCGCGGACGGCTGCCGCGGTGGCGGCCCCCTGGTAGCCGCCATCAGCGAACACCCGAACGATGAAGGGGAAGAGGCGCCGGACCTCCTTGAGGACCGGCAATCCGCCATCACGATCCTGGACATCGGCCGGTTGGACATGAGCCGCGAGGATCAAGCCAAGCGTATCGACGACGATGTGCCGCTTCTTGCCTTTGACCTTCTTCCCAGCGTCGTAGCCCGATGGATCAATCCGCGCCCCCCTTTTTCCGCGCCCTTGACGCTCTGGCTGTCTATGATCGCCGCCGTCGGGCTGGCTTCTTTGCCGGAGAGTTCCCGCACCTCGATGAACAGGGCGTGATGGAGGCGTGCCAGCGTGCCATCCCATTCCCACAGCCCAAGATATTCATGCACCGTGCTTTTGGGCGGCAGGTCCGTGGGCAATGCTCGCCACTGGCAACCGGTCATCAACACGTAGAAGATCCCATTCACCACTTCACGAAGATCCACCGTTCGCTGGCGCCCGCCGCGCTTTGCCGGTGGGATCAGCGGCGCCACCAGCGACCATTCCTCATCCGTCAGATCACTTGGATAGCGAAGTCCGCTCCGCTCATAGAGCCGTCGGTTGTCCTTGGTCCACATGGCGCCCCCAGCATTTCTCTGGAGACCCATGGAATCATAACCGATTCACCTGATTCAAGAACCTTCCGGACGGCCTCTAAAGCAACAATGCACCAAGTAGTTGCTAATAGACATCGAGCTAACGCACTCAAAACATTCCAGGCATTTGTGAAGGCCACAGATGATGAGTCTGCCAGAGATGCTGTTCTTATGGAAACTACACGCTCAATCTTTGCATTGACGCATTCAGGCTATATTGATTCGGGCGATGTTTCTGCTGAGGGCGGCATGAAAATTGTTGAGATGGTAAAGAACGTCTCGCAGGCGGCTTCAAAGTGATGTCGAAATCAAATGGATAAGATTATCGACGCACTTTCATCGCTTTACGGTGAAGGCAATCGCATCGTGTTTTGGAACGACCCCGACCGGGAGTTCGAGGAATCCCTTTCCTCGCTCGGTCTAGACGGGGTGACCCTCCTGCGTGCCGATCAGATGCCTGGGCTTGAAGCCAAAATTCGGATGGAGCGGGAACAGCCCGAGAGCCGGTTCCTGGTCTATTCGGCGACCCATGTACCGCTGCCGTCCGAGGACTGGCTCTTGGATATCCGCCTATACAGCCGGACCTTCCGGGCTGATCGGGCTTCGATCATTCTTGGTGAATTGGGCCTGCAAGAACAATCCCTGCATTCACATCTCCAGGCCCGTGCCAAATTCCTTGGCAGCAAGGACCGTCTGACAAGATTGAAGAAGCTGGTTCAGCCGACAGATTCGATCCGTGATCTGGACCGCAAGATGCTGGCGGTGGTGACCAAGGTCGATCAACCGGAATTTCTCGGCATTCTCACCGCTCTCTACCATGCCATTCCCGACTCCGACCTGGATGCCCTGCCACCCGCCTGGGACGAGATTGAAAAGTACGACCTATCGGAATCCTTCTGGTCCATGGTGCAGGGGCAATTTGGATATTCCGAGAATTCTCCGACGCTGAAGAATCTGCTGATCCGCCTGATGGTCAGCGATTTTGCCCATTCGATCACGGCGGAACTTCCTGCGGCCTTGGCTCACCTGATGCTGCCCAGGCTGTTCCTATCCAGTGCATCGGTCTGCCTTTCCCAGTGGCGAGACAGCAATTCACGCAGCGACAGTTATGACCGGCTGTCCAAGATGGTCGGCGATGCCCTGAAGATCGACAGCCTTCTTCCGGGAATGAAGATCGAGCCGCTGCTCGACAACAAGACCTTCCTTGTCATCGAGAAGTTCATCGCTGTTTCTCTGCGGGACAGGGTGACTGCGACCACGGCCACGATCAATGCCGAAGCTGTAAAGGCCATCGCGAAACACCGCCAGAACGGCTACTGGGCGGATAGAAACCGTGGAGCTATCGGTGCCACCCGTGAAGCCCTTCATGCCGTCTATGACGCCCTAATCGCCGCCGCTGACCTGTTTGGGCTGCGGGGGGAGTTCTCGAACGGGTTCGACTACAATTCGGCTCAGGCGATGTTTGATGGCTATGCCACCACCCTCCACCAGTTTGACCGACTGTATCGCCATTTCATCGAAGCAGCCGACGCGGCCACGGCACAGGGGTGGGAAATTCTCAAGACCCTGCGTGACGGGGTTGAAGATTGCTACACCAACTGGTTCCTGACCAATGTCAGCCTGAAATGGGGCAAGTTCGTCGAGGATGAGCTTCTGAAGGAATGGCGGGTTGAAGGCGTCATCCCCCAACCATGGTTCTTCCACAAGGTCGAAGCCGCTTTGATGGAATCGGATCGTCGAGTTTTCGTCATCATCAGCGATGCTCTGCGATATGAAGCGGCGAAGGAACTGGTCGATGTCCTGAACGGCACCTATCGCATCCAGGCCGAAATTCAGCCAATGCTGGGGGTGTTGCCGTCCTATACCGCACTGGGGATGGCCGCCCTGCTGCCCCATTCCAAAATCAGCTATTCCGACAAGGGCGATGTGCTGGTGGATGGTCAATCATCGGCAGCGGGGAATCGTTCGAACATCCTCGCCACGAAGAAGGGTGTTGCGGTCAAAGCCGATGACCTGAAGGACATGAAGAAGGATGCCGGTCGAGAATTCGTGAAGCCCTATGAGGTCGTCTACGTCTACCACAACACCATTGATGCCATCGGCGACAGCGGTTCAACCGAGGGCAAGACCTTCGAGGCGGTTCGGCAGGCTCTGAATGAACTTTCTGATCTGATCCGCATGATCATGAATAATCTCAACGGCACCTACATCTACGTGACCGCTGACCACGGGTTCCTGTTCCAGGAAACGGCACTCGATGCAACGGACAAGAATGCCCTGACCGACAAACCGGCGGGGACATTGATCGCGAAGAAACGCTACCTTCTTGGCCGGAACTTGCCTGATTCAGCCAAGGCGTATCATGGGTCAACCGCGATCACTGCTGGTTCCGATGGTGACATGGAATTCTGGGTGCCGAAGGGAAACAACCGGTTCCATTTTGTCGGTGGCTCTCGGTTCGTTCATGGCGGTGCCATGCTGCAAGAGATCACGGTTCCCCTCATCCGAGTTCGGCAGATCAAGGGCGATGCCAAGTCCAAGACCTCGGTGAAGAACGTCGGTGTGATGGTCATGACCCAGAGTCCAAAGATCACCACAAACCGCTATCGGTTCGAACTGATGCAGACCGAGAAGGCAACCGACAGGGTTAAGCCCGCGACCCTGGACATCGCCGTCTATGAGGATGGGCAGGCCATCACCAACATCGAACGGGTCACCTTCGACAGCACCCAGGACAACCTGGATAGCTGGAAGAAGTCTGTCTGGCTGTCGCTCCAGAAACGCAGCTATGACAAGAAGGGCTGCTACCATCTCATTCTGCGAAATGCCGAAGATGGCATTGAAGTGCAGCGGGTTGAAGTGAGCATCAGCATCGCTTTCATGGATGATTTCTAAGATGTGTGGCCCAGGAAATTGTGGATTTGTAAAAATGGTCAGATTTCAACGTAACGAAAGGCGAATATATATTATTCATCAATCGTTACAGCGAGACCTAACCATCTTGCCGATAAGGACGTTGGAGATCGCAGAATGAGCGACAGCCTTGATGATCTGTTGAACTCCCACTTTGCGGGCAGGGTGGTACGGAAAGACCTGACCAAGCTGGTGAAGGAAGGTGCGAACGTCCCTGTCTACGTCCTGGAATACCTGCTGGGCATGTATTGTGCGTCGAATGACGAGGTGACCATCCGCGAGGGACTGGAGTCGGTCAAAAAAATCCTGGCCGAAAACTATGTTCGTCCTGATGAAGCCGAGAAGGTCAAATCGAAGATCAGGGAACGCGGTAGCTACAAGGTCATCGACAAGGTGACTGTTCACCTGAATGAGAAGCGGAACGTCTACCAAGCCTTGCTGTCCAACCTCGGCGTCAAGGATGCCGAGATGCCAGACCACTATGTGCGGCAGTACGAGAAGCTGCTGGTCGGCGGCATCTGGTGCATCGTCACCATCCAGTTCTACCACGAGGAAAACCAGAAGAGTTCACCGTTCATCGTCAGTGATCTGAAGCCCATCCAGATGCCCAACATGGACATGGACGAGCTATTTGAAGGGCGGAAGGCTTTCGATGAATCCCAATGGATCGACGTGCTGGTGCGGTCGAGCGGGATGGAGCCAACCACCCTTAGCGAACGGGTGAAGTGGCACCTGTTGGCCCGCATGGTTCCGCTGGTGGAAAACAACTACAACGTTTGCGAACTCGGACCTCGCGGAACCGGTAAGAGCCACATCTACAAGGAAATCAGCCCCAACAGCATCCTGATCTCGGGTGGTCAAACCACGGTCGCCAACCTGTTTTACAACATGGGCCGCAGGACCGTGGGGCTGGTCGGATTGTGGGATTGCGTTGCCTTTGACGAGGTGGCTGGCATCACGTTCAAGGAAAAGGACGGGGTGCAGATCATGAAGGACTACATGGCATCCGGCTCCTTCGCCCGTGGCAAGGATTCGGTCAGTGCCTATGCCAGCATGGTTTTCGTCGGCAACATCAATCAGCCGGTCGATACCCTGGTGAAGACCAGCCACCTGCTCGCACCGTTCCCTGAAGCCATGATCGATTCAGCGTTCTTCGACCGTTTTCATGCCTATATTCCAGGCTGGGAAATTCCAAAGATGCGGCCCGAGTTTTTCACCAACCAGTACGGGCTGATCGTGGACTATCTTGCGGAGTTCTTCCGCGAGATGCGGAAGCGAACCTTCGGCGATGCCATCGACAAATTCTTCAAACTCGGGAACAACCTGAACCAACGGGATACCATCGCCGTTCGTCGCACTGTGTCTGGGCTGCTGAAGCTGCTCTATCCACATGAAGAATACGACAAGGACGCGGTGCGTCGCTGCCTGGAATACGCCCTGGAATCGCGGCGTCGGGTGAAGGAGCAGTTGAAGAAGATCGGCGGCATGGAGTTCTACGATGTTCATTTTTCCTACATCGACATCGAGTCGATGGAAGAGAAGTGGATCAGCGTTCCCGAACAAGGTGGCGGTAAGATCATTCCCGAAGGTCCATTGAAGCCGGGTGTCCTACACACCGTGGCAACTGGTGCCGCCGCCCATCTTGGCCTGTATCGATTTGAAACCCAGGTCACGGCGGGTAATGGCAAGTTGACCACCTCGGGATTGGGATCAAGTTCAGGTGCCAAGGAAGCGGTGAAGGTCGCCTTCGACTATTTCAAAGCCAACCTCACACGTGTCAGCGGTGTATCGAAGGCTGGTGATCATGATTTCCACCTGCACACCGTTGAACTCCACAACACGGGTGCCGCCAAGGCGATGACCCTGGCAAGCTTCGTGGCGTTCTGTTCGGCAATCATTCAGAAGCCGTTGCAGTCCCAGATGGTGGTGCTGGGTGACATGAGCCTGGGTGGCAGCGTGGTGCCGGTGGAGAACCTTGCCGAATGCCTCCAGGTCGCCTTTGATTCGGGTGCAAAACGCATCCTGATCCCGATGTCATCAGCGGCGGATATACCAACGATTCCCGCCGAATTGTTCGCCAAATTCCAGACCAGTTTCTACAGCGATCCGGTGGACGCTGTGTTCAAAGCTTTGGGGGTGGACTGACCGATGAAAGCCATTCACCTCAAGTGTGAGGACCGACTGAACCTGACATGCGTCAAGATGCCCGTGTTCGAAAGCGGCTACTGGGACATTTCAGAGTCCGACGCCGCTGCGGTTGTCGGCGGCTTGATCTACCTGCACCAGACGAAGAATGAGCTTTCGTACATGGGGGGAGTTATTCAGTCGTTTCGTGTTGAGGTGCGACCCGAACTCGCACATGCCACGCGAATCATTTTTGTGTTCGAGTCCACCAAAGAGGGTCGGGGAGCTAAATGGAAAGGGGCCGATCACGCCATGGCTTGGTATAGCGGCGTGGTTGATGGATGAGCTTTTGCAGACCATTCCAAGGGTACGTCCGTTGTCATCCTGTGAACGCCTTCTGCATAAGGATTCATGATGCTCACCCTCGATGATCTGTCGGAAGTTGGCCGTTTGATTGCCATTGATGCTGAAACCACTGGGTTTCGGGTGCCGACCGCTGCCGAGATCAAAAAGATGCCCAAGGGGCTACGGTTGCCCGGCGTCATGATCGAGATCGGCTGCGTCGAATTGCTGCGTGGTGAAGACGGGTGGAAAACCGGTGAAAGCTGGCACCGCCGCATTCAGCCGGGCGGCCCAATCGCCAAAGCCTCCATTGCGGTTCATGGGATCACCCCCGCCGAATTGAAAGACGCACCCCAATTCAGAGATGTGCTGGACGAGTTCGAGACTTTCATCGGCCAGGACATGCTGTTGGCCCATAGTGCCGAAAACGAAATCGAGTTTCTGAATTTTGAGTACGCAAGGGTGGGACGGTGCGGCTTCGATGATGTCATTTTCTCGGACAATGATTTCGTCTGCACCCAGGAGCTATCGCGGCAATTTTTCCCCGGTGTGCCGGGATCGTTGGATGTTCTGTGCGACCGGCTGTGGATCGATCGATCCGATAGATTCGAGCATCATGGTGCCTTGCTTGATGCCATTCTGACGGCAGAAGCCTTTATGAAGATGGCTGGTGGCTTCGTCCAGGACGACACCCGCTACATGAGCTTTGGGGATCAGTAGGCGGGGGTTCCATGGACACGACTTCCGCCATCATCACCGCCAATAGGGTCAGGCCGGTTAGCAACGCTGGCAAGCTCCTGGCGTTGGCGGATGTATCGATCCTGATGGATGGGGTTGAGGTTGTGATCCATGGGGTACAAATTCGTGCCGACAGCAATGGAACCGAAGTGTCCCTCCCGAAATACCGAGCACCAGACGGGACGTGGATGACGGCCATTTCCTTGCCCGACGAACTCAAAGGCCCCATGGGCGACGTGGTGATGGCTGCGGCCATTGAAGAGGGGATTCTGAAGGAGAGACAGCAATGAGTTTTGGTCGTCTTTCGATCATCGTGGCAACGATGACCCTGCTGATGACGGCTCATGCCGGGATGGCCGCTGACCGTCAGATCGATGTCTGCTTCACCCCTGGGATGGACTGCACTGGGAAGGTCGTAGAGGCCATCGGAACCGCTCGACGTACCATCCTGGTCCAAGCCTATTCGTTCACCTCACCGCCTATCGCACAGGCTTTGGTTCAGGCCAAGAAACGCGGTGTCGATGTTCGGGCAGTCTTGGACAAGAGCCAGAGAACGGAAAAGTACAGCGGTGCCGATTTCCTGTCGAACGGCGGGGTTCCGGTTCAGATTGACGCGGCCCACGCCATCGCCCACAACAAGGTAATGGTGCTCGACGGCAGCACGGTCATCACCGGATCGTTCAACTTCACAAAAGCCGCCCAGGAACGGAATGCCGAAAACCTACTGGTGATCCGCGATTCCGAATTGGCTGCCAAGTACGAGTCCAACTGGAAGAAGCACGCCGAGCATTCGGAAGCATATGGTGGTCGTGGCAGGTGAACTCAGTGCCTTCGCCCTATTTCCGAGAACTTTTTCCGTGGACGCCAGGATGTAGGGCCAGGGATTGGCCTGCGGCATGACCAGCTTCGAACGCACCAGCCGCGACCTTCTTCCCAGATGCACGTCCGCGACGCAGGTTCAGGTCCAGTTTGGCGAATTCAGATTCCACGATGGCGTGGCGGATCACCACCAGATCACGGCCACTGCTGACCCGATTGGCTTCGTCGCGTTCGGCCTTCATGGCGATCAGCTTCTCCCCAATCGACACCGCCATGCCGAACAAAAACGATCCCTTTTCGTCCTTGCCGTAACGGAGAATTCGTTGGGCCAGGGCATATTGGACCCAGGCGGTCTGCATGGCCGTGGCGATCACATCGTAGACGTAATGGGCCATCTCGATGCTGGGGCGAAGTCCGAAGAAGACGTACCGGATGCCCTTGTCGTCCTTCTCCCGCCAGACCTTGCAATCGCAATATTCGGCGATGGCCGGGATGCACGCTGAGATCGGCTGCCGCTGCTTCCTGTTGGTTTCGATGGTGGACTTTTCACACTGCTCTTCGCGGATTTCGAGGTCCGTAATGGACAAATCATGGCGATCCAATAGCTCGGCCACCTTCGCTGCCGCCGCCAAGGCTTCTTCCTCTGTGCAGCCATTGGCGATGGTCTTGGCTCGAAGTGCCTGGAGCCGGGTCTTCAGTTTGTCGAGATCGGTGTTCATGGCGTCCAATTATGCTGATGAACGGACAGGAAACAATGTCCGTCAGTTTCGAACCCGCTCAACCCAGCCAGGGTCTTCTGGGTATTTCTCCAATAATTTCTGCATCCTGAAAATTGCAAAGGTCGCCACGTCGTCGCAGTGCTGGATTCTGGCTCCATCGTGCTTGATGTACCTGAGGTCCCGGAACGCGACCTGTGCATAGGTCAAAATTTCACGCGATTCTGACATCGCCACGCCATGGGGGATAAAGCCAGCAGACGGTGAGAACCACAGATCATGATCGCTCAACCAAGCCATCGAAATCTCTGCATACCGACTGATCTTTCTCTCCAGGTGTGAGCAGTATTCACCGCGATCATGGAGGTTCATACCGTTGCTGTCCCGTCCAAGGACAGCCGTTTGCTCCCGGTGCCAGTATCCTGGGGTGTTGATCTCGCCATTAGTGAGCGGCGGCAGTGGGGACTGCGTGCCGATTACGTAATAATTCGGCAGGCCGGGATCGCGTGGATACACGGTCGGGGGGGCGGCCTTCACCACACCGGCGGCACCCTTGTCCGTGGTGAAGTAGACACCTTCCTGGGCGTTCGCGGCAAATGTCGCAGTGAACAGCAAGCTGACTGATAACATGATGGCTCTTGAATGCATAATGCCCTCCAAGCAATCATGAATACGCGTCCATTCCATTATAACTGTATAAATACATTTATCAATATGCGGAGTGTGTTATGAGATTAAACGATTTTACAATTTCACCAGAAGACGCTGTTTCTGTTTCTCCAGGAAGATTGCCGCCGGTTTATGATGAAAACCTTATTAGATTTGAGGTGATGGCCGTCCTTGATCTGCTCCGAGGTGCTCTACATGATGCTCAACGCCTGCTCGATCTGATTGATCGGCGGTCAACTCCCTGCTTATGACCATCAATCGCAGCAACCATCCGTCCTTCAAAGCCAAGAATCTTGTCCGCGAATCGGACAATCAGGCGATTGGGCATGGCACCTGGACGAAGGCCGAGGATCAGGTGCATGGCTTGATCTGGGGACAGGTGAAGACAGGCCAGTACGAACGCTGCTGCGGTTGACCTGCTGACCCCTGCCCAACAATGAATGAGTACCTTGCTGCCACTTGGGATGTTCCGCCCGAATTCCAGGATGGCGTGTGCGTGATCGACGCAAGGATATTCCGCCCTGTCCCTGGCCGAAAGCATCGAGCCAACCATTCCGCCCATGGCATGGATATCGAAAAATCGAAGCCTCAGTACCCTGATCGATTCGTCGAAGATCAGGGGATCGCCGTCATCTTCGCCGGGGTCCAAAATTGAGACGATGTGGGATGGGGCAAACGATACGATCTCGTCGGCCAATTCATCCAGGCCGCAGATTGATAGTTCGAAGGGCAATCCCAGCATTCGCATAACACTCCCCTCCCATGAAAGGCGGGGATAATAACGGGCATGACGAAGACATTCAAATATGGGGGGCGGCTGCCGATAATTTATCAGCAGCCGTCCACGCCAGAGGTAGTCAAGCAGCATTAGATAATCCGGTGCTTATTATTGGCAGAAATTTGTCGCCACAATCGTTTGTTAGAGACAATAATTCGTCCCACACGACAATTCGACAATTCAATATAATCTTCTGTCCTAAGACAACACCCTGAAGAAGCATCATCAAATCCGAAAACTCATGATCATTCAATCCTGCAACAATCTTGACGGTATTAATCAAAATATTTAGCTTTGAACTCAGATCAGTTTCGCCCATGTCGATGATTGACCAGATTCTCAGGAGATTTCCCAAGAATTCAATTTTCTTCATGGTTGCTGGAGTTTCACCCGCAGCAGCCATCATGTGTGGGAATTGCCTGCTGCTAAATATGTTAAAGTCTAACATGTCATATGTCCTGTTGTGTTTATGTTGCGGTGGCTTGGTGTCACTGCATATCGGACATTCCGGCCGATCACATGATGATGGCAATATAATTCAGACGGTCTTTCGAAAATACATATTGGGGTTGTAACCTATAAGTTCGGCGGTTTCGTGGGGCATAGGTACGGTGTTCTTGTCAATTTACTTATCTGCCGCCTTGATGAATTTAAAAATTGGCCGCGACGGTGCGGCCCGGCTATACGGGTTTGGACTCCGCACACGTGGGGCCGGTGAATTATCGCCGAAGATAAATAGATGTACTGATCGAGCCGCCAACAGATCATGACAATCAAACGCCCGGATATGTTCGGGTGGTAACCCTCGACAGGAGCTTGGCGGCTCGCACTGTCGAGGGTTTTGTTTTTGGTGATATTATGGAGATCAAGGGAAAACAAATTCTCACAGTTTCAAGCCC
Source organism: Paramagnetospirillum magneticum AMB-1 (assembly GCF_000009985.1). Taxonomy (GTDB): domain Bacteria; phylum Pseudomonadota; class Alphaproteobacteria; order Rhodospirillales; family Magnetospirillaceae; genus Phaeospirillum; species Phaeospirillum magneticum. The sequence goes on from NC_007626.1 coordinate 2,236,876, forward strand.
TGCAAGTGCAGGCAAGACCGACGCCGCCGTCACCTACGCGGTGGATATGGCGTCCAAGGGCCACAAGGTTATCATCGCCCAGCCAACGAAAACCTGCATCGACGAATGGTTTGCCAAGGCTAAGGAACGGGCCAGTTCACGGCGAAAGAAGCCGGTTCCGGTCTACCGGTTCGACGGCAGCACCTGCGAAGAAGGGCAGGTGATCACCTCCATCATGGGGCATTTGAAATGCCCAGGTGAAGGGGGCCAGGTTCTGTTCCTGACCCAGCAGGCGTTGCTGCGACTGCCATATGTCCACCGGCCTGAACATTGGCATGTGATCGTCGATGAGATTCCTGCCCCCGACGTGATGTTCTGCAAGCACCTTCCGCACAACCACGAGATCATCACCTTGGCCATATCGTGGCAGGATTTCTCCGCCGACAACGTCAAGGTGGCAGCAACAGACAATGCCAAACTTCGCCGTCTTGCCGATGGCGATGACGCTGTTGATGCTGAATTCAAAGCCATAGCCCGAGCCATTCTGGACCCGGATTATGATGTCTTCGCGATCAGGGAGAACATCGAACGCACCGTGGCCGGTGACACCGAAAACGGCAAATATCCTCTGTACCTGTTCGGGGTTCTGAAGCCATCAGCATTCACCAAGTTCGCATCGGCGATTATCATGGGGGCACACTTTGAGGAGTCGCTGCTTCATCACCTATGGGCAGTCCAGGGGGCAGTGTTCGAACCGCATCGCCAGTTGACCAACGCCCTTCGGTTCCAGCAGCATCAGAACGGTCATCGGGTCTCCATTCATTATCTGGCCGACGATAGCTGGTCCAAAAAGCTGGGCGGTAAGAAGGTCACTGTCGATGGTACGGAGATCAGCAACACCATCCTCGGCCTGACCAAGGCCGCCGAACTGGTTGGTGACCAGCCCTTTCTTTTTCAGGTGAACAAGGACGCAGAGGATGCAGCCGAGGAATTATTCGCCCAGTTGCCCGCGACCGCGTTGCCGCACAAACCCCATGGAATGAATAAGTTTTCCGAATTTCACAATGTCGTGGTGGTGGCCTCGTTCCTGCCAACACCTATGCAATGCCGGTTCTTGTCGAATTTCGGCATTACCCCAGACCAGATTAGAGACGCGATCTGCCATCAAGCCGTCTATCAGGCAGTGATGCGGTGCAGTCTTCGTGATCTCCATTGCGATGTACCTGTTCGGGTCGTGGTCACCGACATCGGTGTAGCCCAGTGGCTGGCCGATCAGTTTCCCGGCTGCACCATGGTCCAAGCTCCAGGTGTTCAGCTTGCAAAGAAGGGCAAGGGGCACCGCAATCGGCTCCATGTGGATAATTCAGCCCGAGTCCGGGCATATCGCAAGAGGAAAGATGAGCATATTTTGGAAGTGGAACTGGCAAATATATTGCCTGAAATACAAAATGGTAAGATTTCACCGTTACGATTGGCGAATATATATTATTCACCTATCGTTACATCGAAACATGACCATTTGTCGTTAGTAGACACATCTGCATCTGATTTCATGGATTTGTCGATCCTGGAACGGGAGCTATTCGCTGGAACTTTGTTCCGCCATATCCGGGACACCAACACCACCAGTCATCTGTTCCTCAATTCCATGGCCGACATGATCGAGTGGCTTCGTCATTGCCATGGGCGGACCTGCCAGGACAAGCACAGTAACTTCCTGATCAGCCCGACCCTGTTCAACCCAACTCTGGGCGACAAAAGCCGGGGAAGGGACAACGCGGTGATCACCTGGGGCATCTGGCTCGATATCGATGACGGGGATATGGCCTATCACGCCTTTGCCAAGATGTTCGCGGGCAAATCCATGGTGATCTACAACACGGCCTCCTCGACCAACGACACCCGCTACCGGGTGTTCATGCCGACGACCGGCTACATGATGGCTGAAACCTACAACTCCATCTGCAAACAGATCATCAAGGTGGTCCAGTCCAACGGCTACTGTTCACCCCGGCAACGGAAACGGGGATCGGCAAAGCCATGCCATGGCATCGACCCGACCAAGCTGTCGGTGGAGAACATGATGTACCTGCCATGCAAGCCCATGGATGGCAGTGATGGGTTTTTCCAGGTCTTCGATGGTGATCCGATCAATCCAACCCTATGGGTGCAGAACAACATCCTGCCAATCGATATGCCTCCGCCGATCCTGGTTGCCGTTCCAGATGAATTGCCCATGCCCGAAGATCACTCCCATGCCGCCGGGTTCTTCGACAAATTGGTCGCCGCCATCGGCGATGTCGTGCTGGGACGAAACAACGCACTGTACCGGGCATCGCTGCATGGGTTCGCCATGGCAAGTGCCGGTTTACTTGACACATGGATGGTGGAAACCCGGCTGGAACAGGCGGCATTCGCTGCGGGATTGGAAAAAAGAGAAATCGGGCCGACCATCAATAGCGGTCGCAACAATTCCAAAAATCTGGTCGGGCGATATCTGGGGTGGGCTGCACGTGGGAACGCAGCGGCTTGATAAATACTCCTGCAACATCAGCAGGAGTAACGTCGAGATGCGTGAACTACAGGAGATATATGACGAGTTCCATTGCCTTGGAATCGTGAAATCAGGTCGTGAATTTGGAGAGTGGTTGAATCGAGGTCAGAGCTACTTTAGCTCATCGAAATCAAGAAACCGAAGGATATCGACTGAAGCACTTTTATCATTGATATCAAATGTGACCGGCGTGATAGATGCAACAAATGAAGCTGCCGTTGAATGTACAGATGCTGCTCAAGCCATTGAATACAAAGAAGGTGTGAATGCACTCAAGAAGCTTGAAAATGAGGCGTGGACTGAAATTTGGCGTCGTGTCGAGTAATTGGTACTAAAATTATTTGTTTACCAATCTTGCAAATACTATTTTGACTCCGTAATCTATGTGCAGACGTCAATGCATGGAGGTTACTATGCTCAACTTGAAGTTTTCTGACGCCAAGCGTCCGCTGATCTCGGAGACCCGCAAGAAGTCTGCCCGTGATGTGGTGATCGATGGGATTCAGCATCAGATCGGCCTGTTGTCCGACCAGAATTACAAGGTCGAACGCACCCGATACAGCAAGGATGCGGAGGGCAATGCCATTCGCAAGTCGGTCGCGGCACCGCCCAAGCCCTGGTACTGGCGGGCTACCGATGGGAACATCATGGTGCAGGTACGCTACGGTCATGCCGTCGTGGTCGAACTTCAGCCGGGAAAGCCGAGCATTGTTGCCGGAAAGACCGAGAAGGAGGTGATCACCGTACTGACCCAGGTGGTCCAGGCCGTGAAGACCGGCGAACTCGATGCCCAGATCGAGGCGGCGAAGATGAAGGCCAAGCGGAACCGCTCGGGTGAATAGGTCAGGGATCGGCGTGGAGGCGGGATGAAAATTCGGCCTTCACTCCATCACTGCCAAGTTCCATCACGCCACCTTCTTCATCGAATCCCAGTACCGCACCGGGTGATCGTGGATGACTGGACCGGAACGTTCGTACACATCGATCATCGACGTGGGAAGCGACCGGAGATAATTCGAAAACGGCCTATGGTTTCCCCAGATCACGAAGGCCAAGCCCTCGGGCATCCGGGATTGAACTTCGATGCCTTTACCATCAATACCCTTCAAGAATCCGACCTTGCCAGCGATGAAGAACACGCAGGCATGTTCACTCACGAATTTCCGCCAGTAGCTCGTGTGGGTGCGAACAGGGATAATGCCGACCACGGATTTCGCACAAGGGCAGGTCACGAACAGCAGAGGCTTCGGTTGGAGCGTCAGGCATGTGACGGCACCACACAGCATCGGCGGCTTTTTCGACCCAGTGACGAAGGCTATGATACGGGGGGTTCAGCCAAACACGACCGTGCCAATTTTGAGCCAATCCGTCTTCGGCCTGGGTGAAATGCTGGCGTGCCCAAACCGGAGCGTTCTCCCCTTTGCATGGCGAGCAAGGGTCGATGTCGAAGGGCTGGTTGTCATTGGCGGCGTAGATTTGGCTGAGCAAACTGGGCGGAGTATACCATTCGCAATTCTTCTTTTGGTTCGCCTTGGTGATGAAAAGGGTCCGTGCCTTCCATTCCTTCTTCGTGGGTTCACCAGCAGGTGAATCGTCGTTGGACGACTGGGACGCCACCACTGGCACCATGTCGTTGTTGGGCATAATCACCGGGGCAATCGGCTCGATCTCCTCCCCAATTTTCCTGGCATGGACCGTGTAGAGCGGGGTGGTGTAATTCGCACACACCAGTTCCGCCGATTTGTGGATATTGCCCATGTTGCTCATGAAGGCATGGAGAATGGGATGCATGTCCGAGAATGCGACACGGTTCGCCGGACTGTCGTCCACCGTGATCAAGCAGGAATGGCCGCTGGCACGTACATGTCGAGCAAGCTCTTCCAGATCGGCCTCGCCAAAGGGGTACATGGCCTTGCCCACCTGGGCATAGGGCGGATCAACGAAGCACATCACCCCGGCACCAGGGGCATCAAGAACTTCCCGGTAATCCAAATTGGTGATCCGGGCACCTTGAAGCCACGCCGAAAACTGGGGGATGTAATTGATGTGGATCGGTCGGAGTCCGCGATCATCACGCGGATGGCTCGGGGCATACGACGACATGCCGTTGGCCCCGTACATGCTCAAGTGGTTGCGGGTATAGAATGCCGCCGCCGCTTCAGTGCGATCGTCGCTCTCGACCATCTGGACGGACAGATCAAACAACTCTTTGCTGCCCGCCCCGAACCGGCCATGGAGAGAACGCAAAACCCGGATCAGCCCAGCAGGATCGTCGCGAACCACGGTCCACATATTGGCGATGCCGGGATCGAGATCGTTGATCCAGATTTTCCGGGTACGTCCCGCCCGGACCATGCGAAAGGCAACAGCGGCACTCCCCGCGAAAGGTTCCCGGTACTCGCTGATCGTGAACGGGGCGAGGTTGACCAGATCACGAGCCAGACGGTGCTTCCCACCAGGGGAGCGGATGATGCTCGACATCCTTTCGGGGGCGAGAATCAGAGGGACGTCCAGGTGGGGCTTGATGGCGGGTTTCATCACATGGCCTCCTTGAATTTCTGATTGTCATTGCTGTTTTTCGTCAGGCGGCGAATCTCGGCACGGTGCTTACGGCTGTATTCCTTCCAGAACCCCGAGCAGCCCTCGAACTTCTTGTAATTTCCGTGCCCGGACTTGTAGTGGTTGATCGTCCCCAACGTGACGCCATAGCGTTCCATCAGAACCGAAGGCGGGTCGTCGGAGAGGATAATGTCCGCCGCTTCGTCATAAGTACGGCGGGGTTTACGAGCCTTCCGAACCTTCTTGGTCGGCGGCAACGGGATCGGCATGGCGTGGTCCAACAGCCACAGAGCGATCTTCCGCATGGCCTCGGATTCGGGGTGGTCGAAGGGCGTCCGCAGGGTGTAACGGGCGGCTTCAATCTGGGACTTGGTGAACATTTAAATGGCCTCCTTCATGGGCTGATTGTCGTTGCTGCCGGTCTTGGTGACCTGGGCAGCCTTGCGGGTGAGCAGACGGTCGATTTCGTCCTGGTCGCGTTCAACGACCCGTAAATTCGTAAGATTGAACTGCTCGTCGATGTCACCCACGATCAAGACACGACCCGGCGATTGGGCCAGAGCTTCGAGAGTCTGGCTGTCTTTGACATCATTGATGGTCGTGCACTGATGGTCGGCGTAGTGGGTGGTGGTGCCGATCTGCGGCAAACCGGCGACGTAGGTCTGGATGGTGCGGACCTTCTTCTCTTCGCGGCTCGTGTCGCGGTGGGTCCGCCTCTCATTGCGGAAAGCTTTCACCAGCCCCGACATACCGCCCTGGTCGTGAATCAACCGCTTAATGTATTCGGCGGGGAATTCGTCACGGTGCAGTTCCAGATACCGAAGGGCGGTCGCAATCTGCCCAAGACGGCGGCGGAAGTCCGTCTTCTCCGAGACGTTGTGGAACAAGACCTTGACCACGAGCAGGGTGAAATCGTCCACCGCCTTGCCCATGACGGTCAGCCCATATTGCTGCTTGGCGAAATTGATAAACGCGGCCTCGTCCTTGCGGAGTTCGGGCAGCACCTCGAAGGCGGAGACGATGACGTTGACGAGGGCGATGTGGGTACGAAGCCCCAGAGAGACAGCGGAAATCACCGCCTTCCGGGAAGGGCGAAGAATGGGTTCAAAGTCGGACATGGTGAGGTCTCCTTATGATTAAGCAGCCAGCCGCAAAGCCATGGCCGGGGGTTTGGGCGGGGTGCTCCCTTTGTGCGGGGTGTTATCGTTGCTGGGAGTGCCAGTCGTCATGGCACTGGGCCGGGTAATGACGCAGGCGATCACCCAACCAGCAACCTTCTCCGGGGTCTGGAATTTGCCGTTGGATTCGAAAATCTGACGGTCGATTTTCTCAAAGGCGGAGGAGCGGAATTCGTTGTTCATGGCGTGCCACCATCGTGGTTTCTGTCGCCATTAAACGAGGTGAATTCAAAGTTTGCAATAGGCTAACATATTGTTTTTAAAGTGTTTATTTGAGTTTTGTGGGAGTTTTTGCGTGGGAAAATTCCCAAGCCGAAATGGCCGGAAGCCTAACTTCCGGGCTGGAATTCTGTGGGAATTTTCGGCCCGATGGACGGGGGCTGTATGGGAAAATTTAGGTGAAGATAGGGGGGATGCCTGGAATCAATTCGTCCGACAGAGCCTTGATCAGTGCCGCCTTGATGATGGCCCGCACTCGTGGCTCGTTATCGCCGAAACTCTCAGTCCACTTCTTCATACTAACGTAAGTAACCTGATTCAACCGAACAAACATTGCCTCAGGCTCACTTCTGTTGGGATCAATTTTCCGCATCAACAACTCAAGATCAGTCCCGGAAACATATGTCTCAACAATGGTTATAAGCTTTGGCTGATCATATGGCAGCCGCCCTGTCCGACTAACCTCTTCTCTATAAGCAAAAAGTATCCTCTTCGCATAGGCTATAATTTCCGGAGTTGGCTCAGATTCATATGGAAATGACTCGCTTGCCCTTGCGTAGTGCTTTGGGTTGTATTCAAAGTAGTCACTGATTCTGCGTTCAATAGGCTTATGTGGCGGGATTGTAACTCTGAATGACCACTTAGCTTTTCCGCCGTCATTGGTTGGTTTATTCTGAAAAATTATAATTCTCGAATCGAGATATTCAAATGGATAGCTCTTTGATTTTTTAACCATGACGCCTTCCTGCCGTCCATGGGCTACGCCCCGATCATAGGACGCGGCATTTTCAGCCGCCCCTTCAAGATGCTACCACGGTACATCAAGACGTCTACTCCAATGACTCATAGGTTGGAAAGTTTCATTGAGTCAAAAAAGCTGTGAATTGCCATCCATGTATTTAATATATCAATGCCTTTAATCTGTATCTTAGGGTGCATTATCGTATGCAACATTAAGGTATACCCTGCTGCAACTCCGCCACAGTCAGGAAATATTGTTCCAGATGGGTTGCTTTTGTATTTATGGAACGCTTTAATATATGGATCTATGACCCATATGGAGCAAATCCATGCTGTACGGATATGCCCGCTGCTCTTCCGCCGACCAATCTCTCGACATCCAGATTGATGCCTTGAAGGCTGCCGGTTGCCAGATCATCCGATCAGAAAAAATCAGCGGCACCAGCCGCGATGGTCGCCGGGAACTGGAAACCCTGTTGGAGTTTCTGCGAACCGATGATGTCCTGGTCGTGACCAGGATCGACCGGCTGGCCCGATCCATCTCCGACCTCCAGGACATCATCAAGGTACTTAAGGAAAGGGGGGCCAGTCTGAAGGCCACCGAGCAGCCGTTCGACACGGGCGACATTTACGGCTCCTTGACCATCAATCTCCTTGGGGTGTTTGCGGAGTTTGAAACGCAGCTTCGGCGGGAACGACAGATCGAAGGAATCCAGCGGGCGAAGACGGATCACCCGGAACGGTACCGTGGTCGCCCTCCGAAGATCGACGTTGCTGAGGTTCGTCGGCTCAAGGGGCAAGGATTCAGTGTTGCGGCGATTAGCAAACAATTGGGCATCGCTCGTACATCCGTCTATCGGTCGCTGGACATGATTAGATGACCGATGTGACCATTCCCGAAAATCAATCGCCTTCCGAAAATCGCTATTTTGCGATATGATCCGCCCATGGAGTGGAAGGTCGAAACCCTCAACGAAATCGTGGATGCGGAAATCGCGGCCTTGCCCAAGGATATGCAGGCCCGATTCCTGCGGATTGCCGGGATGATTGAGTCCGCAGGGTTGGAAGGTATGGGGCATCCACATGTGAAGTCGCTTGAGGGCAAGTTATGGGAGATGCGGCTAATGGGCCGCGACGGCATCGCCCGTGCCCTTTATGTGACCGTCACTGGTCGGCGGGTCGTGGTGGTGCGTGCCTTTGTAAAAAAGACCCAGAAGACGCCCCGCCAGGAGATTGAACTCGCATTGGCTCGGGCCAAGGAGATTTTGAAATGACCAGCCTGAATGACCTCAAGGCTAAAATGCTGGCTGATCCCGAGGTGAAGGCCGAATATGACCGTCTCGCCCCAGAGTTCGAGATTGCGGAAACCCTTATCCGTGCCCGTCAACGGGCTGGTCTATCTCAGGCCGAACTTGCGAAGAAAATGGGTACCACCCAGTCCGTGGTAGCACGGCTGGAAAGTGGCCGTTCCCTTCCTTCATCGACTTCACTGGCACGCTTCGCCGCCGCCACAGGAAGCCGCCTTCATGTTGAGCTACTTCCTGGCCGGTGAACGACATCTGCGGCCACGATAAGGGGGACGATGTGCTGGCCAAAACCGCGATTATTCTCCAATCCAAGATCACCTGCCCCCATTGCGGCCACCACGAGGTGGAGGTGATGCCGAGCGACGCATGCCAGTTTTTCTATGATTGCAAAGGGTGCGGCATTGTTCTGCGACCCAAGCCCGGCGATTGCTGCGTGTTCTGCTCCTATGGTTCGGTGCCGTGTCCGCCGATCCAGGCCGACAAATCATGCGGCTGTGGCTGATCCCTGTGATCCTCCACTGATCACGCCTTAACCACCGGTATGTCGTCCCAACTGGTCGTGAAGCTCGGGGTTCGGTTGCTGCATCGCATCTTCCACGGTGCGTCGTCGGGAACCAACCCGAATCCGACAGCCCCTTTGCCCATCTTTCCGTTGATGCCATCTACCGCAGCCATCAACGCCGTTGGCCGTGCACCTGATTCTGGTGGTGGTGAAAACAGGTCACGCGGGATGTCTTCGGGGCGGACCAAATCGAGCATGATCACGCCTGCCTTCTTATACTCGTAGCCGTCACGCCACGCTGATTTCAGCCCCTTCAGGGCCGCCCCAATGATGTGCGGCGTGGATGATGTCGGTGGCGACAGACGGATCATGGAGTTCAGTGAAAACTGTGGCTGGTCGGGGCGGAACCTGTCGGTATAGGCGAACACCTGCACAGCACCGGACACCAGTCCTTCACCGCGAATTTTCTCGGCTGCCCGGCTGGCAAAGGTCATCACCGCATCATGCACTTGCTCAAACTCTGTAACGGATGCACCGAACGAACGCGAGCAGCAGGTTGTGTGCTTGTCTGATGGTGCCGTGTCCAGGGTGTGGACGGGGGTTCCTCGCAATTCCATCACGGTGCGAAGGCCGACCGCCCCCATGGTCTTCTTGATCCATCCATCTGGCTGCAAGGTCAGGTCAAAGGCGGTTCGGATACCATTCACGCCACAGAGGGCTGCATACTGGCGGCCAATGCCCCACACGTCACCGACTGGGGTCTGCTTGAGGGCGGCCTCTATCCATCGGGCATCACGGCTCAGATCGAGCACGCCATTCGCCTTCTTGGATTTCTTTGCGAGTCTGTTGGCCAGTTTCGCCAAGGTCTTGGTGGTGCCGATCCCGACCGACACGGGAATGCCGGTCCAACGTCGCACTGTGGCACGTACCTGCTGGGACCATGCAGTTAGGTTGTCCACTGGCATGCCATCCAAATCCAGAAAGCATTCGTCGATGCTGTAGATCTCGGCCCCCGGCGAGAATGTCGCTAAAACGGACATCACCCTTTCGGACATGTCCCCGTACAGGGCGTAGTTGCTCGACAGCATGATCAATCCATGGCTATCGACCAGATGCCGCAATTTGAAGGCAGGTTCGCCCATGCCGACGCCAATGGCTTTGGCCTCTGCGGAACGGGCCACGGCACAGCCATCATTGTTGGACATGACGATGACCGGCTTGCCTTCAAGGGCAGGATTGAACGCCCGTTCGCAAGAGACGTAAAAATTGTTGCAGTCCACCAGGGCGTAGACCGCCATCGCCCATCACCGTTTGGCTAAGGCCGAGACGGAGAAGGTGACGACGCCCCATATTTGGACGCCATCATCAGGATCGACGGAGAAGCTGGGGTAGTCCGGATTGGCCGAGGCCAATTCCCACCCATCCTCGGTCTTCCGCAAGGTCTTCACCGTCAAGCCACCGTCCAGGGTCGCCACAACGATGTCGCCGTCGTGGGGCTGAACCGAACGATCCACCACCAGCAGGTCACCACTATGGATGCCTGCACCGGTCATGGAATCGCCATCGGCCCGACAGAAGAAGGTTGCCGCCGGTCTTTTCACCATCAATTCGTGGAGATCGAGCTTGCCCTCCAGGTGGTCGTCGGCGGGGGAGGGAAATCCGGCAGCCACCAGGGCGGAATAGATCGGTGCTGTGGCTTCCAATGGAGCGAAGCCACGAGAAGATGCCTGACAGGTGCCGGGAGGCAATGGAGCGTTTGGGCTAGGTGCGAACATGATAAGAACATTACTTCGGATCGGTGGGGTTGATCAACGCTTCCAACGCCAAATTTCCGATCATTTTCGGGTATTCGCCGACGATCCTCGAAGGTCCCGATGTCGAGATTGATGTCCGATTAAAGGACATGAATCTGAGTAGTGGCGATGTGTCGCTTTATATAAAATATAAGAATGTTAATTGAAATCACATTGTAACTTAAAAAATGCGGCCCATTGGCCACGGCGTATTTCAAAATTACGGTTGCTTGCAAGTTGGCCATTGGCCGGTGACATTTTGTACGGTAGCGATGTTTCCACTAACGATGCATTTGTGCATCTGAAACATCACTGTGAGGTAACCAAAATGGCTAATCAAACTACTGAAATCGCCTGGGCGACAAGTACATGTAACCCTTTTAAGGGGTGCTCCAAGGTGTCGCCCGAATGTGCCAACTGTTACATGACGGGATGGGCATATCGCCATCAGTGCATGGGCAACGAAGGGTACGAAGGGACCGTCAAGGGCGAACGCGGCAAGCGAGTTCCGACCGGAAAAATCGGGATTGTCGAGAAGCAGATCGAAAGCCTCAAGACCATCAAGACCGAGCGGCTGTTCGTCAACTCGATGTCCGACACCTTCCATGAAAACGTCGATGATCTGAAGGTCTCCCGCGTTTTCGACTCGATGAAGGCCAATGGCAACGGAACCAATTTCCTGATCTGCACCAAGCGTTCCGCACGGATGGCGGAAATGTCCCAGACCCTGGATGTCCCCGACAACATCTGGATGGGAACCACCTGCGGCTGCCAATCGTCGCTTCATCGCCTTGATGATCTGCGGCGGACCAAGGCGAAGATTCGGTTCGTGTCAGTCGAGCCGTTGCTGGAACCCTTGGACATCACCCCATGGTTGGCAGACGGCACCTTGAAGTGGGTGATTGTCGGCGGCGAAAGCGGCAAGGGGTGGCGGAAAATGGAAAAGGAATGGGCGGAAGCCATCCTTCGCCAGTGCCAACAGTTCAACGTCCCCTTCTTCCTGAAGCAGTGGTCGGCATTCAAGCCCAAGTCCGATGCCGAATACCCCCCGACCATTGATGGTCAGGTGTGGCACCAGTATCCCCAGATCAAGGAGTGATCAACATGAGAAAGGTTATCGCTATCCATGCGTTCTACAAAAATAAAGTCCCAGGTGGGTTTGGCATCATGTGGAACTGTCCTACGGGGTTTGCCAAGGAGTTGCTCGAAGGCATCGAGGGGTATAAGGATTTTATCAGGCCAGACCCTGGAGAGACGCAAGATGAGTTTGCAGCCTTCTTGATCCGCCAACTCGATTATTTTGGTGAAGCCAAGAAATCGCGTTTGCTGGATAAGGCGGAGCAGGTTATCGCGGTTCAGAACACATATTGGCTTGAGCAGCATGGGTATCTGAAGGCAGACGAGTTTAATGGAATGCAGTTCCATTTTACCGAGGACAGAATTTCTGATGGGCAGCACAGGCTTGGGAGAGGGGCGGTTTCCGTTATGACCATCGGTGAAAAATTGGTCGATTGCGGAATTGAAGAACCAAAGGATTTTACTGGTACGTCTTCTCGGCAAGCACCCGGTGAGAGGCATCGATCGTGAGCGGGTCTGGACAATCGTGAAATGACCCATACCCTCAATGGCGACACGGCGACAGATGGTGACCTGATCAATTACGACCCTGGTGATCAGGTCACCATCGAGCGAAAGACGCAACGCTCGGTCACGAACAGGACCGGTCGCCCGGCCTGGAGCCAGAGTGTCCATTTTGGATATGCTTCTTGTGTGCGTTTAAAAGTGCCTGCCACTGATCGTCACCAGCCAGTGCTGCCTTCAACCTCGCTGGTGTGGGAATGGCGGACCAATAGGCCGCCAGGGCAATTCGCGATGCGAACCAGGATTGATCACGAGGGCCAGCAGGTTCATGCCAGATGCCGAGACGGCCAAGTGGTAGCCATTCGGGGCTGACCTGGGTTCCATTCTTGGTCATGCAGCCAAACGCTCCATCCCAAGGCCCCCAAATTCGAACATCACCATCATGGCGGCACTCAAAGAGATGGCCTTCAACGAACCGCCATCTGGCCGGAAAGCATTCTGATCTGGATGGGTTCCTCATCATGGTGGCCAGCATATAGGCCATAGGAGTCAAAAGCGGTCACCATCCGTTCTCAATGCGGTTGTCCCATTTGTCCATCCGAGAGAGAATGCATGACCAATTCGGTCATGGGAGATTCGCCGTGCGGTACGAAAAGGCTGACAACCTCTTACAGTTGGCGTTGGAGCTTCAGGCTGCACGAGGCGGTCTGTCGCTCTTGGATATCGAGCAGAAATTCGGTGTCGGGCGGCGAACGGCAATGCGGATGCGTGATGCGGCCATAAGAAACTTCCCCCAAATGGAGGAGGTCGATACGGGTGAGCGGACCAAGCGGTGGCGATTGCCAAACGGAACCTTGGATCGATTGGTCGCCTTCACCGCCGAGGAATTGGCGGCTCTTGAGTCCGCTACACGCCTGTTCGAGCGTGACAACCGGGAAGATGAGGCAGCCGAACTGGCCACATTGGGAGCCAAACTTCGTGCCTTGCTCAAGCCTGATGTCGCACGAAGGGTGGAACCGGACCTTGAAGCTCTGCTCGAAGCAGAGGGGCTGGCAATGCGGCCAGGGCCGCGTCCTCGGATCGACATCTCTGTGGTCGAGGAACTGCGACAGGCCATTATGGCCTGTACAAAGGTCAAGCTGAGGTATCGGAATCGGAAAACCAAGCAGGTCAACGAGCGATTGGTCCACCCCTATGGATTCCTGCACGGTCACCGAAACTACCTCGTCGCGTGGCATGAGAACCCAAAGGCCAATGCGGTCACACTATTCGCCCTGCCGCATATCGAAGGCATCGAACTGACAGCCGAGCCGTTCCAACGCGATCCAGAATTCTCCCTGGAAGCGTTTGCGGCTCGGTCGTTTGGGCTATTCCAGAGCGAACCATTCAAGACTGTTTGGCGGTTTGCCCCAGAAGCCGCCGACGATGCCGAGGAATTCATCTTCCATCCCACCCAGCAGGTGGAACGGCAATTGGATGGGTCGTTGCTCATCACCATCATGGCGGCGTCAGACCTGGAAATGGCATGGCACCTGTATTCCTGGGGTGACACTGTGGAGGTGTTGGAGCCAGTCGAATTAGCCGAAATGGTTCATGGGCAACGAGTGGCGTGGGCTGCATTACCATAGGTGACCAAAACAGTCACTCATGTCTGACACCATACCCTGGTGATGAACACCATGACCACCCAATCTCCAACCGATGAAGATGTCCGCCGGGCGGCAGAAGAGCTAATTGCCCGGTATGGCTTTCAGGTTGCCCTTGAGGATGCAAAACGTCGTGCCGATGTCTTTGCCCAGGACGGACGATGGCCGGACCATTCGACGGCGATGCGGATTTTGACGGTGGTCGAACAACTCGCAGGGGATGCTCGATGACCATCTGGACCCGACTCGGATTATTCGCCGCTATTGCCATGTCGCCGGTGCTGCTGGACGACATCCACGACTATTTCACCGCTGCCAGTTATCAGCAGATCGCCTCGATCCAAGGGCGGTGAGAATGGGAGAGATCAGTGAAAGAGCGTGGCAACGAATGCTCTCGGGCCGACGCCTGGACATTCTGGCCCCCAGTCCGCTCGACATTGAGATTGAGGACATCGCACTGGGGTTGTCCCGCTTGGCGAGGTGGAACGGTCAGACCCTGGGCGTACATGGTTATTCGGTTGCCCAGCACTCGATCCTGGTGGCCGAGTTGGTCGCGTCCAATTCTCCGGACATGCCAGTGCAATGTTTGTTGGCCGGTTTGCTTCATGATGGACCTGAATTCGTTACGTCGGACCTTGTGACACCATTCAAGAGGGCAGTAGGGCAAGGTTACATGGAACTTGAGGCTCGAATGGCTGCGGCCATCCACACTGCATTCGGACTCCCTGCCATGCTGCCTCATGAGTGGCAAGAGGCTGTTGATCACGCTGACCGGCTCGCGGCATTCCTTGAGGCGATCCATCTTGCCGGGTTTTCTGAAATTGAAGCTCGGCGGCTATTCGGTTGGCGGAAATCCATTCCGATCATCGAAATTGACCCATGGTCGTCAGCCATCGCCCGAGAAAAGTTCCTGGCGGTGTTTCATGACCTGAAATCTGGCGGTCATCATTGCCGTAAGCGGTGGGAAACACCCCGCCGGTCTGCATCGGGGAGTTGAACGTGGACCCCTTCAAAACATACGAACCGAAGCCAAGACCGGTAGCCATGAAGATGACCCCTGGTGATGCGGAAACTATCGCTCTTCAAGTGGTCGCCTGGATCATTGGCGACGACACCATGCGAGATCGGTTTATCTCCATCACAGGATGCGGTGCCGACGATCTGCGAAATCGTATCGATCAACCAGCATTCCTTGGATCGGTGCTGGACTTCCTTCTGGCCGACGAATCATCCGTGCTGGCGTTTGCCGACCATGTTGGCCTACCGCCAGACGTGGCGATGATGGCCCGAGCCAAGCTTCCTGGATGGTCAGCACCGAATTGAGAATCTATCAACGGCGGTGATCCGGGCAGCATGAATGTCCACTTCCCGCTGATAGATTTCTTGGACCAGGAAATCCTTTTCCTGCTGAAGCTGATCCTCGGGCACGTCGATGAACCAAGCCCGTGGTCGGCCATCGCTTCCGTCCGACCACCGGTATCCCCGTGCCTTCAATACGTCCTTCAGGTCAAATGGCGAATTTTCTGCCCAGACCCGACACGTCGCTTCCCTGGCTTTTTCCAGCAGCTTCCCCATGGCAGGAACACCGGACTTCGGTAGTGGCCGAGCCAGGATTTCGATGGCGGCGTGGCAGTCGTCCGTCGCCCGGTGCCCATCGTGAAAAAGGCCGAAACCGCCCAGCAGGTATCCGAGCTTGGTACCTTCGAATCCTTCACCTGTCCAATCTACCTGGGACATTGAGCAGCCCCACGGTTTGGTCGAGAAACTTGGGCAAAACCGTTCGATAAATTTGCGGTCGAAGGCGGCATTGTGGGCGATAACGATGGCAGCGGGGGCGGCGAAGGCGGCTACTTCGGCTGGGTCGATAACTTTCCCGGCGACCATTTCATCGGTGATGCCAGTCAGCTTGGTGATTTCCGCTGGGATTGGATTTGAAGGCTGCCTCAGACCTTGGAATGCATCCTGGATTTCGAAAATCCGACCATCCAGCCCATAGACAAATGGGACCATTGCCAACTCGATGATCTCGTCCTTGGCCGGGTCCAGTCCGGTGGTTTCAAGATCGATGAAAATACCGAGTCGGGTCTTGGAACCATCGTGCGGAACAAGGTTCTGGCGGGGGATCAATTTACGAAGGACGCGATACTGGCCGGTGGCCTCCAACGCCACAGCCATCTTCTCGTGATCACCCATCTCCTGCATTCCACGCTCCTCTTCGTCAGGCGACACCCAGAATCCAGCCTTCAACTTCAGCTACAGTTCGCTGTGGTGGTGAAAGGTTGGGGTGGAAGAACCCAGGAAGAGTGCCATCCCGGTCTGCTCGTGACATCCATGCCGCGATACTGAAAGCGTCATGCTGATCAGGTGTGCGATCCTGCCTGGGGAAACCACGGCTCCAGAGGGCGGGATAGGCTTCAACAATGGCTGACCCCCCTGAGGGAATTTCCCACCCATCGAACGGCCAAAAATGAACGCGGCGACCAAGCTTCTGACGGATGAAGCGGAGCCATGGAATGCCTGAGTGGGTGGACTTTGCCACGGTTCCCTGCACATCGAAGTGAAACACGGACTTGGCTCCACCAGATCGCTCCTCGGTCAACCGCCGCCACCGTGTGTTGCCGGTACGTGCGGCCCCATTACCCACGTCACCGTATCGAACAAAATCGACATAGACATGATCGCCATCTGTCGGCCAATGGGCATGGAAATCATCAAGGAAAGTCTGCCAATCGGGAGCCAATCCATGCACTTCAAAATATCGAAGAGGGAAGGAGAAGCCGTGATCGATGCCAACCAAAGTCGGCACCTCATCTGAGAGCAGGTCCACAAGCCAGTGGGCGATACCCTTTCGGGACCAATATTTTCGAGGGGTCGGATTCGGAATTGGCGACGGCGGTGGTGGCACCTCAATCGGATCAGCAGCCCCAGTTGTGACGTAGACTCGCAGTCCTTTGAGGTTCGCTGTTGGCGTTTCCGCCCCGGAGTAGTCGATGCCCACATAACGGCTGAACATGATAAGCACATTCCAACGGAAGGGTATGGTAGGGCAATGCCTTGTGCTGTGATCGTCAGGGCGTATCAATCCCCGCTGCTGGTTCCCATCTTCCCCAGGAAATCCCCAAAATCTTTGGCTTCGCGGAAGTTCCGGTAGACCGAGGCGTACCGCAAATAGGCCACCTGATCCATCTCCATCAGCACGTCCATCACCAGTTCACCGATGAGCTTGGACGGAACCTCGTTTTCTCCCAAGCTCTCAAGGCGGCGGTAGATGCCATTGGCAATGCGTTCGATCTGGTCATCTTCGACAGGGCGTTTCCGCAGGGCGATCTGAAGTGACTTGACCACCTTCTCCCGGTCGAAGGTCGAGCGTGATCCGTCCTTTTTGACCACGACCAGATCACGGATTTGAACCCGCTCGAAAGTGGTGAACCGCGATCCACACCCTGGACAAGCTCGGCGGCGTCGGATGGCCGCATTGTCATCGGTTGGGCGTGAATCCTTTACCTGGGTGTCATCCTGTCCGCAAAACGGGCATCGCATTGGATTGCTTCCCTCTATCGTTACTTACGGCAATCTTTTCAGGAAATGGCTGCCTTCAGCAAGAGCGGTGACATCACTTGCCCAGAATTTCGGCACCAGTGATTGCAACGACTTGTAACAACCGGAGAATTCCTGGTCACTAAGGATTGACCCAATTGATTTAGCTAAACCATACTTCTGATAGAAAATTCTTAGTGAACCCCATAATTGATTGAAGTCAAAAATGTCGAATGACGGGGGTAGCCAGCAATTTGAATGCAGCGGCATCAGCGGCTCGATGGTGTTCGCCAGTTCTCCTGAATTCCGCCACATCATCCAGTCGATCATCGACCACCTTCCTTGCGGCGTGACGTTGTTCGATCAGAACCTGGAGATGGTTGCCTGCAATGGCTTGTTCAGACGGCTACTGGATTTTCCTGCCACACTGTTTGAAGGCAGCCTGCCTTCAATGAAGTCTCTGGCCATGTTTAACGCCCGACGCGGTGAATATGGCCCAGGAGACCCAGAGGAACTCGCTGGGCAGGTTGTCCAGCGAGCAATGGCAATGAATTCACATCAGTTCGAGCGTGTTCGACCTGATGGAACCATTCTGGAGATTTCAGGCCAGCCACTGCCAAGCGGCGGATTCATCACCCTATACACAGATGTCACCGAACGACGGAAGTCTGAGGAAACCCTTCGTGACAAAGAGGGCCTCCTGCGGCTGATTTTCGACAATTCCAGTGTGGCCATTTTTACCATCGATTCCAGTGGCCGGATTGGTGCGGCCAACCAACGGATGGCGGAAATGTTCATGATGCCATTGGAATCGCTGATTGGCATGGAATACGTTGATCTGGTTGATCCCGGAGAGCAGGAAGCAGCCCGAAAAAACATGGCTGATCATCTGATCCAGGATCGGCCCAACGTCAACTTGGAGCGGCATTATTGGCGGTCGAATGGTACCGCATTTTGGGGGCAACTGACTGCCAGTCATATGCCCGCTTACAAAGATGGGCATGCAGGTCTGGTCTGCGTCGTTTCTGATATTACCGAACGCAAGATCGCGGAACAGCATCTGGCCGAACGCAGCCATGAACTCGAAGTTTTAAACCTGGAACTGACCAAAGCTGTTGAGGCACTTGCCGCATCGAATGCCGAACTTGTTGCCGCCCGAGAGGAACTGGAGCACTTGGCCCGGCATGACACTCTGACCGGGGCTTGGAGCCGCAGCAGGATCGAAGAATCAGTCCGACAGGAAATGCTCCGAAATTCGCGATATGGCCATCCTGTTTCACTGATCTTCATTGATCTAGACCACTTCAAGCGGATCAATGACGGCTACGGCCATGCTGTCGGCGACGAAGTTCTCAAGTCATTTTGCGATATCGCCCAAAAATGTATGCGTTCCACCGATCTACTTGGACGCTGGGGCGGTGAAGAGTTCGTAATCGTCACACCGAACAGCGGCCTGATGATCGCAATTCTGCTTGCGGAACGAATCCGCAAGGCGGTTATGGCCTACGATTTTCCAGTTGCCGGGCACGTTACTGCCAGTTTCGGTGTCGCTGAATATCGAGAGAACGAAACCTGGGAATCATGGCTTTGCCGTTCTGATGCCGCTCTTTACGCAGCAAAGGAAGGTGGGCGAAATCGAGTTATAACCGATGCCTGCGAGGCTGATGAAGCTGATGAGGCCGAGCTTCTCGATCTCTCGTTTCTCCGTCTGGTCTGGCGGAGCACCTATGAGTCTGGCCTTGCCGCAATTGATGCACAGCACCGGAACCTATTCGAGCACGCAAACAATCTCCTGACTTCAGTGATTGGCGAACGGCCCAAAGATGAAGTTCTTCCCCAGATTGAATCTCTTGTGATGGACCTGCTGGAGCATTTCCGGGATGAAGAAGCAGCTTTTCGTTCCATCGGGTATCCAGGAGCAGATGAGCATGCCCAAATCCACCAAGGGCTAATCGACCGAGCAGGAGAATTGGTGGAAAATTTCGCATCCGGTGAACTGGCCTTGGGCGACCTTTTCAATTTTCTGGCCTACGACGTGGTGGCGAAACACATGCTGTCGGAAGATCGAAAGTTCTTTGGGCACCTCCAGGCAGTTCGCGACACGGCGGTATAATTTCGGGCGTGGGGCTGGGCGATCATGGCGTTATTCGGACGAAAACCTCCACCCATCCAGGTCGGAGATCGGTTCAAAAAGTCGAACGACCAGACCAGAAAGGTGTGGGAGGTATCTCGGCTTTGGACGGCGGTTGATGGCGTGCCACATGCCCGGTTGGTGAACCAGCATGAAACACTGATGGTCTCTATCCGTACCCTGGAAGACCCGGAGTTCTTCGTTGCTGAGCCTGGGATTCGGAACGAGCCGTAAAGCAGATCGGCGGTGGCGAACTGGCGAGAACCCCACCGCCGGATCGTACTGGATGGATTTGGGTTACGGGGGAGGGTCCATCCAGATGTGGCCGCATTGAGAGGATGCCACATTGAAACGCTATCGCATTCGCCCTGTGCCATCAAGACGTACAGGATGAACTTCTCGCCCATATGGTGAAAATCTTGAACGCAAATCCGACTACGGACACCACTTCGGTCACGGTATCAGCAATCCACATCACTCATCTCATGAATGCAGGAAAGCTGCGTGCCTTGGCTGATGTTGAAGTCGTCTTCGATGGTGTTGTGATGGTCATTCAAGGTGTCCAGGTTCGAGCGGATGGCAAAAGCACCAAGGTATCCTTGCCGAAATATCGGGCATCAGATGGCTCATGGAAAGCCGCAATTATTCTGCCTGATGAGATCAAGAATGCCATTTCGGACACGGTGATTGCTGCGGGATTGGAGGCAGGAATCCTCCGGGTGAAGGAGGAGTCCGTTGGGGATCGCTGTCGGGCTGCCAATGAACCAAGGTAGGCCAGGAATAATCGGGGGTTGTAAGCGGATTGACGACCTGAAATGCCAATGTCATTCCTTATAACCATACCTTTTGTAGGGAGGGGCATATGAATAAGTCTGAATTGATCAACGCTGTCGCCGATAGTGCCAAAATGACCAAGGCTGACGCGGGCAATGCCATTGACGCTGTTTTTGCAGCCATCACTACCGCCATGAAGTCCGGCGATGATGTGCGTCTGGTTGGCTTTGGAACCTTCTCGGTTTCTGCCCGCCC
This sequence comes from Paramagnetospirillum magneticum AMB-1, assembly GCF_000009985.1. GTDB lineage: Bacteria > Pseudomonadota > Alphaproteobacteria > Rhodospirillales > Magnetospirillaceae > Phaeospirillum > Phaeospirillum magneticum. The sequence goes on from NC_007626.1 coordinate 2,257,632, forward strand.
TGCACGTGAAGGCAGGAATCCGCAAACTGGCAAGACCCTCACCATCGCGGCAAGCAAGTCTGCCAAATTCACCGCCGGGAAGAGCCTGAAGGACACCATCAATGGCCGATGACATCAAGGCTCTGACCACCAAGATCGTCGCTGCCTACTTGGGTGGCAACACAGTGGAAGCCAAGGAAGTCCCGAACCTGATCAAGTCCGTTTATTCGACCTTGGTTGGCACGGACGCCCCGGTCACAGCACTGGCTGAACAGCAGCAACCTGCCGTTTCGGTAAAGAAGTCTGTTACTCCCGGCCATATCGTCTGTCTGGAATGCGGCGACCACCAGAAGATGCTGAAGCGGCATCTCCTGACCGGCCACGGACTGACCGCCGACGAGTACCGGGCCAAGTGGTCGTTGCCCAGGGATTACCCCTTGGTCGCACCGGAATATGCTGCACGCCGATCCGAACTCGCAAAGGCAGCGGGGCTGGGTTATTCCCGGACGAATCGGAAGCCCAAATCAGCCACCTGATGAGCAGGGAAGGGATCATCATGCCGCCACGTAAGAGTGCCAAGCCCGCAACCGCCCCCAAGCCTGCCAAGGATGTCAGGAAGGTTGGTCGCTCCACGCGTGGCCGATTGGACGACGGCAGTGCCAATCCCATCGATGTCCATGTTGGTGCCCGCATTCGGCTTCGCCGGACCCTGCTTGGCATGAGCCAGGAGAAGCTTGGTGAATGCCTGGGGCTGACCTTCCAGCAGGTTCAAAAATACGAACGTGGAGCGAATCGGGTCGGAGCATCCAGGCTGTTCGATCTGTCCCGTGTTCTGGATGTCCGCGTCGGCTATTTTTTCGAGGAAATCTCTGCTACTGCCCAGGCAGCATCGCCGGTCGAGGTGATCCGGGGCAATGTCACCAAGTCAGTTGATGTCCCCGACGATGATCCGATGACGAAGCGGGAAACTCTCGAATTGGTACGGGCCTATTTCAGCATCAATGACCCCAAGGTCAGGGATCAGGTTCTGTCGATGGCGAAGGCTTTGGGTGGTGCCAAATAGGGACCGGGAAGGGGATTACTTGCGACACAAATGCGACACACGCACCCTTGCGTCTTTATAACCTACTGAATTGAATGTGAAATAGGTCGGCGGCAAGTACGGTTGTGCACCATGATGATGGCGCTGGCATGCAGGGCCAGGGCGCGCTTAACCACCTCACGGGGGTAAAGCGGCGTGTGGTCCACGGTGCCGGTCTGCTGCACCTCGTCGGCGATCAGGGTGTTCTTGCGGTCTAGGAACAGCAGGCGGAACTGTTCGGTGGGCAGGGTGTTCATGGCGGTGCGGCAGTAATCCAGCAGCACGTCCCAACTGGAAATCACCGAGGTGTTGATCACCGGGGCGCGGGCCAGACGGATGGCGGCTTCGCGCACCACCTTCAAGGTGGCGGCGGCCACGTCCTTGACGCCGTCGACGGTCTTGAGGTCCTCCGCATCGGCGGTGATGACGTCGGCGAAGCTGCCGAAGCGCTTGATCAGCGCCTTGGCCAGCGGCTTGGTGTCCTTCTGCGGGATGGCGGCGCCCAGCAGCAGCTCCAGCAATTCGTAGTCGGGCAGGGCCTCGGGGGCCTCGAGGAAGCGCGTGCGCAGCCTTTCCCGATGGCCTCTATGGTCCGCCTTGGCTTGATTTGGTGCGGTTGGGGTTTCGGCGAGGCCGGGAAGGGGGAGATCGGCGGTCACAGGCGGGCGCGGAAGTCTTCCAGCCAGGCCAGGCGGCTTTCCAGCAGGGCGATGTCGTGGTCCAGCCACGCCGCCAGGGCGCTGCCGCCCTCGCCGTCAGAGCCGCGCAGATCGGCGAGGCGGGCCAGTTCGCTGTCGACGCCTTCGATCAGCAGGTCGATCTGGTGGGCGCGTTCCTCGGCCTCCATCAGATCGAGGAAGCGCATCTTCAGCGCCACCACCAGCTTGGACAGATCCGAGCCGGGACGCAGGCGGGCGGTCAGCAGGGTGTGCAGCTCGCGCCGTCCCGCCGCCGAGATGGTCAGCATGGAATCGTCTTCCATGCCCTGGCCCTCGACGGCCTCCACCAGCCCTTCGTAGCGCAGCAACTCGATGGAGATGCCCATCAGTTCCAGGCTGGGACCCATGATCCGGCTGGTGAAGTGACGCACCGACCCGGCCAGCTCACTGTAGCGCATGGGCCGGGACGCGATGGTTCCCAGCGCGCAGAGCCGCACGGCTTCCTTGGGGGTCAATGTGTTGTCAGCGAACATGGCACGTCCAGACTGGCAAAAGGGTCTCGCCAAATATAGGGGGTAATCGCCCTTTCGTCCACAAATACCACGGGAGGGCTTGCAAATGCTTGTCATTTGGCCGAGCTTGTCGCCATGACGGCAGGGACGAGCGAGAACGCGGAAATCTGGGTGCTGGCCGATGATCGGGCCGGCAACGTCGCCCAATGCCTGGGGGTTGCCGAGGCCTTGGGAGTGCCGTTCGTGGTCAAGACGCTGCGCTATGACCGACTGGCCCGCCCGCCCAATCTGTTGCGCGGCGCCGGGCTGACCGGGGTGACGGCCGAGAGCCGGGCGGTCCTGGCCGCGCCCTGGCCGCGCCTGGTGATCGCCGCCGGGCGGCGCACCGCCCCCGTCGCCCGCTGGATCAGGCGGCAATGCGGGGCGAAGCTGGTGCAGATCATGGACCCGGGCTTTCCCGGGCGCGGCGATTTCGATCTGATCGTCTCTCCCGCCCATGACCGCCCCGGCGCCGGCGGCAATGTGCTGGAGGTGTTGGGAGCGCCCCACCGGGTGACGCCCGAACGCCTCGCCGCCGAGGCGGAGAAATGGAATCCGGCCTTCAGTGCGCTGCCGCGCCCCTGGGTGGCGGTGATCGTCGGCGGCGCCACCAAGAACCGGCCGTTCCCGGTAGAGATGGCCGAGACCCTGGGGCGCAATGTCGCCCGGCTGGCCGGCGGCATGGGCGGCTCGGTGCTGCTGACCACCAGCCGCCGCACCGGAGCGGCGCAGGAGGCGGCTCTGGCCCGGGGCCTTCCCGAGCCCCGCTGGCTGCACCTGTTCTCCCAGGGTGGCGACAATCCCTATTTCGGCTTTCTGGCCCTGGCCGACGCGGTCGTCGTCACCGGCGATTCGGTGTCCATGTGCTGCGAGGCCTGCGCGTCGGCAGCTCCGGTGTTCATCTGGGCGCCGGAGGGCTGGGCGGCCCCCAAGCACGCCCGCCTGCACGCCCAGCTCTATCAGGCCGGTCTGGCACGGCCGCTGGAGGGAGCGGCCTCGCTGGAGGGATGGGAGCGTCCGCGCCTCAACGCCGCCGAGGAGGTAGCCCGGGCGATCCGCGAGCGCCTGCTGCCATGAGGCGGCTGGTGCCCGGTGTCGTGCTCTTGCTGCTGGCGGCGCCCGCCGCCGCCGAGACTCGGCAGCTTCACGGCATCAAGGGCGACCAGGACCAGCGGGTCCGCATGGTGGCGCAGGAATTTCCCTGGAGCGCCATGGGGCGGCTCAATTTCTTCAGCGGTCATTGCAGCGCCAGCCTGATCGGGCCGCGCCTGATCGCCACCGCCGCCCACTGCCTGTGGAACCGGCGGACCCAGAAGCCTTTTCCCGCCTCGTCGTTCACCTTCGTGGCCGGCTGGGACCGGGGGGAGTATCTGCGCGCCTCCAAGGTCACCGCCATCCACGCGGCCCCCAAATGGGTACTCGACGGCGAGTCCCGCGGGCTGAACAGCCGGGCCGACGACTGGGCGCTGATGGAGCTGGAGGAGCCGCTGGGCGACGAGATCGGCTGGATCGCCCTTGGCGCGCCGCAGGCCGGCATGCGGGTGGCGGTGGCCGGCTATGGCCGCGACAAGGCCCAGGTGCCCCTGGCCCATGTGGGCTGTCGCCTGACCCGTCAGGCTCTGCCCGGAGTGTTCATTCACGATTGCGACGCGGTGCAGGGCGAGTCCGGAGGTCCGGTCCTGGGCTGGAGCGAGGGGGAATTGCGTCTGGTGGCCATCAACGTGGCGGTCATTCCCTCTCAGGGGGAGGCCGGGGTGGCTGCCGCCGTCGATGCCCTGCGCCCGCTGGCCCTCCGTCTGGGGGCGGCCACATCCACCAGGGCAGGGCCGGTGTCAAAGCCTGCCGGAATGGATCTGAGTCAGTCCCTCAGGTAGAGCGCTCGCCGGTGGGCGTCCAGGCTGTCGGGGGCGAAGCAGCAGAACACCACCTCGTCCAAGAGATCGCATCCGCTCAGGAATGACCGCACCGCCGCGATGGCGATGCGAGCGGCCTCGTCCTTGGGGTAGGCGTAGATTCCGGTGGAGATGGCCGGGAAGGCGATGGTGCGTGCCCCGGCCTCCACCGCCAGTTCCAGCGAGCGGCGATAACACGAGCGCAGCAAGTCGGCCTCGCCCTGCTCACCGCCTTTCCACACCGGCCCCACCGCATGAATCACCCAGCGGGCGGGCAGGCGGAAACCGGGGGTGATCCGAGCATCGCCGGTGGCGCAGCCGCACAAGGCCCGGCAGGCCTCCAGCAATTGCGGCCCGGCGGCCCGATGGATGGCCCCGTCTACGCCGCCGCCGCCCAGCAGCGACGAATTGGCGGCGTTGACGATGGCATCCACGGCAAGGCGGGTGATGTCGGCTTCGACCACCCTCGTCCTGGATTGGTCCATCAGCGGAACTCCGGCTGCTCCAGCCCGTACTGGCACAATTCGATGATGGCGCCGTCGGGATCGCGAATATAGCACATGCCCTTACCGCCCCGGATGATGTGGTCGGGAACCTGGGTGGCGGTGACGGTCTGGCCGAACTGGCGGTGCAAGGTCTCGAGGCAGGTGCCGAGGTCGTCGACCCGCAATGCCAGATGGCGCAGGCCCGGGGTGGAGGGCAGGGGGGCCTCGGCCGGCTGCCGGGTCTTGAACTGCAGCAGCTCGATGCGGCAGGTGCCGTCGGGGGCGGCCAGAATGACGCAGCGCGCCCGGGCGTTCTCCAGGCCGGTGACCTGTTCGAACCACTCGCCCGACAGCGGGCGGTCCATGACGATGCCCAGGCCGAACAGGGCCGAATAGAAGCGGATCGAGCGCTCCATATCGGTGACCACCACATTGACGTGGTCGTGACCAAGCAGGGCCATCAGTCGGTCAGCTGCAGCACGAATTCGGTGAGGAAGGGGGCGTTGCGCCGACGCTCGGAATCGGTGCGGCCGAAATTGGCCAGCAGCCGGCGCATCCAGGTGCCGTCCAGGCGCTCGAACTCGAAATGGGCCTTCATGGCCAGATGTTCGCCCACGTAATCGGGCAGCTTGGCGGTCCATTTCATCAGGCCGTCGCGGAAGGCGCCCTCGCGGGCCTGATCCATGCGGCCCGAGGGCGCGAATTCCTGGGTATAAAGCTGGTTCAGCTCGCGCCAGCACTTGGCCATGACGTCGGCCTCGAAGCGGATCAGATCCTGCAACAGGATTAGGTTGTCTTCGTTGGGGGGCTCGTAATTGCCGCGGGTGGCGTCCTCGCGCAGCATGGGCCAGGGATTGTCCTCGGGCTTCTGCGGCGGGGCCTTCTTGCCCTTGGGCGCCTTGGCGGTGCGGAACGAGGCCCAGCGGGCATCCCAGTTGTGGAGGATGGGGTTGTTGACTTCGCTGCCCTGCATAATCTCGATCAGCTTCTCGCCGCCGACCTCGGCCCAGTTATAGCTGTGGGCCAGGGTCTGCATGTGCCGGGTCTGGCGCATCTGCGGCAGGATGAACTTGGTCAGCACCTCGCGGTAGGCCAGACCGAATTCGGGGGCCAGCAGGAACGGCAGGCGGATGCCCCGCGACGGCTGCGTGATGCGGAAGATGCTGAGAATCTTCTCGGTATAGGCGCAGATGGTGTCGTCGAACAGGGTCGGGAAGTCGGTGAAGGGTTTGTCCGGCTCGTTGGCGCCGCTGCTGGGGGCGCCCGGCAGCGGGGCCTGGAACTTGGGCATCATCTTGCCCATGCGGTCGCCAGGGGCTCCCAATTGGGCGGCGAACAGGGGCGGCGGCTCGCGCACCGGGGCCTGGGCGCGGACGGTGCGGCTGGGGGCGGCGACGGCGCCGCGGGCCAGCAGCGCCTGAAATCCGGCCTGGGCGCTTTCCGCCTCGGACATCTGGGGCGGCCCCAGCAATTGCATGGCGATATCGGTCAGGACGCGCAGGTCTTCCTCGCGGCCGTCACCGGGCGGCAACAGGGACTGGAAGTTGCGCTCGCGGGCTTCCTTGAGCTTGGGCAGGCCGTAGCGCTCGATGGATTTGGTGAGGATCACCGAGAAGACGACGCCGAGCTGCTTCTCGTTGGCCCACTTGCGCGACTCGGGGTCCTTGAGGGTCATGCGGCGCAGCATGAGGATATGCGGAATTTCCAGGTGACGGGTGGCCGCAATAAGGCTGGCAACCTTCGTCTCGAAGGTCTTCGCCCCCTCTCGCGGATCGGAACCCGTCATGCGCGCAGTACCGGCCTAGGCGGCCGCCCCTTCCCAGAGATCGTAACCAGGACCACCCCCCCAGGTGATCTTCCATCGCCCCCGACCCCATGGGGATAGCTCATGATCGGCCACAGGCGCAAGCCCGTTCCGTCACCACGTGACCGATTGTGACGAAGCCGCAACGGGGGCTAGGGGGTAGACCTTACGGACTAGTCCGGATGATCTCGCCCTGGCGGGTGCAGTCCGGCAGGCAAAGGTCGAGAAAAGCACCGGCCACATCGTCCGGTTGTGCCAGCTTGGCCGGGTCCTCGCCGGGGAAGGCGATGGAGCGCAGCCGCGTCGCCACCACGCCGGGGTCCAGCAGGTTGGCCTTGACCGAGGTGACGTTGGCGATCTCGGCGGCCCAGGTGCGGACCATGGTCTCCAGCGCCGCCTTGGAGGCGGCATAGGCGCCCCAGAACGGTTCGGCATGGCGCGCCGCGTCGGCGGTGGTGAACACCGCACGCCCGGCGGGCGCCATGCGCAGCAGGGGATCGCAGGCGCGGATCAGCCGCCAGTTGGCGGTGACGTTGACGGCGAAGGCCTCTTCCCAATCATCGGGGGCATGCTGGGCCACCGGGGTCAGCCCGCCGCCGATGGCGCCGGCATTGCCCACCAGAATGTCCAGCCGCGCCCAGCGCTGGAAGATGGCGGCGGCCACCTGCTCGATCAGGCCGGGCTTGCACAGGTCTTCCGGCACCAGGACCAGCGGCTTGCCGCCGGCCTTGCGGATCTGGTCGTCCAGTTCCTCCAGCGCCCCCTGGGTGCGGGCGATGGCGACGATTTCTGCCCCCTCGGCGGCGAGGCGGCGGGCCACGGCGGCTCCGATGCCGCGCGAGGCGCCGGTGACCAGGGCCACGCGGCCCTCAAGGCGTCCCGACATCAGTGGCTGTCCTCGGTCAGCAGGGAAAGCTGCTTGGTGTTATCGGTGCCGGCGCTGATGTAGTCGGTGGGCTCCACCGGATAGTCGCCGGTGAAGCAGGCGTCGCAGAACTGCGGCTCGGCCGCGTTGCGGCCGGGCTCGCCCACGGCGCGGTACAGGCCGTCGATGGAGATGAAGGCCAGGGAATCCACGCCGATCAGCTTGGCCATGCCGTCCACGTCGTAGCGCGCCGCCAGCAGCTTCTCGCGCTCGGGGGTGTCGATGCCGAAATAGCACGAATGGGTGGTCGGCGGGCTGGAGATGCGCATGTGCACCTCGGTGGCGCCGGCCTGGCGCACCATTTCGACGATCTTGCGGCTGGTGGTGCCGCGCACGATGGAATCGTCGACCAGGATGACGCGCTTGCCGGCCAGGGAGGCCCGGTTGGCGTTGTGCTTCATCTTGACGCCGGTATTGCGGATGTTGTCCGTGGGCTGGATGAAGGTCCGGCCCACATAATGGTTGCGGATGATCCCCAGCTCGAAGGGAATACCCGCCTCGGCCGCGAAGCCGATGGCCGCCGGCACGCCGGAATCGGGCACCGGCACCACCACGTCGGCGTCCACCTGGCTTTCGCGGGCCAGTTCGCTGCCGATCCGCTTGCGCGCCTCGTAGACGCTTGTGCCCTCCACCACCGAATCGGGGCGGGCGAAGTAGATGTATTCGAAGATGCACAGGCGCGACGGGCGCTTGGTGAACGGCTTGACCGAGCGGATGCCGTCGGCGGTCAGCACCACGATCTCGCCCGGCTCCACGTCGCGGACGAATTCGGCGCCGATGATGTCGAGGGCACAGGATTCCGAGGCTAGGATCCACGCCTTGTCCAGCCGGCCCAGGCAGAGCGGCCGGATGCCCAGCGGATCACGCACCCCGAACACCGCGTTGGTGGTGGCGGCCACCAGGGAATAGGCGCCCTCGATCTGACGCAGCGCGTCGATCATCCGGTCCTCGACCGTGGAATACAGGCTGATGGCGATCAGGTGGATGATCACCTCGGTGTCGGTGGTCGACTGGAACAGGCAGCCGCGCCGCACCAACTGGCGGCGCAGCGCCATGGCATTGGTCAGGTTGCCGTTGTGGCCCAGCGCCAGACCGCCGAACTCCATCTCTGCGAACAGCGGCTGCACATTGCGCAGCAGGGTCTCGCCCGTGGTGGAATAGCGCACATGGCCCACCGCCATGGAGCCCTTCAGCTTGCGGATGACCGTCTCGGACCCGAAATTGTCCTCCACATGACCCAGGCCGCGGTGGTTGTGGAACTGGGTGCCGTCATAGGAGACGATGCCCGCCGCCTCCTGGCCGCGATGCTGCAGGGCGTGCAGGCCCAGGGCCACGTGGGCGGCGGCTTCCGGATGGCCGAAAATGCCGAACACGCCGCATTCCTCGCGGAGATGGTCGTCGTCGAAGGGGTGGGTGGTCAGCATGGGATTGTGTCCTGGATTCGGTGCGGGGGGCGTCGGGACGGGGAATTACTGATTGGTGCGGATCAACCGCTCCATCTGGGTGCGGCTTTCGCCGTCATAGGCCTGGTCAGGCTTTCCCGCAGGCTTGCCGTCGGCCTTGACCGGGGTCTTGCCATCGGAAGCCGGGCGGGCGCCGGGGGCGGCCGGCTGCGGCGAAATGAATTTCTGGAAGGTCTTTTCCGCTTCCATCAACTGGCGGGCCTCGGACGAGGCGTCCTTGGCCTTGCTCTCGGCCTTGCCCAGGCCCTCGGGCGCCAGATTTTGCAGCGTCGCGGCGCCGCGCATCAGCCACGGGCGCGAGCGGCTTTGGGCCAGCCAGTCGGGCTGTTGTTCCGGGCTGTCGAACAGCCAGGCCGCCGACATATAAGCCAGGGAAACCAGCACCGCGCCGCGCGCCAGACCGAAGACGAAGCCCAGCGACGAATCCACCGAATTGAGCGCGCTCTTTCGCACGGTGTCGGAGACCCGCTTGGTCAGCAGGGACAGGATCAGCAGGGTCACCAGGAACAGGGCGGCGCCGGCGGCGATGTCGGCCACGATGGCCGTGCCGATCTGGGCCCGGAAGAAGGGCTGGGCATGGGGAAAGCCATACAGCGCCGCGAAGACGGCGCCCACCCAGGAGGTGATGGACAGCACTTCCTGGACGAAGCCGCGCAGGAAGGCGAAGCCCGCCGAGCCGAGCAACACCACGGCGACAATAACGTCGACGGCGGTGACGTTGAGGTTCCCCATGGCCTCTTCCAGTTAGGGTGGTCACTCGTGCCGGAACAGCCCCAGCACGTCCTGCAAATGGCCTATGGAGCGGATAGCCAGGGGCGACCCCGCGCCCGCAGCCCCTCCGCCCTTGTCCTTGCGCGGCCGGGCCGGCACCAGCGCCTGGGCGAAGCCGAGCTTGGCGGCTTCCTTCAGGCGGGTATCGGCCTGGGCCACCGCCCGGACCTCGCCGGACAGCCCGATCTCGCCGAACACGACCATGTCGGCGGGAACGGGCACGTCGGACGCGGACGACACCAGGGCCGCGGCGACGGCAAGGTCGGCGGCCGGCTCGGCGATCCGCAATCCTCCGGCGACGTTCAAATAAACGTCATTGCCCGACAAAGCAAGCCCACAGCGGGCATCAAGCACCGCCAGCACCATGGACAGGCGGTTGGTATCCCAGCCGACCACGGCCCGGCGCGGCGAAGACAGTGAACTTGGCGCCACAAGGGCCTGGATTTCCACCAGCATGGGGCGTGTCCCTTCCATGCCGGCGAAGACGCAAGAGCCCGAGACGTTGCCCCGCCGCTCGGCCAGGAACAGGGCGGATGGGTTGGCCACTTCCGACAGCCCGCCCTCGGTCATCTCGAACACCCCGATCTCGTCGGTGGCGCCGAAGCGGTTCTTGACGGCGCGCAGGATGCGGAACTGATGGCCCCGGTCGCCCTCGAAATACAGCACGGTGTCGACCATGTGCTCCAGCACGCGCGGGCCGGCGATGGTGCCTTCCTTGGTGACGTGGCCGACCAGGAACAGCACGAAGCCCCGCCGCTTGGCCAGCCGGATCAACTCGGCGGCGCAGGCGCGCACCTGGGAGACGGTGCCGGGGGCCGATTCGATGTTGTCGGCATAGACGGTCTGAATGGAATCGATCACCACCACCTGGGGGGCGTCGGGCTGGTCCAGCGACGCGATGATGTCGCGCAACGACCCGGCCGAGGCCAGGGCGACGGTGGCCTTGGCATACCCTAACCGGGCGGCGCGCATGCGCACCTGATCCACCGCCTCCTCGCCCGAGATATAGGCGACCGAGATCTGGGACGACAGCCGGGCCGTGGCCTGGAGCAAGAGAGTGGACTTACCGATGCCGGGATCGCCGCCCACCAGCAGGCACGAGCCGGGCACCAGCCCGCCGCCGCACACGCGGTCCAGTTCGCCGATGCCGGTCAGCCAGCGGGCCAGCGGTGCCGCCGAGCCTTCGAGGCCGACGAATTCGATGCGCTTGCCCTTGCCCGCCGTCAGGCCCTTGGGCACCTCTTCGCGCGCCGCCTCCTCGGTGATGGAGTTCCAGGCGCCGCAGGCTTCGCACTTGCCCGCCCATTTGCGGGTGACGGCACCGCATTCCTGGCAGACGAACTGGGAGGATGGGGACTTGGCCAAGGGGCGGGCTACTCGACAAGGCGGTTGGAGGCGCAGTCTATCACGAGAACATTGCGGCAACCAGAGGGATGCTGATCCTTCCGCCTATTTGCGGTTGGCGCAACTGGGGAACGGCGGAGCCTCTCCCGCCACCTTGGCGCACAGCTTGATGGGCGAGAGTGCCTTGAAGCGGCCGGTCCACTTGGCTTCGTCGAAGGCGATGGGGGTCTTGGAGGCTGCGCTCCGTTCCGCCCATTGCAGGGTGTAGTAATCGGCCTGGCCCTTGATGACGATCACCAGCGCCGTTTCGCTGAAGGGCTTGCCGCTGGCGTCGGCGGTGCCGCAACTGACCACCAGGGCGAAGGCGTCGTGTCCGCTCAGCTTGATCTCGCCGAAACTGGTCCCCTGGAAGCTGGTGGGACAGGCCTGCTGGAAGCCGCCGCCGATGCGCAGGGCCAGGGCCTGGGGCGTGGCGTTGGGATTGGCCGCCAGTCCCTTGATGCCGGTCAGGGTGATCATCTGGGTCCAGGACTGAGCCGTCTGGCCGCTGAGCACCAGTTCCTGGATGTACTGGTCGGCATTGGAATTCTCGGCCGCCGGCACGAAATTGCCGGGAACGGAGTAACCCACCAACTGGCTGAAAACGGGCGTGACCACCTGCATGGTCTCGGGGGCCGGGGCTGCGGTCACCGTCCCGGCCAGCAGCATGGCGCCCAGCGTCAAGCCGGCGCGCCGGCTGAACCGCACGAATCCCCTCATGATTGTCCCCTTCCCCCAGTTAGGGCAACAATCCTACAGAATTTCCGTTCTATGGCAATGGTCCAGGGGGCTACGCCCTGAGCTCCATGGTGATCGGTCCCACGGCGCGGCCGTGGATGAACTGATCCACGTATTCGTTGCCGGAATGGTCGATGTCCTTGGCCGGGCCGACCCAGATCAGGCGGCCCTTGTACAGCATGGCGATGCGGTCGGAGATCTTGCGGGCCGAGGCCATGTCGTGGGTGATGCTGAGCGCCGTGGCGCCCACTTCCTTGCAGCACTTGACGATCAGATCGTTGATCACGTCGGCCATGATGGGATCGAGGCCGGTGGTGGGCTCGTCGAAGAAGATGATTTCCGGGTTGGTGGCGATGGCGCGGGCCAAAGACACGCGCTTTTGCATGCCGCCCGACAGCTCCGACGGCGACAGCTCGCCGGTGGAGGCGGCAAGGCCCACCTGAGCCAGCTTCTCGATGGCGATGTCGCGGGCCTTGGCGCGCTCCATCTTCTGGCCCTGGATCAGGCCGAAGGCCACGTTCTCCCACACCTTGAGCGAGTCGAACAGCGCACCGCCCTGGAACAGCATGCCGAACTTTTTCATGATCCGGTCGCGGTCCTTGGGCCCCATGCCGACCACGTCCTCGCCGTCGATGCGGATGGAGCCGCTCTCGGGGCGCAGCAGGCCCAGGATGCATTTCAGCATCACCGACTTGCCGGTGCCCGATCCGCCGATCACCACCACGGATTCACCCCTGGCGACGCTGAGGTCGATGCCGTCCAGCACCACCTTGGGGCCGAAGGCCTTGTGCACGCCCGTCAGTTCGATCTTCGGCACGCTGGTCATGGTCATTTCCCGAAGAACATGGCGGTGATGACGTAGTTGAACACCAGGATCATGATGGCCGCCGACACCACCGCGTTGGTGGTGGCCGCGCCGACGCCCTGGGCGCCGCCCTTGGAGTAATAGCCGTTGTAGCAGCCCATGAGCGTGATCAGGAAGCCGAACACGGCGGCCTTGGTCAGGCCCGAGATCACATCCAGCGGCTCGAGGAATTCCCAGGTGCGGGCGATATAGGTGGCCGAGTTGAAGCCCAGCTTGTAGACGCCGACGATATAGCCGCCGAACACGCCGATGATGTCGGCGATCAGCACCAGGAAGGGCAGCATCAGGGTGCCGGCCAGGATGCGCGGCGCCACCAGATACTTGAAGGGATTGGTCGACAGCGTGGTCAGGGCATCGATCTGCTCGGTGACGCGCATGGTGCCGATCTCGGCGGCCATGGAGGCGCCGATGCGCCCCGCCACCATCAGCCCGGCCAGCACCGGGGCCAGTTCGCGGGTCACCGAGAGGACCACCACCGTGGCCACGGCGCCCTCGGCGGCAAAGCGCGAGAAGCCGGAATAGGATTGCAGCGCCAGCACCATGCCGGTGAATACGGCGGTCAGGCCGACCACGGGCAGCGAGAAATACCCGATCTCGATGAACTCGCGCAGGATCAGCCGGGGATAGAAGGGCGGGCGGACGGTGTGCGACACCGCCATGGCGGTAAAGGCCGACAGCCGGCCCACATGGGCGAGAAACGCCAGAAAGACCCGGCCGACGGGAGCGAGAACATTGCTCATGAGGCGGCGCCCTCGGTGCCGATCCAGCGACGGAGATGGCGGCGTCCCAGGGCGGTCAGAACCTCGTAGCCGATGGTGTCGGCCTCGGCGGCCAAATGGTCGGGGCCGTAACCGGGGCCGATCAACTGGATCAACCCGCCGGGATGGGCGCTCTCCACCGGGACGTCGGTGACGTCGAAGGTGGTCAAATCCATGGAAACCCGTCCGACCACCGGCACCTTCACCCCCCCGATCATGCCATGTCCGCGATTGGAGAGGGACCGGAACCAGCCATCGGCATAGCCGACGGCCACGATGGCCAGCCGCCGCTTCCCCTCGACGCGGTGGGTGGCACCATAGCCAACGGTCTGGGGGCTGTCAACGTCACGGACCTGGACGATTTTTCCTTCCAGTTTAATCACTTGGCTCATGGGATTGGGGCGGCCCGGCATGGGATTGAGCCCGTAGAGGGCCGCGCCGGGCCGCACCATTCCAAGATGAAAGCCCCGGCCCAGGAAAATGCCCGACGACGCGGCGATGGACTGGGGCAGGGCGGGCAGATGCGAGGCCAGCCGACGCAGGGTGGTTAACTGGCGGGCGTTCATGGGCGAATCGCTGTCGTCGGCGCAGGCCAGATGGCTCATCACCAGAATGGGGCGCATGGCGGCCAGGATCTCCGGCTTGGCGGCCAGACGCTCCAACTCCGGCTCGGACAGGCCCAGGCGGCTCATGCCGGTGTCGATATGGATGGCCACGGCGGGGGCGCCGCTGCCCTTCTTGGCGAAGCTGGCCCAGCCGGTCATCTGGGACAGGGAGTTCAGGACGGGGATCAGTCCGTGGGCGGCGAACTCGGCCTCGTCACCGCCCATAGGCCCGCTGAGCACGTGAATCATGGCCCCCGGCAGCAGGCGGCGCAACGCGATGCCTTCATTGACGCAGGCGACGAAGAACGAACGGCAGCCGGCGGCGAACAGGGCGGGGGCGATGCGGTCCATCCCCAAGCCGTAGCAGTCGGCCTTGACCACGGCGGAGGCCTCGGCAGGGGCCACCAGGGCGGACAGCCGTTTCCAGTTGGCGACGATGGCCGCCACGTCGATGGTCAGCAGGGCGGTGGCGCGGGCAAGATCGGTCATGGTCCGTCCAGGCAAAGGGGAGAGCGCACCATCCCTCTCTTCGCTCGGGAAAACAAGTCCCTGTTCAGCGAAGGCGCAAGTAGCGGCGCAGTTGCCAGACGCCCAGCCCGGCACAGGCCGCTCCGGCCAAGGCGATGACACCGGCGACGGCGCCCAGGATCAGGCTGATGCTGACATCCGCCGACCGGGAGCCGGTGGCGTCCAATCCGATGGCGAGGGCCTGCCGAATCAGGTCGATGGCGGGACGGCCCGCGATCCACGCGGTCGGCAAGCCGATGGTCAGGAGAATGATGGCCTGGGCCAGGGTCAGGCGCGGCGACGGCGCTCCGATCCTGGGGAGGCTCTGCCGCAAGGCCAGGGTACGGCGCAGGCCGTAGCGGAATTTCCAACTGCCGGAGAAGGCGGGCAGGGTCGGATGATGGCGCAGCAAGGCGGCGATGGCCTGCTCGGGCAGATCGGGAGCGCGGCGAATGGCGGCGATCCGTTCCGCCTCGGACATGTCCGGGTGCGCCTCTTTCAGATCCCGGAGCAGGCTGTCGGCGGCCGCTTTGACCAGGGGGCCGCACAGGCGTTCATTGATGACATTGTACCCCACGGCGAACAGGGCCAGGACGGGGAGGATGAAGGCATAAGGGTCCGCCAGAAACGTCAGGTCGGGCACGATGCGCCTCCTTCTCAGTATCCCGGCGGCTCTTCGTAATGGTCGCTGGCCGCCAGGTTGCCGAACTTGGTGTATTCGCCCTGGAAGGCCAGGCGTACGGTGCCGACCGGGCCGTGACGCTGCTTGGCGATGATCACCTCGGCGGTGTTGTGGACCTCTTCGCAGCGCTCCATCCACTTGGCGTGGCGTTCGTTGAACTTTTCCTGGGCCTCTTCCGGGCGCTGGCCCGGCTCGGCGCGTTCCAGGTAGTACTGTTCGCGGAACACGAACATCACCACGTCGGCGTCCTGCTCGATGGAGCCGGATTCGCGCAGATCGGCCAGTTGGGGGCGCTTGTCCTCGCGCTGCTCGACGGCGCGCGACAACTGGGAAAGGGCGATCACCGGCACCGACAATTCCTTGGCCAGGGCCTTCAGGCCGCGGGTGATCTCCGACACTTCCTGCACGCGGTTCTCGGAATTGGACGACGAGCCACGCAGAAGCTGCAGGTAGTCGATGACGATCAGGCCCAGGCCGTGTTGGCGCTGCAGACGGCGCGCCCGGGTGCGCACCGCCGAGATGGACAGGGCCGGCGTGTCGTCGATGAACAACGGCAGGCGGTGCAGGTTCTGGGCGGCGACCACCAGCTTCTCGAATTCCTCGTTGGACATCTCGCCCTGGCGGATCTTGTGGCTGTTGATCTCGGCCTGCTCGGCCAGGATACGGGCCGCCAGCTGTTCCGACGACATTTCCAGGGAGAAGAAGGCGGTGATGGCGCCGTCGACGCCCTTCTTGCGGCCCAGGGCGTCCACCTCTTCCTTGTAGGCATAGGCGGCGTTGAAGGCGATGTTGGTGGCCAGGGCGGTCTTGCCCATGGAAGGACGCCCGGCCAGGATGATCAGGTCGGAATCGTGCAGGCCGCCCAGCTTGGCGTCCATGTCGATCAGGCCGGTGGGCACGCCGGACAGCTTGCCCTGGCGCTTGTGCGCGGCCTCGGCGCTGGCCACGGCGCTGATCAGGACGGTTCGGAAATCCTCGAATCCGCCTTCGGTCTGGCCGGTGGTGGCCAGATCATAGAGCTTGGCCTCGGCCTTGCCGATCTGGTCCATGGCCGGCACGTCCAGATCGGGCGCGAAGGCGTCGTTGACCATGTCCTCGCCCATGCCGATCAGCGAGCGGCGCAGATGCAGGTCGAAGATCAGCTTGCCGTAATCCTCGGCATTGATCACCGAGACCACGGCATTGGCCAGTTGGGCGAGGTAATTGGTGCCGCCGATTTCGGCCAGCCCGCCGTCGTTTTCGAACCAGGTCTTCAGCGTCACCGGGTTGGCCATCTGGCCGCGCTCGATCAGCTTGCCGCAGGTGGCGAAGATACGCCCGTGCACCGGGTCGGCGAAGTGTTCGGGCTTGAGGAATTCCGAGACGCGCTCGAAGGCACGGTTGGACAGCAGGATGGCGCCCAGCAGGGCCTGCTCCGCCTCGTAATTGTGAGGGGGCACGCGAAAGCCGATACCCTCGGCGGGGGCGGCGGGATGGTCTGGGAGCATCGAGGTCATGACCCGGGCATGTTAGCAGAAGCGCTGCGCTTGCGCGGGCTTATCCGCCTGTGGATAAGGTGGATAACGGGGAAAAGAAAACGGCGGCCGGAGCGAATGTCCGACCGCCGTAACCTTGAAGCGATGTCGAGCCTTAGGCCTCGGCGGCTTCCGAGGTCTCCTCGGCGGCCACGTCTTCCTCGGCCGGAGCCTCCTCGGCTTCCACAACCTCGGCGGCAGCCGCGGCGGCGGCGGCGGCGCGCTCGGCTTCCTCGGCGGAGCGGGCGACGTTGATGGTCACCACCACCGACACTTCCGGATGCAGCGAAACGCGCACGCCGTAAGAGCCGAGGGTCTTGATCGGCTGATCAAGGTTGACCATGCGACGCTCGATGGTGAAGCCGGCGGCCTTGACGGCGTCGGCCACGTCCTTGCCCGACACCGAGCCGTAGAGCATGCCGCTCTCGCCCGCCTGACGGACCATCAGTACCGACAGGCCGGTCATCTTGTCGGCGACGGCCTGAGCTTCGTCGCGGCGCTTGAGGTTCAGGGCCTCGAGCTGGACGCGCTGCTTCTCGAAGAAGGCCAGGTTGGCCTTGGAGGCGCGCAGCGCCTTCTTCTGGGGCAGCAGAAAATTGCGGGCAAAGCCGGGCTTGACGTTGACCACGTCGCCCATCTGGCCCAGCTTCTCGATCCTCTCGAGCAGGATGACTTCCATCTTATTCCTCCTTGCCGCCGCCGCTTGATTCGGCGCGGCGGAATCTCGTCATGAACCTCACCAGTCCCAAGCCGGCCACGGGAACGAACACCCAGTCCGAGGCCAGGAACAGACCTCCATACATCGCCGCGAGATAGAGTCTCGCGTTAGGCCGGCCAGCGACCCATCCGTGCACCGCCGCCAGACCCAGAAGGCCGAACGGCATCAGCGTCACCACCACCGCGCTGCGGGCCAGATAGCCAAGGTCACCCTCGGCCATGGCCCCGGTCGCCGCCGCGGTCGCCAGCACCATCCCCAGCCACAGCGGAAGCTCGAGCTCCCGATATGCCGGAGTGGGCCGCCGGTTCCTGCCGAGACGCACCAGGAAGCCTGGGCCGTCACGGCGTTCACCACCGCCATCGCCAACCACGAGCCGGCGACCATGGCCGGGAAGAACGGGACCCACCAAGCGGCCGCAGCCTTGCGCTGCTCGTTGGTGAGATCGGGGGCCATCATTTCCAGGGTGCGTCCGATGGTATCGGCGACCCAGGCCTGAAGGCTTCCATTCTCCACGCCGTCCGGTCGGTCCGGGACCAGGATCGCGCCGATCACCATCAGCGCCAGCCCGATTCCGGTCAGCCAGCTCAGCACCAGACCCGGCGGATACCATTCGACATCATTGCTGGCGCTGGTGCGCCACAACGATGCCTGACGGACGACCACCAGGCTTGGCAGCAAGACCACCACGGCGAAGGGCAGGGGGGCGAACCCGCCTGCCGTCAGCGCCACGGCGGCCGTCGCGGCCAGACTTGCCAACAGAACCGCTCCGTTGCCCCGGTAGAGCCCCACCATCATCAGAGGGAGGGGCGCCAGGTAGGAGAGCAGCATTCCGGCGGCAAAGCCTTTTGCCAGCGACAGGAACAGGAGTGAAGACACCAGTCCTGCCGCCAGCGGAACGCCAAACGACCTGGTCACGGCGACCCGGCCGAACCTAAGCTCACTTCACCACGTAGGGCAGCAGACCCAGGAAGCGGGCGCGCTTGATGGCCTGGGCCAGTTCACGCTGCTTCTTGGCGGACACCGCGGTGATGCGCGACGGGACGATCTTGCCACGCTCGGAAATGAACCGAGACAGCAGCTTGATGTCCTTGTAATCGATCTTCGGCGCACCCTCGCCCGAGAACGGGCAGGTCTTGCGGCGGCGGAAGAACGGACGACGCTGGGCTCCGCCAGCGGCGGCGGCGGGGCGGGGACGCTCGGTCTTGACCTCGGTCATTATTCGCCTCCTTCCATACGGCGGGGTTCACGGTCACGGCGCGGACGATCCTCGCGGTCGTCGCGGCGCGGACGGTCATCGCCCTCGCCACGGCGGGGACGGTCGTCACGGGACTTGGACTGCATCATGGCCGACGGACCCTCTTCGAGTTCCTCGACGCGGATGGTCAGGGTGCGCAGCACGTCTTCATTGATCGACATCTGGCGCTCCATCTCCTTCACGGCGGCGGAGGGCGCATCGATGTTCAGCAGGACGTAGTGGCCCTTGCGGTTCTTCTTCACCCGGTAGGCGATGTTGCGCAGACCCCAGTACTCCTTCTTGGAGACCGAGCCGCCGCCCTGGGTGATGATGTTGGAGAGTTCCTCGGTCAGGGTTTCCACCTGGGGGGTGGAGATATCCTGGCGCGCGATGAACACGCATTCGTACAACGACATTCGAAAACCCCTTATGGCTTTTCTCTTCCCATATCGTCCCCAATGGACGAACAGGCATAGCCGTTACCCCCTTTCGGGAGCCGGCAAGGGTTGGAAGGGGCGCACTATACACAAATGGATTCGGGATGCAAGCGTGCCGCTTCGGGAAAATCAGGTCAGGCGGGTTGCATCTCCGGCGTCAGGGCCATGTCCAGGCTCTCCGCCGCCGGGCGGGGCTGCACGACGGAGGCGGTGCTTCGGGGCTGCGGCTCCGGGCGTGGCACCTGGCGGCGGTCCACCTCGGGGGCGGCGGTGCGCACCACCCGGTTGAGCACCAGTCCCAGTTCACCCACCTGCGCGGCCATCTCGCCCAGCAAGGCGGTGACCGAAGTGGCTTCGGCGCCGCTGCGCCGCGCCTCGTCGGCCACGACGATGATGCGCTCGGTCACCTCGCGGGCCGCTTCGGCCGATTGATGGACGTTGCGGGCGATTTCGCCGGTGGCGGCGTCCTGCTCCTCGACGGCGGCGGCCACCGAACTGGCGATGGTCTCCACCTTGCGGATGACGCCGACGGTGGCCGAGATGGCTTCGCCCACATGGGCGGCCATGGCCTTCAACTCCTCGATGCGGCCGGCGATCTCGCCGGTCTGGCCGCCGGTCTGGTCGGCGAGGCGCTTGACCTCCGAGGCCACCACGGCAAAGCCCTTGCCCGCTTCGCCGGCCCGGGCCGATTCGATGGTGGCGTTGAGGGCGAGCAGCCGGGTCTGGCCGGCAATGGCGGCGATCATCGCCACCACGGTGTCGATGCGGCTGACGGCGTCCAGCAAGGTGGCGACGGTGGTATTGGCATCGTCGGCGGCGACCACCGCTTCGGCCACCAGGGAGGACGACGAGGCGACCTGACTGGCGATCTCGCGGATGGAGGCGGTCAGTTCCTCGGCGGCGCCGGCCACGGTCTGGGCGTTGGCCAGGCTCTGCTCGGCGGCGGCCGCGACCCGCTGGGAATTATCCTCGACCCGTATGGCCGAAGCCGCCATGCTTTCGGCGGCGCTGACCGCCTGACGGCTGCCGCCTTCCACCTTGGCGACCACCTGGCCGGTCTCGGTCTCGATGGTCGAGGCCATGGCCTGCAGGGCGGCGCGGCGTTCGGCTTCGGCCAGGGCGCGGGCGCGCTCCTGCTCCTCCTCCAGCCGGGCCACGGCGGCGGCATTCTCCTTGAACACCGCCACGGCGCGGGCCATGTCGCCGATTTCGTCTCCCCGGTCTCCGCCCGTCACCTGGACGGAGAGGTCGCGTTCGGCCAACCGCAGCATGGCGGTGGTGAGATCGCCGACCGGGCGGGTGATGGAGCGGGTCAGCACGATCACCACCGCGGCGCCGGCGGCCAGGGCAAGCACCAGCGCCGCGGTGATGGCGGCGGCGGCCCGCGCTGCCTCGGCCCGGATGGCGGCGATGCCGGCCGACAGATCGGCGGCCAGGGCATCCTCGACGCCCTTCATCAGGTCAATGCGGCGGGTGGCGGCGGTGAACCAGCGTTCGGGCGTCAGGTCGCCGGGGGCTCCGTCCAGGATCAGCTTGCGATATCCGGCCACCTCGGTGGCGGCCGACGATTCCAGCACCGTCTGCAGGGCGCGGCGCTGGGCGGGGAGGGCGCGCACGGCATAGGCGCGAATATGGGTGTCCTGCACCGCGGCCAAGGCGGCGATGCGCTGGCGGAAGCCCTCGTCCAGGCCGGCGGTCAGGGCGGCGGCGCCGGTGGCGCGCTCGATGCCGGCGTTCTCCTTGGCCCGCATCAGCTCCAGATAGGCGGCGATCAGGTTGCCGGTCTCCTGGCCGGTCTCGGTGGCCGTCAGCTTTTCGGCCACTCCCAGCAGCGATTCGATCAGCACGGAATAGCGCCCCACCGCCTGCGGCGCGGTCAGGTCCTGGCGGTCCACCGAGCCGCGCAGCGCCTGAAGGCCGCCCAGGTCGCGGTTCGCCTTATCGATGCTCCAGGCCAGTTCTTCGCCAATTCCGTCGCCCAAGCCCCCCATGGCTCCCGACAGGGTGGCGAGGCGCGGATTGGTCGTCTCCATCTGCTTGCCGCGTTCGCCCGCCATGCGAGCGCCCTTGGATGCCAGGAAGGCCGAGGACAGTCCGCGTTCCTTTTGCAGCTCATGGACGGTGGCGCCGATCTCGATGGTCAGCCCGGCCAGCCGGCCGGTGCGCTCGGCCTTGTCCATCTCGCGGAACTTGTCGAGATCGATCATGGTGGCCGACACGACCGCCGCCATGGCCGGCAACAGAATGGCCAGCCAGACCCGCCGGCCGATCTTCAAGTTGGACGTCAGTGCCGCAATCATCAATTTCCCCCCCGCTTGCCTGGAACGACACGGCGATCTCCCTGCGCCGCGTCACTCCTTCACATGTCCTCGGCAACCGGCAATACGAGCATTTAAAATGCCGACTGCCGGAAAGTGGTGGGAAGATTACCATCGGCAATATGGGTATTGGAACGACATCTTTTTTGGGCAGAGGCTTGCTTGTGCCTAGAAAACGGGCCGGTCCCCAGGGCGGAATTCGTCCGCCGAGCAGGCGACGCTTGACAGGGAAGGGGGCCTTCGCCTTTCTTCTCGCCCACCAATGGATTTGAGGGGAGTTTCTCCATGACCCGCGCGTTCGTCTTTCCCGGCCAGGGGTCCCAGGCCGTCGGTATGGGCCGCGAATTGGCCGAGGCCTTTCCGGTGGCCCGCCAGCTGTTCCAGGAAGTGGACGACGCCCTGTCGCAGAATCTGTCGGCTCTGATGTTCGAAGGGCCCGAGGATCAGCTGACGCTGACCGAGAACGCCCAGCCCGCCCTGATGGCGGTGTCCCTGGCGGTGGTCCGCGTGCTGGAGGCCGAGGGGACGTTCGAACTGGCCAAGGCCGCCACCTTCGTCGCCGGTCATTCGCTGGGCGAGTATTCGGCGCTGGCGGCCGCCGGCACCTTCTCGGTGGCCGATACGGCCCGTCTCTTGAAGATTCGCGGTCAGGCCATGCAGAAGGCCGTGCCGGTGGGCGTCGGCGCCATGGCCGCCCTGCTGGGCTCGGAGCTGGAGCAGGCCCGCGAGATCGCCGCCCTGGCCGCTGAAGGCGAGGTCTGCGAGGCCGCCAACGACAACGGCGGTTCGCAGGTCGTGCTGTCCGGCCACAAGGCCGCCGTCGATCGCGCCATCAAGATCGCCGCCGAGAAGGGCATCAAGCGGGCTATTCCCCTGCCCGTGTCCGCCCCCTTTCATTGCGCCCTGATGCAGCCCGCCGCCGATGCCATGCAAGATGCCCTGGCCGAGGTGGTGATGAAGGCGCCGCGGGTTCCCCTGGTGGCCAATGTCACCGCCGCCAAGGTGACCGATCCCGCCGACATCCGCGACCTGCTGGTACGTCAGGTGACCGGGACCGTACGTTGGCGCGAAAGCGTTCTGTTCATGAAGGCCGAGGGGGTCGCGTCGCTGGTCGAGCTTGGCTCGGGCAAGGTGCTGGGCGGTCTGGCCAAGCGCATCGACAAGGAGCTGTCGGGCTCTTCGGTGGGCGCGCCCGCCGACATCGAAGCCTTCTTGAAGTCTCTTTAAGTTAGGGGGAACGTCAATGTTCGATCTTACCGGCAAGACCGCCCTGGTCACCGGTGCCTCCGGCGGCATCGGCGGCGCCATCGCCAAGGCCCTGCATGCCCGTGGCGCCACCGTCGGCCTGCACGGCACCCGGCGCGAGGCTCTCGACGCCCTGGCCGCCGAACTGGGCGAGCGCGTCCATGTGCTGCCCGCCAACCTGTCCGACGCCGCCGCCGTCGAGCAACTGGCCAAGGATGCCGAGGCCGCCATGGGCTCGGTGGATATCCTGGTCAACAATGCCGGCCTGACCAAGGACGGCCTGGTGCTGCGCATGAAGGACGAGGACTGGCAGACGGTGCTGGACGTCAACCTGACCGCCGCCTTCCGCCTGTCGCGCGCCGCCGTCAAGGGGCAGATGAAGCGCCGCTGGGGCCGCATCATCAACATCACCTCCATCGTCGGCGTCACCGGCAATCCCGGTCAGGTCAACTATGCCGCCTCCAAGGCCGGCATGATCGGCATGAGCAAGGCCCTGGCCCAGGAAGTGGCCAGCCGCAACATCACGGTGAATTGCGTCGCGCCGGGCTTCGTCAGCTCGGCCATGACCGACGTGCTGTCCGACGAGCAGAAGACCAAGCTGAACGCGGGAATTCCCGCCGGGCGCATGGGCACCGCCGACGAGATCGCCGCCGCCGTGGTCTATCTCGCCAGCGCCGAGGCCGCTTACGTGACGGGCCAGACGCTCCACGTCAACGGCGGCATGGCGATGATTTAAAAGGTGTCAAAAATAGGGCCGCCGGTGCTGGCAATGGCTAAAAAAGTATGGTACAGACGGGCACTTTCCGCCTGTCGGGGCCAATGGCACCCAGGTGGGTTAAACAGTTTTCCCATAGACGAGACTTGTCGAGGATTCGCAAATGAGTGACGTGGCTGAACGGGTTAAGAAGATCGTCGTCGAGCATCTGGGCGTGGAAGAGGCCAAGGTGACCGAGAACGCCTCCTTCATCGATGACCTGGGCGCCGACAGCCTCGACACCGTCGAGCTGGTGATGGCCTTCGAAGAAGAATTCTCCGTCGAGATCCCCGATGACGCCGCCGAGAAGATTCTCACGGTGAAGGACGCCATCGACTTCATCACGGCGAATTCCTAATCGGTTTTCCGGATGCCGGGCCGCTCAGGTTGGCCCGGCGTCTCTTCATCTGTCCCAGACACTTCCGAAAGCCAGGGTTCCATGAGACGTGTCGTCGTCACCGGCCTCGGCCTGACCACTCCGCTCGGTAACGGTGTCAATATCAACTGGGAGCGTCTGATCGCCGCCCAGTCCGGTATCCGCCGTATCGACGCCTTCGATGTTTCCGATCTCGCAGCCCAGATCGCCGGCGTGATTCCGCGCGGCACCAATCCGGGCGAGCTGGACCTTGACTCGGTTGCTTCCGCCAAGGATCGGCGCCGCATGGACGATTTCATCGTCTATGGTCTGGCCGCCGCTGCCGAAGCGGTTGAGGATTCCGGCTGGAAGCCGATGGATTCCGAATCGCAGGAACGGACCGGCGTGATGATTGGCTCGGGCATCGGTGGTCTGCCGAATATCGCCGATGGTGCCGTGACGCTGGAGAAATCCGGCCCGCGCCGCATCAGCCCCTTCTTCATTCCCGCCGCCCTGATCAATCTGGTCTCGGGCCATGTCTCCATCCGCTACGGCTTCAAGGGGCCGAACCATGCGGTGGTGACCGCCTGCGCCACGGGCGCCCACGCCATCGGCGATGCGGCCCGTCTGATCATGTTCGATGACGCCGACGTGATGATCGCCGGCGGCACCGAGGCGGCCGTTCATCGTCTGGGCATTGCCGGCTTTGCCGCCGCCAAGGCCCTGTGCACCAGCTACAACGATCGTCCGACCGAGGCGTCCCGCCCCTGGGACAAGGATCGTGACGGCTTCGTCATGGGCGAGGGTGCCGGCATCGTCGTCCTGGAAGAGCTTGAGCACGCCAAGAAGCGCGGCGCCAAGATCTATGGCGAGGTGATCGGCTACGGCATGTCCGGCGACGCCCACCACATCACCGCTCCCGCCGAGGACGGCAATGGCGCCGTGCGCGCCATGCGGGCCGCCATCAAGCGGGCCGGGATCGCGCTCGACGAGATCGACTACGTCAATGCTCACGGCACCGCCACCATGGGCGATACCATCGAGCTGGGCGCCGTCAAGCAGGTGTTCGGCGACCACGCCTACAAGCTGTCCATGTCGTCCACCAAGTCGGCCATCGGCCACCTGTTGGGCGCCGCGGGCGCGGTGGAAGCCATCTACTCTCTGCTGGCCATCCGCGATCAGGTCGCGCCGCCGACCCTCAATCTGCATAATCCGGATGAGGGCTGCGACATCGACCTGGTGCCGCTGAAGGCCAAGGAGCGCAAGATCAAGGTGGCGCTGTCCAACTCGTTCGGGTTCGGCGGCACCAACGCTTCGCTGGTTCTGCGCGGCTACTGAGCGGCTTGACCGTTTTTCGGCAAGGCCCCCGGTCATCCGGGGGCCTTTGTCTTGCCTGGAGGGTGAGGAATGAAGCCCTGGATGAAAATCGTCGCCGCCGTTCTGGCCGTGATCGTGCTGGCGGCCGGGTGGCTCGCCTGGGACGGCCATCGCCGCTTCACCGCGCCGGGGCCGCTGTCCAGGCCGGTGACGGTGATCATCCCCAAGGGCTCGGGCACCGAACTGATTGCCCAGTCCCTGGAGGGGGCGGGAGTGATTTCCTCCCGCACCGTCTTCGCCCTGGGCGTCAAGCTGCGCCGCGCCACCCTCAAGGCCGGTGAATACGCCTTTCCCGCCCAGGTGTCGCCGGAAGAGGCCATGCGCATCATCGCCGAGGGCAAGGTGGTGATCCACAAGCTGACCGTGGCCGAGGGGCTGACCGTGCGCCAGGTGCTGGATCTGGTGCGCGAGGCGGATTTCCTGTCCGGTCCCGTCAGCCGCAAGGTGGCCGAAGGCCGCCTGCTGCCCGAGACCTGGCACATGACCCGCGACGAGATGCGCGACGACGTGATCGCCCGCATGGAAAAGGCCATGGCCCAGACCCTGGACGTGCTGTGGGTGGCGCGTGCCCCCGGCCTGCCGCTGAAGAGCAAGGACGAGGCCCTGATCCTCGCCTCCATGGTGGAGCGCGAGACGGCGGTGGATGCCGAGCGGGCCAAGGTGGCGGCGGTGTTCTACAACCGCCTCGCCAAGGGCATGCGGCTGCAGTCCGACCCTACGGTGATCTATGGCGTGTCGGAAGGGCTGGGCGAGTTGGACCACCCGCTCACCCGCGCCGAGTTGCAAACCAACCACCCCTGGAACACCTACACCATCGACGGAATGCCCAAGACCCCCATCGCCAATCCCGGCCGGGCCTCGCTGGAGGCGGTGCTGCACCCGGCCAAGACCGATGCCCTGTACTTCGTCGCCGATGGCACCGGCGGCCATGCCTTCGCCCGCACCCTGGACGAGCACAACGCCAACGTGGCGCGCTGGCGCCAGATCGAGAAGGCGGGGAAGTAGGGGGAAAGGGCGAAGGGACTCGTCCCTTCGCGCATCCCTGTTGGTTTTGGAGGGGGTTAGGCCCCCAACAGCTTCAACTTCTCCGCCGTCACCAGGGTGATGCCCTTTTCGGTGCGGTGGAAGCGCTTGGCGTCCAGCACCGGGTCCTCGCCCACCACCAGGCCGGGGGGCACCACGACGCCCTGATCGACGATGCAGCGCTTGAGGCGGGCGTGGCGGCCGATATCCACGTTGGGCAGGATCACGGCGTCTTCCACCACGCAGAACGAGTTGACGCGCACATTGGAGAACAGCATGGAGCGCCGCACCACGGCGCCCGAGACGATGCAGCCGCCGGCCACCAGGGAATCCACCGCCATGCCGCGCCGGTGCTCGGAATCGAACACGAACTTGGCGGGGGGCGATTGCGGCTGGTCGGTCCAGATGGGCCAGCTCTCGTCATAGAGGTTGAGCGCCGGGGTCACCGTGGTGAGGTCGATATTGGCCTCCCAATAGGCATCGATGGTGCCGACGTCGCGCCAGTAGTGTTCGCGCGCGCCCTCGTGCATGACGCACGAATCCTGGAAGTGGTGGGCGATGACCCGGTGGCTCTTGACCAGGGAGGGGATGATGTCCTTGCCGAAATCGTGGCTGGTTTCGGGATTGATGGAATCCTTTTGCAGCAGATCGAACAGCAATTGGGCATTGAAGATATAGATGCCCATGCTGGCCAGGGCCTGGTCGGGATGGCCGGGCATGGGCTGGGGGTGGTCGGGCTTCTCGTCGAAGCGGATGACCCGGTCGTCCTCGTCCACAGCCATGACGCCGAAGCCCTTGGCGGTTTCCAGGGGCACCTCGATACAGGCGACGGTGACGTCGGCCCCGGCGGCCAGGTGATGGGCCAGCATCTTGCCGTAATGCATCTTGTAGACGTGGTCGCCGGCCAGGACCAGCACGTGCTCGGGCCGGTGGGCGTGGATGATGTCCAGGTTCTGGAACACCGCGTCGGCGGTGCCTTTGTACCAATTCTCGCCCTGGGTACGCTGCTGGGCGGGCAGCAGTTCGATGAACTCGTTGAACTCGCCCCGCAGGAAGCCCCAGCCGCGCTGGATATGCTGCAGCAGGGAATGGGCCTTGTACTGGGTCAGCACCCCAATGCGGCGGATGCCGGAATTGATGCAGTTGGACAGCGTGAAGTCGACGATGCGGAACTTGCCGGCGAAGGGGATGGCCGGCTTGGCGTGCCAGTCGGTGAGGTCCATCAGGCGCGAGCCGCGCCCGCCCGCCAGGATCAGCGCCAGGGTCTTGCGCAGGCGGTCATTGACCTCGATATCGATGGCGGTGCCGCGTTCGGTGGGATCAAACATTCATCACCCCTTGGACGTTCTTCATTGGCACAGACGGTGCCACATTCCCCCTGCCGGTACAATCGCGGGGGCCGGGATACCGCCATGTGTCGCAACACCCTCTCTCGACGGCGGCCCTAATCCGGGATAGGCTGAAGGTCGGAGTGCTTCAACCTCCGAACGGGGTTTCCCATGCGCGTTCTCTTCGCTTCCTCAGAAGTGTTTCCCCTGGTCAAGACCGGGGGCCTTGCCGATGTGTCTGGCGCGCTGCCCGCCGCCCTGGCCGCAGCCGGCGAGGATGTCCGCATCCTGCTGCCCGGCTATCCCGATGCCATCAAGGCGTCCGGCGCCAAGAAGGCCGTGGGCTCGCTGGGCGATCCCTTTGGCCTGGGGGCCGAGGCGACTCTGCTTTCGGGCAAGCTGCCCGGCAGCGGCGTGCCCGTCTGGCTGGTGGATTGTCCCGCCCTGTTCGAGCGCGCCGGCGGTCCCTACCAGGACCCGCAGGGCCGCGACTGGCCCGACAACGCCTTGCGTTTCGCCCTGCTGTCGTGGACTGCCGCCCATCTGTGCACCGAGAACAGCCCGGTCAAGTGGCGGCCGCAGGTGCTGCACGCCAATGACTGGCAGACCGGTCTGGCCCCGGCCTATCTGCACGCCTGGAGCCCTGCCCAGCGTCCGGCGACGGTGTTCACCATCCACAACATCGCCTATCAGGGCCAGTTTCCCCGCGACCTGGTGCCGCGTCTCGGCTTCCCGCCCGAGATGTATGCCATGGACGGGTTCGAGTATTACGACACGCTGTCCTTCCTCAAATCGGGTCTGTTCTATTCCGACCGCATCACCACGGTCAGCCCGCGCTATGCCAAGGAGATCCAGACCCCGGCCTTCGGCTGCGGCATGGAGGGTCTGCTGGCCCATCGCGCCGCGGATCTGACCGGCATTCTCAACGGTGCCGATTACGAGGTCTGGAACCCGGCGGCCGATACCCATCTCGATCATGCCTTCACGCCCGGCGATGCGGCGGGCAAGGCCTGCAACAAGGCGGCGCTTCAGGCGGAACTGGGGCTGTCCCAGGCCCCGGACGCGCCGCTGATGGTCATCGTCAGCCGTCTGAACGATCACAAGGGCATGGATCTGGTCCTGGCCGCTCTGCCCAATATCCTGAAGATGGGCGCCCAGGTGGCGGTGGTGGGAACCGGCGACCGGCCGCTGGAGGATGGTTTCCGGGCGGCGGCGGCGGCCCATCCCACCCAGGTGGCGGCGCGCATCGGCTATTCCGAGCCCCTGGCCCATCGCATGATGGCGGGCGGCGACATGCTGCTGATGCCGTCGCGCTTCGAGCCCTGCGGTCTGACCCAGTTCTACGCCTTCCGCTACGGCACGGTGCCGGTGGCCCATGCCACGGGCGGGCTGGCCGATACCCTGGTGGATACCGGCTACGACACCCTGATGACCGGCAAGGCCAACGGCTTCGTGTTCGAGCATTCCAACGTCGGCGCCTTCCAGTGGGCGGTAGAGCGGGCCGTGGGCCTCTATGCCAAGAAGGATCAGTGGACCCGCATCGTCAAAGCCTGCAACGCCCAGGATTTCGGCTGGGGCCGCTCGGCGGGGCTTTACCGGGACCTCTACAAGTCGCTGACCGGCAATGGTGGCGGCAAGGGGAAGAAGAAGGCATGAGTCAAATGGTGCTTGTCGCCGATATCGGCGGCACCCATGCCCGTTTCGCCCTGATGGGGCCGGACGGCGAGGCGGTCAACCCGGTGGTGCTGCGCTGTGCCGATTACGACGGTCCGGCTCCAGCCATCAAGGCCTACCTCGCCGAGCATGCCGGCGGCGTGGCGCCCAAAGGCGGCGCCTTCGCCGTGGCCTCGGTGATCGACGGCGACCGCATCGAGCTGACCAATTCCCCCTGGCGCTTCTCCATCGCCGAGACCCGGCAGGCGGTTGGTCTTCAGCGTCTGGAGGTGGTCAACGACTTCACCGCCGTGGCCCTGTCGGTCCGTCATCTGAAGCCCGAGCACCTGATGTCCGTCGGTGGAGGAATGCCCGAGGCGGGGCTGCCCATCGCCGTGCTGGGGCCGGGGACCGGCCTGGGGGTTTCGGCCCTGATTCCGTCGGCTTCGGGGGAATGGACGGCCCTGGCCACCGAGGGCGGCCACGTCACCATGGCCGCCGCCACCGAGCGCGAGGCCCGTATTCTCGACCGCCTGCGGACTCAGTTCGACCACGTCTCGGCCGAGCGGGTGCTGTCGGGCCAGGGGCTGGTCAACCTCTATCAGGCGGTGGCGGCCCTGTCCGGACATCAGGCGGTGTTCTCCACCCCCGACGTCATCACCAAGCGGGGGCTGGACGGCTCGTGCCCCGTCAGCCGCGAGGCGGTGGAGGTCTTCTTCGCCATGATGGGCACCGTGGCGGGCAATCTGGCGCTGTCGCTGGGGGCCAAGGGTGGCGTATTCATCGCCGGCGGCATCCTGCCGCGCATGGCCGAGGCCTTCCGCCTGTCGTCGTTTAGGACGCGCTTCGAGGCCCATGGGCGGTTCCAGCCCTATCTCGCCGCCATCCCCACCTGGCTGATCACCCATCCGCTGCCCGCCTTCGTCGGGCTGGCCGGATTGGTGACCGATCCTAAAAACGCATAGGCTCATTCCACTCCAGCACTTGTATCGCGACGCAATATGCACGATATCTGAATTATCGAGGCATGTTCACGAGTCCCGTCATGTTGGTGTCCGCGTTCCGTACCGGTGAGTTCGAAGGGATGGCCCCTCGCGGGAATGCGGCGGTGCTGCGCATCTGCGACCCTACCGACGACTGGCGGGTCGAGGGACGTGGGCTGGCCGGGGCCGGCTGGGGCGCCAGCCTGACCCTGGCGTTCTGGGACATGGATTCTTCGGCGCTGGGCGTCAAGGGGCACCTGATCACCCGCCTGTGGGGCCGTAATCGCGCCGTGTTCGAGGCCTTGGCCGGGCGCCTGTTCGGCACGGATATTCCCTGGCGGCCGTTCATCGCCGCCGATGCCATCGCCATCGCCGCCTTCGCCGATTCCCTGGCCGACAAGGGCATCGCCGAGCTTCTGGTGGTCTGCCGCAACGGCCGCGGCCGCTCCGGCACCGTGGGGCGCTGGCTGGCCCACCGCCTGGGAGCTCGCTTCGCCACCAGCGGCGACGACCGCGATTCCGGCTATATCCGCGAGACCCTCGACCGGATTGCCGGCTCCACTCCCAACCGCATCGAGCCGACACTGACCCAGGCGGCCTGAACAAGCGCCATCGGGACTGGAATCCAAATCGGTTCCGGGGTACACAGGGCCTTCCATTTCCCCTGCGTGAAGGCAACGCCCTTGAAAGCCGCCGTCATCGTATTTCCCGGCTCCAACTGCGACCGCGACGTCGCCGTGGCGCTGGAATCCAGCATGGGCTCCAAGCCCCTCATGGTGTGGCATCGCGACACCCAACTCCCCGACCTGGACCTGATCGTGGTTCCGGGCGGCTTTTCCTATGGCGACTATCTGCGCTGCGGCGCCATGGCGGCGCACTCGCCGATCATGCACGAGGTCAAGCGCCAGGCGGAGAAGGGCACAAGGGTGCTGGGCATCTGCAACGGCTTCCAGATCCTGACGGAGACGGGGCTGCTGCCGGGTGTGCTGATGCGCAACCGCAATCTCAAGTTCATCTGCAAGGATGTCTACCTGCGGGTCGAGAACGCCGGGACCGACTTCACCCGCAAGCACAAGCTGGGCGACGTGGTGCGCTATCCCATCGCCCACGCCGAGGGCAATTACTTCGCCGAGCCCGAGACCTTCCGCGCCATGGAGGGCAACGGCCAGGTGGCGTTCCGCTACTGCTCGAAGCATGGCGAGGTCTCGGATGCGGTCAATCCCAACGGGGCGCTGTCCAACGTGGCCGGAATCTACAACGAGGCCAAGACGGTGCTGGGCCTGATGCCCCACCCCGAGCGTCTGGCCGAGGACCTGCTGGGCGGGTCCGACGGCAAGAAGATGTTCGATTCCCTGGTGGAGGCGCTGCGATGAGCGATATTACCCCCGAAGTGATCGCCCAGCACGGCATCAAGCCCGACGAATACCAGAAGATCCTCGAGATCATGGGGCGTGAGCCCAATCTCACCGAACTGGGCATCTTCTCGGTGATGTGGTCCGAGCACTGCTCGTACAAGTCGTCGAAGAAGTGGCTTAAGACCCTGCCGACCAAGGCGCCGTGGGTGATCTGCGGCCCGGGCGAGAATGCCGGCATCATCGATATCGGCGACGGCCAGGCCATCGTCTTCAAGATGGAAAGCCACAACCACCCCAGCTTCATCGAGCCCTATCAGGGCGCGGCCACCGGCGTGGGCGGCATTCTGCGCGACGTGTTCACCATGGGCGCGCGGCCCATCGCCAACATGAACGCGCTGCGTTTCGGCGATCCGTCCCACCCCAAGACCCGCCATCTGGTGGCGGGCGTGGTGGCCGGCATCGGCGGCTATGGCAATTGCGTCGGTGTGCCCACCGTGGGCGGCGAGACCAATTTCCACCCCAGCTATAACGGCAACATCCTGGTCAACGCCATGACCGTGGGTCTGGCCGACAAGGACAAGATCTTCTACTCGGCCGCCGCCGGTATCGGCAATCCGGTGGTCTATTTCGGCTCGAAGACCGGCCGCGACGGCATCCACGGCGCCACCATGGCCTCGGCCGAATTCGACGAGAAGTCGGAGGAGAAGCGCCCACACCGTGCAGGTGGGCGACCCCTTCACCGAGAAGCTGCTGATCGAGGCCTGCCTGGAGCTGATGTCCACCGACGCCATCGTCGCCATTCAGGACATGGGCGCCGCCGGTCTGACCTCGTCCTCCTTCGAGATGGCCTCCAAGGGCGGCCTGGGCATCGAGATGGATCTCGACGCCGTGCCCATGCGCGAAGAGGGCATGACTCCCTACGAGATCATGCTGTCCGAAAGCCAGGAACGCATGCTGATGGTCCTCAAGCCCGGCCGCGAGGCCCTGGCCAAGGCCATCATGGACAAGTGGGAGCTGGACTTCGCCGTGGTGGGCGTGCTGACCGATTCCGGCCGCATGGTGCTGAAGCGCCACGGCGCGGTGGTGGCCGACCTGCCCATCGACCCGCTGGCCCTGGCCTCGCCCGAATACGACCGTCCCTGGACCGCGCCGGCCAAGCGCCCCGTGGTGGATGCCAAGGACGTCCCGGCCGTTTGCCCGGCCGAGGCGCTGAAGATCCTGGTGGCCTGCCCAGATCTGGCGTCGCGGCGCTGGATCTACTCCCAGTACGACCACATGGTGATGGGCGACACCGTGGGCCGTCCCGGCGGCGATGCCGCCGTGGTGCGCATCCATGGCACCGACAAGGCGGTGGGCATCACCACCGACGTGACGCCGCGCTATGTGCTGGCCGACCCTTATGAGGGCGGGCGGCAGGCGGTGGCCGAGGCCTATCGCAATCTGTCGGCGGTGGGCGCCCTGCCCATGGCCATTACCGATAATCTGAACTTCGGCAATCCGGAAAAGCCCGAGATCATGGGCCAGATCGTCGAGGCCATCCGCGGCATGGGCCAGGCCTGCACCGAGCTGGACTTCCCCGTGGTGTCGGGCAATGTCTCGCTCTACAACGAGACCCAGGGCAATGCTATCCTTCCCACCCCGGCGGTGGGCGGCGTCGGCCTGCTGGAAGACGTCTCCAAGGCGGTCTCCGTGCCGTTCAAGTCGGCGGGTTCCAACATCGTGCTGATCGGCGAGACCAAGGGCTGGCTGGGCGCGTCGCTTTACCTGCGCGAGATCGCCAAGCGCGAGGATGGCGCTCCGCCGCCGGTCGCCCTGCACCGCGAGCGCCGGGCCGGCGAGCTGGTCCGCCAGCTGATCGGCGATGGGCTGGTCCTCGCCTGCCACGACGTTTCCGACGGCGGCCTGCTGGTGGCGGTGGCCGAGATGTCCATGGCCTCGGATGGCCATATCGGTGCCCAACTGGACGCCCCCCATACCCTGCCGCTGCACGCCTGGTGCTTCGGCGAGGATCAGGGCCGCTACGTGCTGGAAGTGTCCGACAACGACCTGGCCAGCGTGCTGGAAGAGGCGGCCGAGCACGACACCACCGCCCGCGTCATCGGCAAGACCGGCGGCCACGTCATCAGCGTCGGCGGCCGCGCCGTGCCGGTCTCGGAACTGTTCGAGGCCAACGAAGGCTGGCTGCCCTCCTATATGGGCGAGGAAATGTCCGGCCACTGAGGTCTGGACCGTCCCTCGGTTCGAACACGGCGAAGGCCTCTTCATCCCCGGTGGGTGAGGGGGCCTTCTCTTTTTGCCGGTATCCCTTCCCGCCCAGGGGCCATAGCGCTGTTGCGGGCGCGAAATCCGCCCCGTATTGTGGAGGCGGAAGGGGATCTTTAGGAAAGACACGCCATGCCCATGGAAGCCAGTGAGATCGAAGCCCTGATCCGTCAGGGAATTCCCGACGCCCGGGTGATCATCGAGGATTTGAAAGGCGACGGCGATCACTACTCGGCCCTGGTGATCTCCGAGGCGTTTCGCGGCAAGAGCCGCGTCGCCCAGCACCAGATGGTCTTTGCCGCCATGCAGGGCAAGATGGGCGGCCAGTTGCACGCCATGGCGCTGCAGACCGCCACGCCCGACAACGCCCCCGATTTCGCCAAGGAGTAGGGTGCCGCGCTTGCGGTGCCGCCCCCGGCTGCCTACATCTCAACCACGGATCCAATCCGATCATTTCCGAGGAAGTTTGACCGATGAACAATCCCGTTTTCGACCGCATCCGCCAGGACCTGTCCGAGAATGATGTGGTTCTCTACATGAAGGGCACCCCCATGTTCCCGCAGTGCGGCTTTTCAGCCGCCGTGGTGCAGGTGCTGACCAATCTGGGCGTCAAGTTCAAGGGCATCGACATCCTGGTCGACCCCTCCCTGCGCGACGGCATCAAGCAGTTCACAAACTGGCCGACCCTGCCGCAGCTCTATGTGAAGGGCGAGTTCGTCGGCGGCTGCGACATCGTGCGCGAGATGGCCGAATCGGGCGAGCTGAAGCAGCTGATGACCGACAAGGGCGTCGCCACCGCCTGAAGCCTGCCCTGAGATGCAGATTTACGGCCCGGAAGCGATTCCGGGCCGTTTGCATTGGCGCCTGCCAATCCGGCTCTGGGACCGGACAAAAAACAACGGCCCGGAGTTTCCTCCGGGCCGTGTCGTCTTGCCGAGAGGCAAACCTTAGCGCGAATAGCACACGTTAAACGAGTAATATATTGACATTCGTGCGCTTTTTACGCCGGAAAAACTCATCAGCACATAACTTGTTATACGCCATAAGTATTTCAACCGGCCATCATCATTTTGCCGTCAGCCTTTCCGCAGCATGGCCAAGCGGTCCTTCTTCGCTGCGGCCATCGCCTTGTCCAGTTCCCCGGCCTTCACCGCCGCGATTAGCGTTTCCAGCACGCCGACCAACTGGCCGCGTTCGCCAACCTCAATGGCCGCCATTTCGCCGTTCAGCTTCAGCGGCCTGTTGCCGTAGCGCAGTTCCAAAAACCAAGTCCCGGTCACATCGTGCCAAAACCACTGCCGCAGCCGCTTGTTCTTCTCAAAGGCCACGCGCTCGCCGTTCTCGTCGGTCTTGTAGCGCGTCTGCTTCACCGCAAAGGCCGTGCCGCTGATCATGGCCTTGGCCAAAGCCAGTTGCTCGTCCAGATTGGCCAACATGCGTTCGCGCATGTGTTCCTCGACCGTCTTCTCCTCGACCTTGCGCGTCGCAGTGGTCAGCTTCAGTTTCGCCAAGTTCGCCATTTTCCCAATCTCCAAGCCGTTTCGCTTGCTGGATTGTAAAATGGTCCGCGTCAAAGGTCTGGCCGACTAATCACCTTCCGGTTGAAATTCTTGTCCTGTGGTCCAAGCCTTCGTATAGTGTAGTAGTGGCCGTGCTGACTGATTTTTCAGTCCCGGTTACAGCCCCAAGCAGCGCGTTTTCTGCGCCCAGCACCCCATGTAGCAGCCCCCGTTGCCGCCATAGCTACAGCCCTGCCTAATGCTTCTTGCCGCACGGTCACGCCGCAAGGATGTTGGCCAAGACCTTGCCGCTCAGCCTGTCCAGTAGCGCCGCTTCGTCATTGCGTCTTTCGGCCTTGGCCGTGACCATAGCCCGCGTCAAATTCTTGGCCAGTCGCACCATCGTTTCCGTCCCGGCCACTTGCCGTCTGGCCTTCATGCTCGACAAATAGCTTCTGTCCCGGCCAAGCCATCTGCGACTAAAATCGTATTGTCCTTCGGTCAAGTGGTTCTCTCTCAGTTCGTTGTATGCGTTCATCAGTGCGTTCATGTCGGTCCTCAAATAAATTGGCCTTACCTTCTGTATTTATCCGATCTGGTCATAAATACGCTTGTGCAGTAGCGCCGTTTATTTTCAAGGAGATTGCCCATGCGTAATGATCGTTTCGTAGAAATCGGGTTTAAAGGCCAGATGGTTCATATCGACCACTTGGCCCTTTATGCCTTCCTGTGCAGCATGCTTTCGGCTCGATGACATGTCCGCCGATGTGATCTTCGACCTGCTCAAAAATGGCTCTGCCGTCGATCATAAATTCCGGTACGTCGATCGTATCGGTGACCAGCAGGTCAGCAAGATCAAGCAGCGCAGCTATGTCCTCGATGCGCTCGCTGGAGACCGCAATGATCTAATGGCCCTTCGTCTTGCTGCCGGTTTGACGGCCTGTTCAACCCGGTCGCCGTGCAATCAGCCGTTTTGTCCCATGTGCCGTCATGCCCGTCAGGCCAAATTCGCCAACCAGGTCAAAGCCCGATTTGCTGCCGTGCCGCAAGACCGTCTGCTGTTTCTCACGGTCCTGCTCAGCGTCCACTATGACGCTGGCCAGATCGACGCGGCCTTGGTCAAAAGCTTCAAGCGCAAGTTCCGCAATCTGCTGTTCCACCAGAACAAGACCGCCGCGATTCCTGTCCGCATGTCCGGTGCGTTCGAGATAGAAGCGATGTGCGCCGACCTGTCAGCGCACAAGGCCGTGGCCCTCGCACCGCTCGGCCACGACAAGACACGTCAAGATACGTTCTTTCTCTTGCATTTTCATGCGGTTATAGACCGTGGTTCGCTGTCGCAAGACCAGTTGCGCTCATTGCTCATTAAAAAGCATTTTCCGCATTCGTACCAAGTTCGCCTTCAGGCCACGCACTCCGACAAGACCACCGAGGAAAATCTGGCCAAGATTGCCGGTTACATGCTCAAGTTCAGATTGCAGCACAGTGACCGGATCAGCTTCAGCGATGATGACCAAACTGGCCGTAAATCTTCATATGGCAGTCTCTACGATCTGGCCGTTGCCAAGAAGGTCGTCATGGCCGTAAATGCCTGTGGCCAGTTCGCTGGAATGGTCCTTAAGACTGGTTCGTGACCAGTGTGTAATACCTTGTTAGAATTAGGAAGTGAGTTTGTATTTGTTTTAGTGGTTATTGTAAGGCACTAATTAAGTAAAAGTATATATAAAGCGATTAATCACTAACTACTGTTGGCCCATCAAGTCCATTGCCTTCGTAATTTCCTTAGTAGCTGCGCCATTTACAGTTGTAATTCGATTTTGCTTCTAAGTTTGTAAGTAAAAATCACCGCGAGCGATATTTTGCTTTGGCCGTGCTTTCCATTGCTTCCGCTTCAGCCTTAGTCGTCTCGGCCTTGATCTGCTCCAGCTCCAGCCGTGCGCGTTCCAGTTCCAAGCTGGCCATGTCCTGATACATCACCCCGATCAGTGCCAGCCGCTCCTTGCTGATCGTCGGTCCTCTGCGCTTCCGCCAATTCGCCAGCCAAACATCCGGTTCGATAATCTCATTCGTCTTCATGCCGCTATTTATGCAGCCCCGAGCGTCTTATCGCGCCGTGTCCAGCGCGTATTCCTCGAAAATGCTCAGCCCCATCTCAAGCTCCCGACAATCAAAGCGCCAGGGAATGACGTGCGCCGCTCCGTTGTCGAGATAAAGCGACCGCTCGTTGTAGTCCGTATAGCCACAGATGACCACGACCGCCGACCGTTCAGTAATGTTTGCCGTGTTCAGGTAACACAAGACCGCGACCGCGTTCAGTTCCTCTGACAGCTTTCCAAGCAGGATAACGTCCGGCAATGAATGCGCGTTGGTCCTGCTCATTTCCATCAATCTGACCAGCGCCAAATTTGTGTTCGTCTCTGATGTAACCTCGCATTCGTAACTTTGCTTATTCAAGGCCATCGCAATCAATGCGATGTTCGCCTTGCTCTCGTCGATTATAAAAATCCTCAGTGGCCGCATCGTCAGCCCAAACCTTAGCTGTATGTGTTTTCCACCATTGCGTATGCCTCAAAAGGCCAAGCGCATAAAGCCTCACGCCTACCAGTCATGCTTTCGCTCTGATGACCATATCCAATAGTATTAATCTCCGTGGTCCTCAAACCAGCCTGTCCGCCGCAAGCGTCGTGCTCACATGGCCATAATGCTTCTCGATCATGGCCACGCTCGTCCCCATGTTCCTCGACAGCAAGTAAACGTCCGTGCCGCCATAAAGCAGCCGGAACGTCGCATATGTGTGCCTCAGACTGTAAAGCGTCCGTGCATTGCCGTGCCGGTCCATGTCCAGATTGGCCGCAGCCATCAAGTTCTTAAACCCTACCTCAAACGTATGTATGTCCTCGCCGTTGCCGTTGGCAAACAGCCCTTGGCCGCTCGCCCGTGCCTCGTCCAAATCCTTCCAGCCGTAATGCGCCAGCAGCTTCTTGACCGTGACCTTCGCGGCCCGTGTCCCGATCACCGCCCGTTTGCCGGTCTTGCCGTCCACCCAAAGCCGCAGCGTCTCCGTGACCTTGCCATTGCCCGTGTTGATTAGCTCCACGTCGCGCCACGTCAGCCCTCGCGCCTCGCCAACCCGCATCCCTGTGCCGACCAGCAGCCGCACATACAGGTCCAGCAATTGCCGGTCGCGCTTCACCCTCGGATGTTCGGCCTGATTGCTGCGCCGCCGTGCCGTCCGCCGCAGCAGCTTGTACTCGGCCACATCGAACGCGCCCCGCCTGTTCGTCTTCGCCCGCTTGGCCCGCATAAAGGCCAGTTGCTTCAAGCTCCCTTGCTCCAGACCGTGCTTCAAGATCTGCCGCAAAATGCTCTGTTCCATGACCAGCGTCTTTGCGCTCGGTACGGCCGCCGCATTCGCCGCAACCCGGTCCGCGCCATAGCCCCGCGTCCAATAGTCCAAGCGCCAGTCGTCGTAGTCGTTGAAATCCGCCGTGGTCAAACTGTTGATCGGTCGTTTGCCGAAAAATGGAAGCAAGTACCGCCGCAGCGTCCCCTCAACCAGCACCAGCCGCCCCTTGCTCAAGCGACCTTCCAGCGTGTCCCGTTTGGCCTTGCGCACATAGTCCTCGGCCAGTTGCTTGAAGGTCTGGTCTTTCAGCGGATGGTCGTGTCGCTGCTTGTAGCGCAGCTCCTCGTACAGCTCCTCCGCCGTGCGCTTCGCCTCCGCCAAGTCCGTGGTCTTCATGCTGCGCCGCACCAGTGTGCGGTCCGTGCCCAGCCGCATCCGCGCCTGCCAAATACCGTGCCGGTCATCGGCCCGCGTATAAAGCACTATCCGGCCACCGCGCAGTGCAATTTCCCTCTGACCAAGCTCCATAGCCCTGCCGCCATAAATGCGTGTTAGCTATGTGCTAGTATAGCGTCCTATGATTGCAATTGCTGCCGGAGATTTGACCGAATTTTTGCTAACCCGGCATAGCGTTTTAGCTTGGACAAATTTTCAATTAGCCCGTCAAGCTCCGCCGTCTTCTCCATTACCGCGTCCGCGCCATGGCTAATAAACTCCGCGTGCTCAGCCTTACTGCTGCTTCCTGTCAGCACCACGATGTGCGTGCCCGCCAGTCCCTTTATGCGGTCAATCACAGACGTGGAATTTGCCCCGTTCAAGCGCCCATCCAACAGCACCACGTCCACGCTCGCAGCGTTCTGGGCCAGCATTTCAAGCGCCGCCTCCGCGCCGTCCACTTCATCGACCATGCACTCGTACGCCTGTTCGAGCAGTGCCAGCCTCAGCAGTCGCCTATCGCCCGCGTTGTCTTCAACAATCAGTATGTTCAGCACCGCCATTGTCGTCCCGCCCAACAAAAAAGCTGCCCAGCACCGTGTACTGAGCAGCTTCCTTGTCACTTCCCAACGCTGCGTTACCGCAGAATTTGGTAATGCGTGTTAGCGCGAATAGTGCAGCGAATACGAGTATTGCACTGTTTCTGCTGCACTTTTTGCGCCATAAAAAGCTATCAGCCTCATACCTGTTATATACCATAGATGTAGCCGCTATCTCATCGTATAACATGTGCCAAATGTTCGCAAAATGTGTCGTCAGCCTTTCCGCAGCATGGCCAAGCGTTCCTTCTTTGCAGCCGCCAGGGCCTTGTCCAGTTCGCCCACCGTCACAGCGTCCATCAGCGTTTCAATAACGCTCGCAAGCTGCTCCTTCGTTCCAGCCACCACCGCAGTGTTCTCGCCACTCAGTTTCAAAGCCCGATTACCATAGCGCAGTTCCAGCAGCCAGTTGCCGTCAGTGTCCTGCCAAAACCATTGCCGCAGCCGCTTGCTGCGCTCGTATCCAACGCGCTCGCCGTTCTCGTCCGTCTTGTATCGCGTCTGCTTCACCGTAAACGCCGTGCCGTCCAGCATGGCCTTAACCAAGCCAAGCTGTTCCGCCAAGTTTCCCAGCACCCGTTGCCGTGCATACTGTTCCGCGCTCAAATTTTCCGTCTTGCGCGTCGCAGTGGTCAGTTTCAATTTCGCAAATGCAGTCATGTCCTGTACTCCAAGCTGTTCGCTTGTAATACAGTAATGTCTGTGTTGTGCTATCAGTGACCGATTTATCTATAAGTAACTGTAATCGTTGTCCTATGCAGCGTATTTTTATATAATGTAGTTGTACTAAACCTGATCAGATTTTCGGCGGTCGGTTTATATTATTTCAACCGCCAAGCTCCGCTCGTCGTCACACAGCGCAGTTGAAACTGCGCTGTGTGTAGGTAGCTCCCCAAGTTGCTTTGCTGCTGCTGTGGGCGTTTCCGACGTTTTGCGTGGATCAAAGTGGGAGTAGGGACGTGCAATGCGTTTTGCGGATCGCGCCCCAACTTACGTCACGTAAGTTCGCCCCCATGTCGTTCAGTACCAGCGACGTGTCGTGTTACACGACAACATCGGCCAACATACAGCATGTATGTTCGCCCCAATGCCGTTCACTGAAGTGTCGTGTTACACGACAACATGTTGGACGTGGACGCAAATCAGCACCGTCCCACCATCACGCTGTCCCAAATTCGCCCACTCAGTTTCTCCAATATCGCCGCGTCCTTGCCGCGCTGTTCCGCTTTCGCCCTGACCAATGCCTTCGTCAAATTTCCAGCCAATGTCAGCATCGTCCGCAGCCCCGCTTGCCGTTGCCGCGCTTTCATGCTGCCATAATAGCTCCGATCACGTCCAAGCCACTTTTTGCTAAAGTCGTATTGACCTTCGGTTAAGTTATTGGTTTTTAAGATTATATATGCGTTTTGTAATGCGTTCATAATTCCTCCAAATATATTTTTGAATTACCGATATTATTTATGCCGAAGATCATAAATACCGCTGCGGAAGTAGCGCATATATTTTGGGAGAGTGAAAAATGAAACAAGGAACTTTAGTGGAATATGGATTTGATGGAAAGCGAGTGGATATTAACGCGCTTGCGCTATATGCAATTTTTCTTACCGTCAATTATTCAAAGTAGGCTGCCGCAATGGGCGAGAAAGTCACTTTAGATAAAATTGCCGACAAATCTGTATTTGAGCAGAAATACAGATACAAGAATAAAATCGGCGATCACGCCGAAGGTAAAATACGACAAAGGAAGTATGTTGTTGAAAGTTTGTGCCGAGACTTTTCTGACAAAAAGGCTACCGCGCTTGCTTTGCGAATTATGAATTGCTCCGCAAGCCAAAAATGCAATCAGCCATTCTGTCCGATGTGCCGACATAAGAAACAAGAATTATTTGCAAAATATGTGATTGATAAGTTTGGAAGTGTAAGCGCAGACAAGTTGCGACTGCTTACGATATTGCATTCTGTCCATTACAATCCATTGGATATAAACAGCGATCTTATTAAAAAGCTGCGGAAGGATATGGACAATTTGTTTGACAAGATACAGCTTTATGCTGATGACAATATACGATTTATTGGGGCATTTGAGATTGATGCAATCGCAGGAGATGAAGAATTATCGGATAGAAAGGTAAATACGCTATCGGCGCTCGGATACGACAAGAATGCTAAATCTGCATGTTTTCTCCTTCATTTTCATGCAGTTATGTATCTTCCGTCGTTTCAAAATCCAAAATACGACATAGAGCGCGAAATACGAAAATACTACAATGGCAGCCATCAAGTAGACTTTACGGACCTTCATAAAGACAAAACGCACGATGAAAATTTACATAATATGGCAACCTACATGCTTAAGTTCAGGTTGCAGCATTCAAAGAGTGTCGCAAGCGATGATGACGAAAAACAATTCACTCGCACTCAGTATTCGTCTCTCTATAGCTATTCAATAGCCAAGTCAGTAGTTATGGCCGTTGATAGATGCGGAGGATTTCAGGGATTAATAACAAGGAGATTGAAATAACCAAGCTGTGCTTGGATATTGAATTTGAAATTACGATTTGAGTGGAAGAGAGAGTTGAGGATTTTGGGGTTTTGGATATTGATGTGGAATTGAACAGAGTGTAGATATTGGTAAAGTAAGGTATTATATAATACAAACTGTAGGAAATATTATTTCCAAGCAAGCCCCAAAAAGTCCAGCAGTTTAGCCAGTTTTAAGGGGGTTGTTTTGGAATTTATTATTGTTGTTTAGTAACATTTGCTGCATCTGTATTTGCCAAAGACAGATTTTTAACGGCCGCCGACCTTGCCTTTATTATCTCAGCCTTTATCTGCCCCAATTCAAGTTTCGCCCGTTCCAGCTCCACCTGTTCCCGTTCCAGCGTCGCGTCGCTGTAAATCATTGCCATCAATTGCCGTCTCTCGTCGCTTATCGTCTCGCCCCTGCGTTCCTTTTTCCGCACCAGCCAAGCGTCAGCGTCAATTATCTCTCGTGCCTTCATGCCACTATTTATGCAGCGTGATCACCGATCTTTCCAAAATTCTGACCTGGTTGTCGCCGCAATCCGCCCCGATCTGTCCCGCCAACATACAGCAAGTATGTTCGTCGCCCGTTTTCAAATCAGCTTGTCCGCCGCCAGCGTCGTGCTTACATGCCCATAATGCTGTTCAATCATCAGCACGCTCGTTCCCATGTTCCGCGCCAGCAAGTAAACGTCCGTCCCACCGTACAGCAGCCTAAACGTCGCGTAGGTGTGTCTCAGGCTATAAAGCGTTCTCGCGTTGCCGTGCCTGTCCGTGTCCAAGTTGGCCGCCGCCATCAAATTTTTGAACCCCACCTCAAACGTGTGTATGTCCTTGCCGTTGCTATTCGTAAATAGCCCGTTTCCCTTTGCCCGCGCCTCGTCCAAGTCCTTCCAACCATAATGCGCCAGCAGCTTCTTCAACGTGTTCTTCGCCGCCCGTGTCCCAATCACCGCCCGCTTGCCCGTCTTGCCATCCACCCAAAGCCGCAGCGTCTCCGTCTGCTTGCCGTTGCCCGTGTGTATCAGTTCAACGTCCCGCCAAGTCAGTCCACGCGCCTCGCCAACCCGCATTCCCGTCCCAACCAGCAGCCGCACGTAAAGTTCCAAAAGTTGCCTGTCCCGTTTCACACGTGGATGCTCCGCAGATCGCGTGCGCTGCCGCGCCGTCCATATCAGCAGCCTGTATTCCTTCACGTCAAAAGCGCCGCGCCTATTTGTCTTTGCCCGCTTCGCCTTCATAAACGCCAACTGCTTCAAGCTGCCCTGTTCCAGCCCGTGCTTCAAAATCTGCCGCAACATGCTCTGTTCCATCACCAGCGTTTTCGCCGATGGTGTTGTCGCCGCTGTTGCTACCTTCCTGTCCGCACCGTAGCCCTTCGTCCAATAGTCCAGCCGCCAGTCGTCGTAATCGTTAAAGTCCGCCGTCGTTATGCTGTTGATCGGTTTTTTGCCGAAAAATGGGAGCAAGTAGCGTTTTAACGTGCCCTGAACCAGCACCAACCGTCCCTTACTCAAGCGTCCTTCCTGCGTCTCCCGCTGTGCCTTGCGCACGTAATCGTCAGCAAGTTGTTTGAATGTTTGATCTTTTAAGGGGTGATTGTTGCGTTGCTTGTACCGCAGCTCCTCGTACAGCTCCTCCGCCGTCCGTTTCGCCTCCGCCAAGTCCGTCGTTTTCGTGCTGCGCCGCACCAGCGTGCGTTCCGTGCCCAGCCTAAACCGCGCCTGCCAAATGCCGTGTTTGTCGCTCGCCAGCGTGTACAGCACAATCCGACCGCCACGCAGTTCAATTTCACGCTGTCCAACGTCCATAGCTGCACCTTCAAAAGTGCCTGTTAGCTACGTGTTAGTATAGCGTCTTGTAATCTAAAGAATGACCTATATATCTTTGGAATTAATCGCAGCAATCTGCCTACGCTCTTCGTAGTCAGTCTTTAGCTGTATAAGTTCCGCTTCAAAATCGTCAAGTGTCGTTTCTTTGTGCAAGTATATGTCAGCTTTTTTTGCGTGGCATAAAAACAAGTCGCGTGGGCAATCTGTCTTGCACTGCAAGCTTGTCAAAATCGCCACGTATGTGTCCGCAATTTCACCCGTGTTGCGTATAATCTCAAGCGTTTCACAACCTGAAATGACCGGCATATTTACGTCCAGTATTACAATGTGATACGCGCGATCTGTCAGCGCAGCTTGTTTCAGCTTATCAATACCCGTATAGCCGTCCGTCACGTGCTCAATGCTACAGCCAATCCTGTCCGCCTGTAGCGTCAGCTTCGTCAACGTCGCTTCCGCAACGCTGTCGTCAATAATCAGTATCCTCGCATTCTGCGCGTGTTGCGTCATCTCGCCCGCCCAACAAAAAAGCTGCCCAACACCATGTGCCAGACAGCTTCTTCATCACGTCCCAAACCCTGCGTTACCGCAGAATTTGGTAATGC
The DNA here is from genome assembly GCF_000009985.1 of Paramagnetospirillum magneticum AMB-1. Taxonomy (GTDB): domain Bacteria; phylum Pseudomonadota; class Alphaproteobacteria; order Rhodospirillales; family Magnetospirillaceae; genus Phaeospirillum; species Phaeospirillum magneticum. Next base: position 2,302,172 of record NC_007626.1, read on the forward strand.
GTGTTAGCGCGAATAGAATTCGACGACCAGGTTCGGTTCCATCTGAACGGCGTAGGGGACATCGCCCAGCTTGGGAATGCGGACGAACTTGCCCTTCATTTCCTTGTGGTCGACTTCCATGTAGTCGGGAACGTCGCGCTCGCCCGACTGGGCGGCCTCGAGGATCAGGGCCATGTCCTTGGACTTGGTCTTCACCGAGATCACGTCGCCTTCGTTGACGCGATAGGACGGAATGTTGACGCGCTTGCCGTTCACCAGGATGTGGCAGTGGTTAACCAGCTGGCGGGCGGCGAAGGGGGTGGGAGCGAACTTCAGGCGATAGACCACCGCGTCCAGGCGGCACTCCAGCAGGCCGATCAGGTTCTCGGAGGTGTCGCCACGACGGCGCACGGCCTCGTCATACAGACGGCGGAACTGCTTCTCGCTGATGTTGCCGTAGTAGCCCTTGAGCTTCTGCTTGGCCATCAGCTGGGTGCCGAAATCGGACGGCTTCTTGCGGCGCTGGCCGTGCTGGCCGGGAGGGTTCTCCTTGCCGCGGTTCAGCGGGGACTTGGAGCGGCCCCAGAGGTTGGCGCCCAGGCGGCGGTTGATCTTGTACTTGGCTTCAATACGCTTGCTCATGGTCTTCCTTCTGGCTGAATTGATCAGCCTATTCGGTTTGTCCCGATAGTCCTGATCCGCCCTGGCGGGCGGGGAGGGGTGGGCGCGCCAAACGGCCGGCCACCCGCTTTCTCGGGAGGAGAAGGGGCGAAATATACGGATCAGGCCGGCTGTGTCAACAGATTCAAGCCTTCCCCTCTCCCTTCTGGTGGCGATAGGTCACCAGTTCGTGGACGATGCCGTGCAGGGTCTGGATTTCCTGGCCGGTGAGGTTGGCGCGCTGGAACATGTTGCGGATGTTTCTGACCATCACCGGGCGCTTGTCGGGGACGCGGAGGAAGCCGCAGGCATCCAGTTCGCGCTCCAGATGCTCGAAGAAGAAAATCAGCTTCTCCTTGGTGGCCGGGCCTTCTGCTCCCTTGGTCATGGGCGGCAGGGTCTCGGCGGCTTCGCACTGGTGCCATTCGTAGGAGACCAGCAGCACCGCCTGGGCCAGGTTCAGCGAGCAGTATTCGGGATTGAGCGGCACGGTCAGCACGGTGTCGGCCACCGCCACGTCGTCGTTCTCCAGCCCGGTGCGCTCGGGGCCGAACAGCACGCCGAAGGTCTGGCCCTCGGCATGGGCGGCGCGCATATGGGCGGCGGCCTCGCGGGGGGTATCCACCGGCTTGGTCATGTAGCGGTCGCGGCCCGTGGTGGCCCAGACCCGGTTGAGGTCGGCCACGGCGTCCTTGGTCTGCTCGAAGACCTTGGCCGACAGCAGGAGGCGATCGGCGCCCGAGGCGGCGGCGATGGCCTTTTCGCTCAGCCAGCCTTCCCGCGGCGCCACGATGCGCATGTCGGTCAGGCCGCAATTGAGCATGGCCCGGGCCGCGGTCCCGATATTCTCGGACAGTTGCGGCCGGACCAGGATGATGGCGGGACCTGGGCGGGATGTGGCGGAGACTGTCATGATGACTGCGAACCCTTTATGTGAACCGTTCGCGGGCATCCAGCCGCCATTGAGGCGGCGGCCAAGCGAGCGGATGCGAGCGCCCGGCGAGGGCGCATACGGCGAGCCCGAAGGCTCGCCGGTCCTATTCGTCTTTGAACCGAAACAGCATGAAAGTGATGGAATCCTGCAGGGCTTCCAGCGAGGCTTCCAGCACGTTGGTGTGCACGCCCACCGTGGTCCAGCGATGACCCTTGTCGTCCTCGCTTTCGATGGTGACGCGGGTCTTGGCGGCGGTGCCCACGGTGCTTTCGGTGATGCGCACCCGGTAGTCCTTGAGCTCCAGCGCGGTCAGGGCCGGATAGACCCGGGTCAGAACCTTGCGCAGCGCCACGTCGAAGGCGTGGACCGGGCCGGTGCCTTCGCCCACTTCCATGTATTCGGTGCCGCCGACCTCGACCTTGACGGTGGCTTCCGACAGGGTGATCCACTCGCCATGGGCATTGCGGCGACGCTCGTCGATGACGCGGTAACGCTCCAGGGCGAAGTATTCCGGCACCTCGCCCAGCGCCCGGCGCACCAGCAGTTCGAAGCTGGCGGCGGCCTGGTCGTAGGCGTAGCCCTCATGCTCCAGGCGCTTGACCAGATCCACCAGGTCGGTGGCCTCGCGGGCGTCGAAGGTGACCTGCATCTGGTCGACCACCCGCACCAGGCTTTCGCGCTTGACCGAGTCCAGGTCGATGCCGATCTCGGTCAGGCGCGCCACCAGATTGGAGCGCCCGGCCTGATCGGACATGACGATGTGGCGCATGTTGCCCACCGAGGCCGGGTCCACGTGCTCGTAGCACTTGGGGTCCTTGGCCACGGCCGAGACATGCAGGCCGCCCTTGTGGGCGAAGGCCGACTTGCCCACATAGGGCTGGCCGCGATTGGGGGTGCGGTCCAGCACTTCGTCCAGGGCCCGCGATACCGAGACCAGATTCTTCAGGTCTTCCGGGGCGATGCCGGTATCAAAGCCCATCTTCAGCATCAGGGCTGGGATGATGGAGATCAGGTTGGCGTTGCCGCAGCGCTCTCCCAGCCCGTTCAGGGTGCCCTGAATCTGGCGCACGCCGGCTTCGACGGCCGCCAGGGAATTGGCCACGGCCGTGTCTGAATCGTTGTGACAGTGCACGCCCAGGTGAGAGCCGGGGATGCCGCCTTTGATCACTTCGCCGACGATGCGGCGCATCTCGTGGGGCAGAGTGCCGCCATTGGTGTCGCACAGCACCACCCAGCGGGCGCCCGCGTCATAAGCGGCCTTGGCCGCCGCCAGGGCATAGGCCGGATTGGCCTTGTAGCCGTCGAAGAAATGTTCGGCGTCGAACATCACTTCCTCGACCTTGGTCCGGGCATGCTGCACCGAATCGGCGACCATGCGCAGGTTCTCGTCCAGTTCGATGCCGAGCGCCACGGTGACCTGGAAGTCCCAGCTCTTGCCCACCATGGTGGCGACGCGGGCCGGGGTGACCAGCAGGGCGTTCAGCCCGGGATCGTTGTCGGCCGAGCGGCCGGCGCGCCGCGTCATGCCGAAGGCGGTCAGGCGCGAGCGCTTGAAGGCCGGCGGATCGGCGAAGAAGGCGTCGTCGGTGGGATTGGCACCGGGCCAGCCACCCTCGACGTAATCGATGCCGATTCGGTCAAGCTCGCGCGCGATCCGCACCTTGTCGGCGGCGGAAAAGTCCACTCCCTGGGTCTGCGCACCATCGCGCAGGGTGGTGTCGTAGAGATAAACGCGCTCGGCCATGACGATCTCGATCCGCCCGGAAAACGTTGGGAAAGAGGGGAAAGATGCCCCATCCGGGGGGTATTGGGCAAGGCCTTAGCTCATTTGGCGGTCAATGGCTGTGTGAGCAATATCACGGTAATTGCCACCCAGTCTGTGATTAGTGTGACGGGTCAAGAACAGTTTTCGTGGGCCAATGATATGAGAAGGCTCTTCATAATTCGTGCAGTGATCGCGACCTTCTGTGTGAATGTCTTCACATTCGGCTTTTTCATGATGGATGCACTGGGAAAGAACTATCGCAGCCCTGAACAGGTTGGCGTGGCGTCCTCGCGCGGCTTGCCGGACCTTGAAAATGCCAGCCGTGACAGCGGTAGCATTGCCTTTGCCGAATATTCCGCCGCCCATCCCAGCCTGCCCAAGGGCTCCCTGGTCGAGGTCTGGCGGCCGGAAGACCGCCGCTCCGTGGTGGTTCGAATTGATGACAAGGGACCCGGAGACGGGCGAATCTTGGCTCTGTCCGACCCAGCCGCACGGCGCCTCGGGTTGGTTGGAGAGACGACAGCCGTCGTGGCCCTGCGGGTGGTCGGCCGTGAAAATAAGTAAAAACGCGTATGTTGATATTTATTTGTATTTACAAATTGTTCGCAACTGTGTAGCAATTCACAGTTCGTTAGGAACGCTCCGGGCAGAATGCTCCGCAATTGATGCAGGCAAGATGCAGGACTGAAACGATGAAGGCACTCAAGATCGCGGCTTTGGCCGCCGTGCTTGCGGCAGCCACGTCACTTCCGGCTTCGGCTGAAATGGCCCACACTGCGGCCCTGGGACACGAGAGCTACGGCGTCGCCTCGTGGTATGGGCCGGGTTTCAAGGGCAACCGCACCGCCAGCGGCGAGAAGTTCGACCCCAAGGCCCTGACGGCCGCCCATACCACTCTGCCTTTCGGCACCTTGGTCGAGGTATCTCGGCCAGGCAAGAAGAAGTCGGTGATCGTCGTGGTCACCGATCGCGGCCCCTATGCGGCGGGGCGTGCCATCGACCTGTCCCGGGCCGCCGCCCGGCGGCTGCACATGAGCTATCTCGGTGCCGTGCCGGTCAGGATGCAGGTGGTGGGGATGACGGAGTAACGGAACGCCGGGGCCGCATTGGCCCCGGACGTCCGCCTCGGTCTCAGCGATCGCCCGATCTTAGCGATGGCCCGGTCTTAACGATGGGAGGCCTTGGTTACCGTTCCGGTGACCGGGTCCACCTGGAAGCGGGCCGGGGCGTCGTCATCGTCGCGGGCCGCCACCACATACGAAGCATTCTTCCATTTCAGCTCCGACAGGTTCCAGTGGCCCTGTTCGGCGGCGGCCAGCATGGCCTTGACCGCATTGGTATCGGTTTCCGGCACCGTGGTGTCGCTGATCCGAGCCGCCTCGGGCAGGAGCTCGCCGGTCCGGGCGTCCACCTCGAAGGTGGCCAGCTGGCCCGACGGCGCCCGCACGGTGGCGTGGTAGCGGCCATGGTCGCGGTCGAGGGCGCGCAGGTCGTGGCCATCGGCCACCATCTGGTTGAGGATGACGGCGGGGGGCAGGGCGTCGCCGAGCGGCCGGCTCTTGGCCTGGGCGACGGAGGTCAGGGCGAGAGTGGCAACGCTGGCGGCAATCAGGGTGGTCTTGGTCAACATGGCGAGGTCTCCGGTTGGTGAGGCTTTGAACTGGAGACAGAATGCCCCAGGCCACCCCAACCGGAGCTGAACCGCTGGTTCATGCGGCGTTCAGATAACGCCTTTGCTCTTAAGCTCGGCGATCTCGGCCTCGCCGAGACCCAGCAGCCCGCCATAAACCCGGGCGTTGTCCTCGCCCAGGCGGGGGCCGAGATGGTCGACCCGGCCGGGGGTGGCCGAAAGCTTGGGGACCACGCCGGGCACGACGACGCCGCCCAGGACCGCATCGGCCACCTCCAGCAGGTTGCCGCGGGCCTGGAATTGCGGGTCCTCGAAGATGTCGGCGATGGTGTTGAGCGGGGCGGCGGGCACCTCGAAGTCCAGGCAAAGCTCCATCACCGTCTCGCGCGGGCGGGTGGCGGCCCAATGGCCGACCAGGGCATCCACGTCGGCGCGCTCGGCCAGCCGGTTGCGCAGCAATCCCCACTTGGCGCCGTCGGCCAGTTCGGGGCGCTCCATGGCCTCGGCCAGCCGGGCGAACATGCGGTCGGTGGTGCAGGCCAGCGCCACCCACTTGCCATCGCCGCAACGGAAATGGCCGTGGGGGCAGGCATTGACCGTGCCGGCGCCTTCACGTTCGCGCACCTTGCCGAACATGGCGAAGGCGGGGGCGATCTCGTCGAGGGCACGAAACACCGATTCGTACAGGGCGAGGTCGATGACCTGACCCTCGCCGGTGGCATCCCGGTGCCGCAGCGCCAGCAGCACGCCGATGGCGCCGTAAAGGCCGCTCATGTAATCGGCCAGGGAGGTGGAGCCGGGGGTCACCGGCACGTCGCCCGGCATGCCGGCCAGATAGGACAGGCCGCCGAAGGCGTGGGCGATGCGGGCAAAGCCCGGGCGGTCCTTGTAGGGGCCGGTCTGGCCATAGCCCGAGATGCGCAGCAGGATCAGCCCCGGATTGACCCGGCGCAACTCCTCCCAGCCCAGTCCCCATTTCTCGAGCGTGCCGGGGCGGAAATTCTCGGCGATGACGTCGGTGCGGGCCACCAGTTTGAGGAACAGCTCGCGGCCTTCGGGCTTGCGCAGGTCCAGGGTCACCGAATTCTTGTTGCGCGCCTCGGACAGCCACATCAGCGAATCGCCGTCGCGCTCGGTGATGGAGCCGAAGCGGCGGAAGGTGTCGCCGCCGCCCGGCTGCTCCACCTTGATCACCTCGGCACCGAATTCGCCCAGAATGGCGGCGGCATAGGGCGCCGCGATGAAGGTGGCGATGTCGAGGACGCGAATACCGTCCAGGGGGCGCTTTGGATGGGCCATGATCTCCCGCCGGCAATGAACCGTCTTGATACCATGCCCGATCTCGGCCGAGCTACACGGTCTTGACGCTGCCCAGGAAGGTTTCCACGTGGCGGCCCAGGCTGGTCCCCGCCACCTTCAGTTCGTCGGCCACCTTGAACATGGTGGACGCCATCTCCCCGGTCATATGGGCCGCCGACGAGACCTCGGAAATATTGCTGGTCACCTCCTGGTTCCCATTGGCGGCTTCCTGGACGTTGCGGACGATTTCCTGGGTGGCGGCGTTCTGCTCCTCGACCGCGGCGGCGATGGAGGACACCACCTCGTCGACCCGGCCGATGGCGACGCCCACCGCCTTGATGGCGGCCACGGCGTTTTGGGTGGAGGACTGGATGCCGCCGATCTGCTCGGCGATCTCGCTGGTGGCCTTGGCGGTCTGGGTGGCCAGATGCTTGACCTCGCCCGCCACCACGGCAAAGCCCTTGCCGGCCTCGCCCGCCCGGGCGGCCTCGATGGTGGCGTTCAGCGCCAACAGATTGGTCTGGGCGGCGATGTCGGTGATCAGGCCGACGATCTCGCCGATTTTCTGGGCGGCGGTGGACAGGCCCTCCACGGTGGCGTCGGCGGTGTGCACGCCGTCGACCGCATCCTGGGTGATGCGGGTGGTGTCTTGCACCCGCCGGCTGATTTCCTGGGTGGAGGCTCCCAGTTCCTCGGCGGCGCTGGCCACGGTCTGGATGTTGGAGGACGCTTCCTCCGCGGCGGCGGCCACGGCCGAACTTTGACGCGAGGTCTGCTCGGCAGCGGCGTGCAGGTTGGTGGAGGTGGTGTGGACACTCTCCACCGCGCCCTCGACCTTGCCGATGACGCGGCGGATCATCACGTCGAAATCGGCGGTCAGAAGCTCCCGCTTGTGCGAGCGCGCCAGCTGCTCTTCGCGAGCCGCCCTGGCCTCGTCCTCCAGCTTCTCCGAACGGATCAGGCCGTCCTTGAAGATCTGGACCGAACGCGCCATCTCGGCGATCTCGTCGTGGCCGTCGGCATAGGGAACCATGATCGCCCGGTCGCCGCCCGCCAGGGCGGTCATGACGCCGGTGATGCCGCGCACCGGTAGGACGATGGATCGGCTGATGACCCAGCTCAGGATCAGGAACGCGACGGTCGCGCCAATGGCGATGAACGTCGACAGCCCCACCACCAGGTTGTGAATGGCATCATCTTCGGCATCCACCTGATTGCCCATGGCAATGGCGAAGTCGGCGATCTTGTCGAAAGCCGGCGCGAAGCTGGCATAGGCGGAACTCATCTCCGCCACGGCCTTGCGCTTGCTCTGATCGGCGTCGATCATCTTGCCGATCGCCAAGGCATAGGCCTCGATCAGGGGGCGAAGCTCGGACTTTTGCGACGACGGCAGGTCGGAACGCTGGAGATTGTCCAGGAAGGCGGCGGCCTCGGCCTCGATCTTGGCGCGATATTCCAGGTTGCCGCGCAGAAGATAGTCCTTCTCGTGGCGGCGCAGCATCAGCATGTGATTGACGAGGTCTTGCCGTCCCTGGCCGGCGACCGCCTTTTCCACCTTGTGGACGGCGGTGCGCAGCTCTCCCTGAAGCCCCGATTCCTCGTCGAGTCCGGCGGTGGTCATGGCGGCCGCCACCGCATTCAGGTTCCGGACATAGGTTGCCATTCCGGTTTCGACGGAGCGGATGTGCGCGGCGGCCGGGGCCAACTCGGGCAGCCGTCCCATGGCGGTTGCCATGGCGATGGTCTCCTCGCCCGCTTTGGCCGCCATGGCGGCGTATTTGATCTCGTGGCGGATCAGCAGGTCCTTTTCGCTCCGGCGTGCCTCCAGGCTCTTGATCTGCAGAGCCTTGCTGCCGGCGGCGATATCGGCGAAGGCCTTCCGCCGGGCATCCATTTTATCCAGCGTCCCCAGGGACCAGAAAATCAGGGCCGCAAGCCCGAGAATCAAGGAAATACCCGTGGCGGCCATAGTGATGACGCGGGCATTGATCGAGACCTTGTTCATGGCCGGCGCCCCTTTTAATTAATACAAAAGGCATGTTGTGAGCGCTTGGACTTATGTCAAGGCGCTGGAGGTAATCGGTGTGACCACCCGGATACTTCAACCTTGCGTCGAAGCATTTCAGGCCATGTGCTTGAGCCGCTCGACCCGGATGATGGTCCAGGGCAGGGCGGCGGCTTCGCGCAGCCATGCCCAGTACCACTCGCGGGCCGGCAGGGTCCGGGGCCAGGCGGCGGATGGGACAACCGCCGGCCCCAATCGGCGAAAGACGTAGAGGGTGCGAGGCATGTGGCAGGCGTCAGTCACCACCAGCAGCCGCTTCCAGCCCTTCGCCTCGACCAGGGGCCGCGACATCAGGGCATTGCCGATGGTGTTGACCGAAGACGTCTCCACATGGACCCGTCCCGGCGGGATGCCGGAAGCCACGGCCAGATCCCGCATGACATGGGCCTCGGGTGTGGCGTGGCGCACCGGGCCGCCGCTCATCAGGAGGTGCCTGACGTGGCCCCCGGCGGCCAGCCGCACGCCGTGCTCGACCCTTCGGACCAGGGCCGGGCTGGGGCTGCCGTCGGGTCGCACCATGGCGCCCAGCACGATGGCGGCGTCAAAGGGCGCGACTGGGCTATCGACAGGAGCGGCGGACATCCCTTAACTGTAATCCTGGAAATCGAGGAGAGTGTCATGGATAAGCGCCGCAACACCGATGTCATCGTGGAGACCCTTGCCCTTAAAGGCAAGCGGGTCATCGATGTGGGCTGCGGCGACGGCGGTCTGGTGCGGGCGCTGGCCCGCTTCGGCGCCCATGTGCTGGGGGTGGAGTGCAGCCCGCGCCAGCTGGCCAAGGCCCGTGCCGCCGCCAAAGTGGCCGACGAGGAGATCGTCGACGGTGTCGGGCAGGCGTTGCCCGTCGACGACGAAAGCGCCGACGCGGTGGTGTTCTTCAACTCGCTGCACCACATTCCCATCGCCTTCCAGGCCAAGGCCCTGGCCGAGGCGGCCCGCGTGCTCCGGCCCGGAGGCGAGGTCTATGTTTCCGAGCCGCTGCCCTGGGGCGCCTTCTTCGAGGCAGTGCGGCCCATCGACGACGAGACCTGGGTGAGGGGGGCGGCGCTGTCTAGCGTCAAGGGCGCCTGGGTTCACGGTCTGGAGGAGGCGAGCGAGTTCACCTACCTTCATCCCATGGTGTTCAAGAGCTACGAGGCCTTCCGCGACAAGATCGTCTCGGCCAACGCCGAGCGCGAGGGCAAGTTCGAGGACCTCGACGCCGAGATGCGCGAGCGTTTCGCCCGGCTGGCGGCGCCCGCCGAAGACGGCGGCTTCGCCTTCGAGCAGCCCATGCGCGTCAACCTGCTGCGCAAGGAATAGGGGGAGATGAACAACGCGGTCTTGCTTCAATCCATGTTCCAGCGCGCGGTCCAGGCCTTCAATGGCGGCAATCTGGAGATGGCCGCCGCCGAATGCGAGCGGATGCTGGGGATTGATCGTCGCAACACGGCCGCCATGCACATCCTGGGCTCGGTCGCTTTCCGCCGCGGCGACCCTGCCGGGGCGGCCGACCTTCTGGCCAAGGTCGTCAAGCAGGACCCCGGACGAATTCAGGCGGTCATTACCCTGGGCGAGGCCCAGCTGGCCCTGTCGCGCTTTTCGGATGCGGCGGCGAATTTCCGCAAGGTGGCGGCCGCCCGGCCCGACGACCCGGTCCCGCACTATAACCTGGGGCTGGCGCTGCGCGGGCTCGGTCGCCTCGACGAGGCCGCCGCCGTCCTGGAACGATGCCGGGATATGGATCCGTCGGTGCCGGCTCCCTGGAATGTGCTCGGTGACATCCGCCGAGCCCAGGGGCGTTTGGATGAGGCGGTGACCTGTCTGGAACGGGCCATCCAATTGGATCCCGGCCATTCCATGGCCTACAACAACCTGGGCGTTGCCCTGCAGGCCCAGGATCGGACGGAGGAGGCGATCTCGGTGCTGGAGCGCGGCCTCGCGCTGCAACCTGACGACCCCGAGCTGCACTATTCCCTGGGATGCTCCTTGCAGGAGGCGACGCGGACGGCCGACGCCACCGCGTCGTATCGCCGGGCCATCGCCTTGCGCCCCGATTATGGAGCGGCCCATTGGAACCTTTCCCACTCGCTGTTGCGCGGAGGCGATTTCAGCGAGGGCTGGGCCGAATACGATTGGCGGTGGCAGACCGTCCAGACGGCGGATCGCCACCCACAGCCGCTGTGGACCGGTGATCCCGCCGACGGGCGGACCATCCTGCTGTGGGAGGAGCAAGGCCTGGGCGATACCCTCCAGTTTATCCGCTTCGCCCCCCAGTTGGCGGCGGCGGGATGGAAGGTCGTCGCAGTGGTGCAAAAGCCGCTCAAGCTGTTGCTGAGCAATCTTGCCGGTGTCGAAGTGTTGGCTCGGGGCGAGGCGTTGCCGCCCTTTGATGTCCATTGTCCACTCATGGGGCTGCCCGGTCGCCTGGGGTCCACGCCGGAGACCATACCGAGCCGGCCTTACCTCGCGGCCGAACCGGGCAAGGTGGCGGCCTGGCGGGAGCGACTGGTGTCCCAGGGGCTTCGTGTCGGCGTTGTTTGGCGCGGAAACCCGGACAACAAGCGCAACCCCTACCGATCCATGCCATCTCCCTTGCTGGCCGGTCTGCTGAATCGGCCCGACGTCCAACTGGTCAACCTGCAAAAGGATGCGCAGCGGGACGAACTGGACGCCATGGGCGCCGGTGCCAGGCTGTTTGACGCGACCTCGGATCTTACGGATTTCAGCGATACCGCCGCCCTGGTCGCCAGCCTGGATCTGGTCGTCACGGTCTGCACTTCGGTCTGTCATCTGGCCGGAGGGTTGGGGGTGCCCACCTGGGTTTTGCTCGATGCCAGAGCCGACTGGCGCTGGTTCGAGGGGCGCCTGGACAGCCCCTGGTATCCTTCGGCGCGTCTGTTCCGTCAGCCTTCTCCCGGCGATTGGGCGTCGGTGATGGCGCAGGTGAGCGAGGCCTTGCCCGGCTTTAAATGAAAAACCCCCGCCGGGTGGACCGGCGGGGGTTTTCCGAACCTTCGGCCGATGGCCCAGGTCAGCCGTGGATGGCCTTGTACTTGGCCAGCAGGGCGTCCTTGGTCTCGGTTTCGAACTGCACGATGCAGTCGGCCGGGCAGACCATCTGGCACTGCGGGCTGTCTTCGGCGCCGACGCACTCGGAGCAGCGGGACGCGTCGATCACATAGATCACGTCGCCAGCGGAAATGGCGGTGTTCGGGCAGGCGGAGACGCAGGCGTCGCAGCTGGTGCAGTCGTCGGTAATCTTCAGAGACATGGGTTTTTCCTCTCTCCTGGCAACCCCACTATGGGCCGCCCCGGCCCCCGCGTTGATCGCGGGTGACCGGGGCCGGATCATTCGAAAAGTCGGCGGTCCTTCCTCCTGACGCTTGGGCTCCAAGCGTCAGGAGGGGACCGCCGGGCGGATATTACGCCGCTTGACCCAGGCGGGCCAGCTTTTCGTGACGGAAGGCGCCCCACAGCGCGGCACCGATGGCGCCGGCATAGATGGAGTCCGGGTGGGAGACGGCCTTCAGGTTGACCTTCTCCTGCTCGGCCGCCTCGTTCAGAGCCGCCACCAGGCCGGTGTCGAGAGCCAGGCCGCCGGTGACCTGGACGATGCCGTCCACGGCGCCGATGGACTTCAGCAGCTTGGCCAGGCGCACCGCCATGGACACGTGAATGCCCTTGAGGATGTTCGAAGCCGAGATGCCGCGCGACACCATGTTGATGACGTCGGTCTCCGCCAGCACGGCGCAGATGGACGACACCTTCTCGGGGTCATCGGCCTTCATGGACAGCGAGCCGATTTCGTCCTGGGCGATGCCCAGGTAGCGGGCGATGTTCTCGAGGAACTGGCCCGAGCCCGAGGCGCACTGGCTGGTCATCTTGTAGGACAGCACCTTGCCCACGCCGTCCATGCGGATGGCGCGGCCGTTCAGGGCGCCGATGTCGAGCACGGCGCGGGCTTCCGGGTTGAGGTACAGGCCGCCGCGACCATGGGTGGTCATGGAGTAGAAGTGGCCGGTGGCGAAGCTGAGATTCTCGGCGTCGCCGGTGGAAGCCACATAGGCGACGTCCTTGCGGTCCACGCCGGCGGTCTTCAGCATGTGGTCATAGGCTTCGTTGGTCAGCTGGAAGGGGTCGCGGTTACGGATACGCGCCGTTTCCTTGCCCAGCCACTCGACCTTGTCGCCATTGACCTTGAAGACCACGGTCTTGATGCAGCCCGATCCGATGTCAACACCGGTAGTGATAAGTTCAGACATTGATGTCTCCTCCCTTCCCGATTAGTTGACGACCGCGCGGACGGCGAAGGTGGCCCCGCCGAGAGCGCCGGTGTAGATCGAGTCCGGGTCGATGTTGATGGTCACGTCGCCGTAGTTTTCCTTGATCAGCTTGCGCAGCTCGCGCACCGCCGCCTCGTTCTTGGCGACGCCACCGGTGAAGGTGAACTGGTCCTTGACGCCGCCGGCGCGCGACAGGATGGACATGGCGCGCAGGATGATGGCGCGGTGCAGACCGGCCAGAATGTCCTCGCGCTTTTCGCCCAGGGCCAGACGGTCACGCAACTCGGCGCCCGCGAACACGGTGCAGGTGGAGTTGATTCGAACCTGCTTGTTGGACTTCATGGCCAGCGGGCCGAGCTCGTGCAGGCCCATGTTCATCTCGTCGGCGATGTAGCCCAGATAACGGCCGCAACCGGCGGCGCAACGATCGTTCATCTGGAAGTTCTCGACGATGCCCACCGGGTCCACCTGGATGCCCTTGGTGTCCTGGCCGCCGATGTCCAGCACCGTGCGGGTGTCCGGGTACATCATGTGGGCGCCCAGGCCGTGGCACAGGATCTCCGAGCGGATGTGCTCCTTGGGGAAGGGCAGGCGGACGCGGCCGTAGCCGGTGCCGACCACGTAAGTCTCCTCCAGCGGAATGGCCAGGGCCGACTGCACCGGGGCCAGGATCGAGGACCCGGTCATGGTGCCCTTTTCCAGGGCGCGGACGAACTTGCCCTCCATGTCGCCGGCCGGCGGACGGTTTTCCACTTCGATGATCGACTTGTCGTAGACGTTGAGGATCAGGTCGAAGCCGAGACCGGCCTCCTTGCACACCGCCTCGCCGTGGCTCATGAACTCGGCGCCGGCCAGATCGCGGAAGAAGTCGGACTTGCGCTTGACGCCCGGCGCGTACTGGGCGGCCGAGCTGTCACGCAGGCGGGAGAAGGTGCCTTCCAGGGCCTCGATCACCACCTTCTCGCGGCCGGCGAAGCGCGGCCCCTTGATGTTGGCGATGCAGGTGTTCTGCAGGTCTTCCAACTGCTCCAGGAACTGGACGTGACGGAAGTTCCGCTCCAGATCCGACAGGATGTCGTCGACCTTGCCCGACACTTCCGGCACGTTCGACAGAGCGCGGCGGAACAGGGTCAGGCGGGTGTCGATCAGCGCTTCCTGCTTGGAAACGGCGGCCGCGGTGTCGTAGTTGGAGCGCGAATTGGTGATGCCGCGTCCCAGGATCTGGAGGTTCTCATCCATCACCACGGCTTTGGTGGTGGTGGAGCCCAGATCGATACCGATGAAACAACGCATTGTGTATCCCTCCCTTACGCGGCCACGGTCTTGGAACCGCCACCACGGCGCTTCTGCTCGATCATCTGGAAGTAGCTTTCCAGGCGGTTCTTGACGTTGGCCGCCGAGAAGTAGCGCGGATCGACCAGGTCGGTTTCGATGAAGGCGCCCGGACGGCCGGTGCGGCGCTCCACTTCCTTCATGATCATCAGCTGGCCGGCCGAGAAGCTGTTGCAGCTCTTGATCGAGTTGATCAGCAGGCCGTCGGCCTCGTATTCCTCGACATACTTGGCCAGCAGATCGACGCGGGTCGGCAGGTTGAGGTTGGTGTAGCAACCCAGGCAGTAATCGGCCAGCGACTCCAGGGGGTTGTCGGGATCGTGACGGAAGCCCTGGTCGTAGAGACCACCCACCTTGGTGTAGGAGGAGGCGACCACGATGGCGCCCTCGTCATAGAACATCTTCCAGAATTCGCGGAAGTTGGTCCAGTTGGGCGGGCCTTCGACGATCAGACGGTACTTCTGGTCGTTGAAGTAGGTGCCCTCGGGGGTCAGCGGACCCTGATGGTTCTCGATGCGGCCCTGAACTTCCTTGCGCAGCATCTCGTAGTAGGACACCGCATCCTCGGTCCCGCGGAAGGCGGTGAAGATCGGGCCGATGTAGTACACGCCGCCGAAATAGGCGTCGATGGGCGAGGGCTTGACCTTGCCCTGCTCCAGGCACCACACCAGGTTGTCCTCGGCCTTGGCCGAGTTGCGCAGGTACTGGCGCAGGCGGTCGATGTCGAACTTGACGCCCGAGACCTGCTCCAGGCCCGGAATGACCACTTCCTTGAGCTGCTTGACGATGTAGTCGCGCATGTTCTTGGTGGAGTGGCCGTCGCCCTCGTAGGGCACGTGCAGCATCAGGGTCGGGCACTTGTACTCTTCACGCAGCAGCTCGAACCACTTCATGAAGGTGTAGCAGCCGGTGTAGCTGAGCATCAGCACGTCGGGGTTGGGATAGGGCTTGCCGTTGGGGGCGATGTTGCCCTTGGACATCTGGCCGATATCCGCCTTCACATAGGTGCAGACGTCTTCGGAATGGCCCGACTTCTCGGCTTCCATGATGTAGCCGCCCGAGGCCTTGCGCATGCCGGCCTGGATGGCGTTGATTTCGGGCAGGTTGTTGACGATGTCGAAACACATCAGCAACTCGTTCAGGTTGCCCGGAACGAAGGTGGAGGACACTTTGCGGCCGGTTTCATGCTTGGACGTGATCGCGTCGTAATTGCGCGCGATCATGGCCTTCTGCATTTCCATCGACGGCTCTTTGACGGCTTCAGGCTTGCTCATGATGTCAGCTCCACAGCTTGATGGAATCGGCGAAGGTGCCAGCCTGCTCGCGGATCGGCTGCATCTGGCCAGAGTTTTCGGCGTACTTGAAAGCGATGTAGGGGATGCCGGCTTCCGACAGCTTGTTGCAGACCATGGGACGGTCCAGCAGGGCCGGGTCGCAGAAACTGGGGGTCGCGTAGATCACGCCCTCGGCGCCGCAGGCCTTGACCGCGTCCACATGGAACTGGCCCTTGACCTTGCCGTCGGGGACGTACTTGCACGAGGTCTCCACCGAGTTCTCGAGATAGGTCATGGCCAGGGCCTCCAGCGGATTGCCGGTGGTGGGGACATCGACCATCAGGAAACGGTTGTTCAGCGAGTAGTCGTCGTCGACCACATAGCAACCGGCCATCTCGATGGACTTGATCAGGTTCAGCGGCGGCTGCTCGCAGAACGAGCCGTAGATGGAGATGCGGACGTTGTCGCGCTTCGGCCGGTCTTCGTTGGCGGCGGCGGCCATGTAGTCCTTGAGCATCTGGTTGTGCTCTTCCACGTCCATCATCAGGCCGGCGCGCATCAGCACGTAGACCTCGGAGGTGGGGGCCAGCCAGGGCTGCTTGGCACGGAAGGCGTACACCTCGCGGATCAGGCGGCGGTTCTCATTGTAGAGACCGATGGAGCGCTGGATGTCGGCGTCGCTGATCTTGCGGCCGGTCAGAGTCTCCAGGCCTTCCTTCAGCTCGTGCAGTTCCTGGATGTAGTAGGTGCCGCCGATGGACTTGTCGTAGTTCTGGGGCGTGTCGAAGAACTTGGACCACACATTCGGAAACATCAGTTTCCAGATGCCCGAAAGGTTGCGGATCACGTCGCAGACGAACGGGAAGATCATGCCGTCGACGAAGTCGAGACGGTTGGTGACGCCCAGTTCGATGGTCGAGCGCGGAATGCGGCAGATGTAGCTCTGGTAGTAGGCGTCGCCGTGAATGACTTCCATCTGGTCGCCGCCGCCGAAGATGCCCAGCGGCAGGCAGCCCGCGGCGTGGATCATCTCGATGGGCGAGTAGACGGGCAGAAAGCCGATGACCTTGCGGCCGGGCTTGGCGTCCTTCCACTTGCGAGCATAGGTGAAGTTCAGGTCTTCGAACATCTCCTGGCACACGGCCATGATGTCGGCGACGCTTTTATTCTTTCCAGACATCCTATCGGTCCTCCCAAAGTGCCGGCCTCTTTTCGAGAAAGGCGTTCAAACCCTCGACTGCGTCGTGGGTGGCCATCAGGCCGTTGAGGTAAAGGGCTTCAACTTCGGCGATCTTGGCCTTGACCCGCTCGTTCATGCCGAGACGGGCGGCCTTGACCGCGAAACGCAGGCTTGCCGCCGAATGCTTGGCCGGGCCGTTGTCGAACCAGGCCAGGGCGGCATTTTCCGGGTCGTCCACCACGGCGTTGGCGATGCCGAGGCGGGCGGCCTCGGCGCCGTCGATGGAACGGCCGGAATAGAGCAGGTCCTCGGCCGCCACCCGGGGCATGCGCTCGGGCAGCAGGCACGAGGCGGCGGGGGCGAACACCCCCAGCACGATCTCCGGCTGGCCCAGCTTGGCGTCGGGCGAGACGAACATCATGTGTCCGGCCAGGGCGACTTCGAGCCCGCCGCCTAAGCACTGGCCGCGCACGGCGACCAGGATGGGCAGGGGGAAGTCGACCATGGCGATGACCAGCTTGTGCAGGCTGGCCAGCATGGCGGCGCACTGGTCGGGCATGTGCTCGGCCACCGAGGCGCCGAAGCTGAAATGCGGCCCTTCGTGGTCGATCAGCACGGCGCGGAGCGCGGAATCCTCATGGGCGTCGCCCAGGGCCGCGCTCAGCGCCGCGATCATCTCGGCGTCGACGATGTTGGCCTTGGGCCGCGAGAGGCGCAGCCGCAGCAGCTTCCCCTCGCGGTCCTTCCAGACCTTCAGGCAGTTGGAGATGCCTTCGGCCATGTCAGTGGCCCGCCTTGGGGATCAGGGACTCGATCAGCTCGGGCGTCCACGGGGCACCCTTGGCCAGGGCCTGGCGGAGCGCCACGAAGTCGATCTCGCGGTCTTCCTTGGGACCCTCGTTGAAGGCGCGGAAGCCGGTGCGGGCCTCGGTCATCATGTTGAGGCCCAGCCAGTCGCGGCTGTTTTCCTTGTTGGCGTTCCAGGCGTTCAGCTTGGGCTTGCGCAGTTCCTGGATCGTCTTGGTGAAGCAATCCGGGAAGGTGTGCAGGATCTTGGCGCAGATCTCCTCGACCTTGGCGTCCAGCAGGGACAGGTCGATGGTGCCCTTCTTCAGCAGCTCCTTGCCCGCTGCCAGCTCGGCGCCGGTCTTGGACTCGCCGTGGACGATCTTGCCGAACTCGTCGAGATAGCGGTCGGTGATCACCAGGGGGTTGGCGACGAACTTGCCGTCGACCTTCAGGGCCGGGACCAGATCCATGATGATGCCGGTGCGATAGGCCTTGTGGGCCGACCAGGGCTCGCAGAGCGAACCCGACACCATGGCCTGCTCGCAGCCGATCATGACGGGCAGGAAGTCGGTGGCGCCGCCGATGGGGGCCGAGCCGTGCTTGGGGCCGGCCTGACCGAACTTGGCCAGATCCTGGGCCACCGAGAAGTCGGCGGCCATGCCGATTTCCTGGCCGCCGCCGATGCGCATGCCGTTGACGCGGCAGATCACCGGCTTGTCGCAGCCCAGGATGGCCGAGACCATGTCGTTGAACAGCCGCATGTACTGGCGGTATTCCTGCGGGTTGCCGGCGTAGTACTCGGCATATTCCTTGGTGTTGCCGCCGGTGCAGAACGCCTTGTCGCCGGCGCCGGTAAACACCACCGACGACACGTCGCGGGCGTTGGAGGCGTCGCGGAACGCCATGATGACGCCCTTCACCATGTCGGTGGTGTAGGAATTGTACTGCTTCTGGTTGTCCAGCGTGATCCAGGCGTTATACAGGCCCTCGGCCACGGTGCCGTCGGCCCGCTTGGCCGGGCGCTTCTCGTACAGAACGCCGGGGACCACGGTGGTGGGGACCAGATTGTGATCGTTGAGGTGGGCGGGCGCCGTTGAATCGACGATGGCCGCGGTTTCCTTCTTCATGACCAGGACTCTCCCTCTCTTGAATTTCTTTTAGGCGTTGGGGCACAGGACGGCGCGGCGCGACAGCTTGTGGTCGTGCACGGCGGCGAACGTGTCGTTGATGCTGTCCAGCGGGCGACGCTCGACGAAGTTCTTCACGTTGATCTTGCCCGACAGGACCAGATCCAGGGCGCCGGGATACAGGTCCGGCGGGCAGCCCCAATTGCCCAGCGCGCGGGCATGGAAGGCCATCAGGTTGGACAGGCGGAACTCGGCCTTGTTCATGGTGTAGCCCACCACGCAGATGGTGCAGCCATGGACCATCAGGTCGAAGGCGCTCTGCTGGCCGGGAACGCTGCCCGAGCATTCCATGATGATCCACTCGGTGGAGCGCAGGCCCTGGGCCTTGGCGAAGGCGCCGATTTCCTTCTTGATCTCGCGGGTCGAGGGGAAGTCCTTGGGGTTCAGCGTCAGCTTGGCGCCCGCCGCCTTGACCGCTTCCAGCTTGACCGGGTCGATGTCCAGAGCCACCACGGTGGCGCCCATGGCCGAGGCCACCTGGACGGAATAGCCGCCCACGCCGCCACAGCCGATGACGATCACCAGGTCGCCCTGGCCGATGCCGGCCTGCACGGCGGCCTGATAGGGGGTGGTCAGCGCGTCGGCCACCACGGAGACCTCGGACAGCTCCAGGCCGGCAGCCTTCAGCCGGGCCTCGTCCACGGCGCACAGCCCGTTGGCGGGGACGGTGATATGGGTGGCGAAGCCGCCCTGCAGATCGTTGCCCGGCATCTTCTGCGAGCGGCAGATGGTGCCCTTGCCGCGCTTGCACAGGTCGCACTGGCCGCAGGGAATCACCGCCGAAATGATGACGGCCTTGCCGACCCAGCTTTCGGCGCCGGCGCCGGCCTGAATCACCCGGCCGCTGATCTCGTGGCCAAGCGCCAGGGGCAGGGCGTGGTTGGTGCGCACGCCGTTGTAATAGTAGTCCAGATCCGTGTGGCAGACGCCGCAGCCCGCGACCTCGACCAGCACCTCACCGGCGCCCGGCGCGGCGATTTCCATGGCTTCCTTCACCATGGGCTGGCCGACACCGGTCATCATCCAACGATAAGCGGAAATGCTCATTCCGTATTCCCTCTCTCTTCCCGTTATCTCCGACCCGCGGCACCGTCGCGCCATGGATCGCCCTGTATTATTCCGTAAATGCGTACCACAATACCGAATTAGCCGTCAAGTGCAGCTTGTGGGCTTGTCGTCCGACCCAAATGGGTGGTATGCACCTAGTCTCGTCCGCGTTGGAGAAGACGGTTCGCCGAATTCGCCTCGCGGTGCGTAAACCCCCTTATGTCGAGCCGCCTTTCAGGCTTGGGAGCGGGGGCGGCTTAAACACTGGCCAGGCCCAATGCGAAGGAATTCGGGGGCCTAATCTGGGGAAACAGAATATGACGACGAGTTCCGGATCTGGGTCTGTCTCGATCGCGATGTGCGGCAGTGGTGGCGCCGGCGTGATGACGGCCGCCAACATGTTCCTCGACGCCGCCGCCGAGGCTGGTTACTACGCGCTTTTCGGCCGCTCCTCCGGCCCGCAGATCAGAGGCGGCGAGGCTGCGGCCCTGGTGCGCCTGGGTGTCGAGCCCATCACTTCGGTGGATGACACCTTCGACATCATGCTGGCCATCGACTGGCAGGGCGTTCAGCGCTTTGCCGCCGAGCTGCCGCTGTCGAAGAACAGCATCGTGATCTGCGACCCCTCCGCCGGCGACGTGCCGGACGTCTACGTCAAGACCGGGGCCAAGATCGTCCATCTGCACATGAAGGATCTGGCCAAGGAGATTCCCGGCGGCCGTCCCAACATGATCGCTCTCGGCGCCGTGGCCGAGCTGATCGGCATTCCGGTCGGCCCGCTGACCGAGGTGCTGGGCAAGTCCCTGAAGAAGAAGCGCGCCGACGCCTATGAGGCTTCGGTGGCCGGCGTCAAGGCCGGTGCCGCCGCCGCCGCCACCCTGGGCGGTGCCAAGCGCCTGGCCGCGGCCAAGGCCAAGGACGCCAAGCGCTGGACCGTCACCGGCAATTACGGCGCCGGTCTGGGCGCCATTCGCGGCGGCGTGCGCTTCTGCGCCGCCTATCCCATCACCCCGGCCACCGAGGTGCTGGAATACCTGGCCAGCGCGCTTCCCAAGGTGGGTGGCGTGTTCGTGCAGGCCGAGGACGAGCTGGCCTCCATCAACATGTGCCTGGGCGCCTCCTATGGCGGAGAAGCCTCCATCACCTCCACCGCCGGTCCCGGCCTGTCGCTGATGACCGAAGGCCTGGGCCTGGCCGTTGCCTCCGAGACCCCCGTGGTGGTGGTCGACGTGCAGCGCGTCGGTCCCTCCACCGGCATCGCCACCAAGTGCGAGCAGTCGGACCTCAACATCGCGGTCTACGGCCTGCACGGCGACGCGCCGCATCTGGTCGTCGCCCCCAATTCGGTCGGCGACTGCATCTTCACCACCCAGTGGGGCGTCTATCTGGCCGAAAGCCTGCAGACCGCCTGTCTGGTGATGAGCGATCAGGCCCTGGGCCAGAGCCGCGCCATCATCGACGCTCCCGCCGACGTGGCCTTCGTGGGCAAGCGTCTGGTCGCCGAGGCTCCGGCCGAGGGCGAGGTGTTCAAGCGCTACGCCAACACCGCCTCGGGCATTTCGCCCATGCCGGTTCCCGGCCAGCCGGGCTGCCAGTACACCTCGGACGGCCTCGAGCACACCGAGACCGGCACGCCGTCCTCGCAGTCCTCGGACCACACCCTGCAGTTGGACAAGCGTCAGCGCAAGCTGACCAACTTCGACTACGGCAACCATTGGGCCACCATCGAGGGTGAGGGCGACATCGCCGTCATCACCTGGGGCTCGTGCACCGGCGCCGCCCGCGAGGCGGTGGCCCGCGCCAAGGCCGACGGCATCAACGCCAAGCTGATCTCGTTGCGTCTGATCTCCCCGATCCGTCCGCAGCATCTGGCCGATGCCCTCAAGGGCGTCAGCAAGATCCTGGTGGTCGAGCAGAGCCATCAGGGCCAGTTCACCCGTTACCTGCGTGGCGAGTACGATCTCCCGGTCAAGCCGGAATCGCTGTCTCGTTCCGGCCCGCTGCCCATGCGTCCCGGTGAAATCCACGCCCGCCTCCTGTCGATGGGGAAGTAAGTCATGTCCAGCTGCGATTCTACCGCTACCTACGCCGCCAAGGATTTCAAGTCCGACGTCAAGCCGGTCTGGTGCCCTGGCTGCGGCGACTATGCCGTGCTGTCCTCCATCACCAAGGCGTTCGCCGATCTGGGCCTCAAGCCGCACGAGACCTCGGTGGTCTCGGGCATCGGCTGCTCGTCCCGCATTCCGGCCTACACCAACACCTACGGCATCCACTCCATCCACGGTCGCGCTCTCGCGGTCGGCCAGGGCCTCAAGCTGGCCCGCCCCGACCTGACCGTGATGGTGGCCGGCGGTGACGGCGACGGCTTCTCCATCGGCGGCAATCACTTCCTGCACGCCTGCCGCCGCAATGTCGACCTGACCTACATCGTCATGGACAACCGGGTCTACGGCATGACCAAGGGCCAGCCCTCGCCGACCACCGAGTCGGATTGGGATGCCTCGGCCATGGCCCCGCCCGGCGGCACCGGCATGACCCCGTTCCATCCGCTGGCCATCGCGCTGGCCTCGGGCGCCAACTTCATCGCCCGCGGCTTCTCGGGTGATCCGAACGGCACCGCCCAGATCATTGCCGAGGCCATCCGCCATCCCGGCTTCTCGTTCGTTGCGATCATGAGCCCCTGCATCACCTTCCGTGAAGAGCAGCGGGACTGGAAGAACACCATGCGCAACGTCAACATCGAGCCGACCACCGATCCGGCCCAGGCGGCTCGCCGCCTGATGACCGATGACGGCTTCAACTGCGGTATCCTCTACCGTGGCAACCGTCCGGCCTATGGCAAGGAGAAGAAGGCGACCAATGCGGTGTCCGATCTCGATCGGGAATTCACCCTTTGAGCCGTGCCCCTGATTTTGGGGCGGTGAAGACCTCCGCCGAGTTGCTCTCCGTCGCGCGAGCGATGGAAGAGCGCTCGGCGGAGCGCTACCGCGAACTGGCCGAAGCGTTCGAGGCGTCGTGCAACAACCCCGACACCGCCGAAGCCTTCGCGGAACTGGCCGACATGGAAGAACGGCACGCCGCCGACTTCCCGACCACAATCGGTCCCCGGCCCGACACCGTGCCGTGGGGAGAGGATGATCCCGAGATCGCCGACCCCGACGCCGTTCACTATCTGATGTGGCCCTGGCACGCCTTCGATCTGGCCCTTCGCCACGAGCAGGACACCCTGGCCCTGTTCGAAGCCCTGGCGGACAAGTCCCCCTTCGCCGATGTCCGGGCCGAGGCCCTGACCCTGGTGGAGCGCGAGAAGGGCCATGTGCGCGTCATGCAGGCCCGGCGCGACGAACTGCCCGTGCCTCCTGACGATTGGGAATACGACGACGACGATCCCAACTGGGAAGCCGGAGACTGACCATGCATACGACCATCCTGCCCGAGGGCTGGGACAAGCCGATCGGTTACGCCAACGGCATCCTGGCCCAAAAGGGCAGGATGCTCGCCCTGGCCGGACAAGTGGGCTGGAACGCCAGCCAAGTGTTCGAAAGCGAGGACATCGTCCCCCAATTCGAACAGGCCCTGAAGAATATCCTCGATATTCTGAACACCGCCGGCGGCAAGCCGGAACACATCATCCGCATCACCGCCTTTTGCATCGACAAGCCGCGCTACCTCGCCGTCCGCAAGGAATTGGGCGCCATCTGGCGCAAGCTCATGGGGAACCACTACCCGGCCATGAGCATGATCTTCGTCGCCGATCTCCTCGATCACCCGGCTAAGATCGAACTGGAAGCCACGGCGGTTATTCCGGACTGAGGCGGCTGTTATTCTGCGCCATTTCGTCTTGTCATCCTGAGCAAAGCGAAGCCGCCGTGCCAGGGGCGGGCGTTCCGCCCGCTTCAAGGAAGCGAAGGGACACGTCCCTTCGCGCATCCCTATTGTGTGCTGAGACACGCGAAGGGATGAGGCTCGCCGTGCCCTTTCCCTCTCATTCCTTTTCTTGAACCCGACCCAGAACGTCATCTTCCATGGACGTTTGCCTCGCGCAGGATGTCTTCGGTCAAGGGTGTGCGGGCGATATCAAGGTCCATCTTCTCGGCCGGGACGAACAGCTCGTAGCGCTCGGCCTCAATGATCTCGACGTCGGACATATCCTTCATAGGGATGAGGATATCGTGTCCCAGGACAATTCAAAAGGACCGGGATGCGCGAAGGGACGAGTCCCTTCGCACCTTCATAACGGAAGCGGGGCCGGCAGTCGGGCAACTGCCGGCCCCTTCGGGCGGGTCGGGAACGGGAAGGGCGACCCGCCGAGTCTGGCAGGGTAGGGGGGGTTACCCGAGCCGACGCTGGAAGATCAGACGCTGGGACGGCTTGAAGCCGCAACGGGCGAGGAAGCCCATCAGGTCGAAGCTGTCCCAGGCCAACTGGGTCTGAACCTTTTCCACGCCGAGCGACGACAGATTGGTGAGCAACTGGCTCATCATGGCGCGGCCGACGCTGTGGCGGGCATAGGCGGGGTCGACGCCGATGGTGTCGAGGACGGCGGTGGTCTGGGCGCGGCCGAATTCACCGTATTCGGTACGGGCCATGACGAAGCCGGCGAACAGGTTGTCGATCTCGGCGACCAGGGAGACGCGCACGCCGGATTCCTTGGTCACTTCGGCGATCTTGCGGGTGTAGTAGGTCGAGCGGTCACGGCGGGTGACCTTGCGGTCTACCGAGACGATGAAGGGGTAGTCGGCCTCGGTCAGCGAGCGCACGGGAACGCGGTCGCGCGACAGGGCGGCATAGTCGTCGCCGGAGGGATCGGACAGGTCGACTTCGTCGCTGTCACGGACCTGCTGGGCCAGGGGGGCCTCGAAATCGGAGACGTTGTCGGTGGTGCGTTCCAGCACCAGGCGCGGCGCCAGTTCGAAGCCGGCGGACTGGAAGAAGCGGGTGATGCCGTGTTCGGTCCAGTCGGCCTGGCTGACCAGTTCCTTGACGCCGCGCTTTTTCAGCGCTTCCTCCAGGGCGGCCAGCAGCTTGCGGCCCAGGCCCTGGCCCCGCTGGTCGGGGTCGATGCCGATGGTGTCGAGCACGCCGACGGGGCCGGCGCCGCCGAACTCTCCGTCCAGGATATGGGCGTAGGCATAGCCCTTGAGCACCGGCCCGTCGGCGGCGGTCAGGGTGACGAAGCTGGCCGGCTCGGCGGTGACGGCCGCCAGGCGCTTTTCATGGTAATTGCGGCGCGGCTTGCCGGTCAGGCGGCGATCCAGCTCGATAACGCGCTCCAGGTCGGCGGCAGCGATGTCGCGGATGGTGGTGCTCATGAACTCGCGAACCTCCCTCTCGTGGGTCCACCGGTCTGGTTTGGGGTGGGTGCCGGGTCTTGACGGCATCCCTCGGCGGGCGGTACCCTGTTAAATGAATAATTCGGTACTATAATACCGAAATCAAATCGGCGGTCAAGAGGAGCGTTGTCATGAAGTGGGAGTTTCCTGGACGGGTGGCGGTGGTCACCGGTGGAATGCGCGGAATCGGGCGCACCATCGCCGATGGTCTGCTGGCCGGAGGTGCCGAGGTGCACGTCTTCGACCGCGAGGCCGGGGAATTGCCCCAGGGCATGACGGCCCATGCGGTGGACGTCTCCAACTCGGACTCCGTCAACGCCGCCTTCGCGGCCATCGGCAAGCCGGTACACCTGCTGGTCAACAATGCCGGCATCACCCGCGACCGCACGCTGCTCAAGATGAGCGACGAGGAATGGGGCTCGGTGCTCACGGTGAACCTGACCAGCGCCTTCAACACCATCCGCGCCGCCGGCCCCGGCATGGTGCAGGCGGGGGTGGGACGCATCGTCAACATGATTTCCATCAACGGGTTGCGCGGCAAGATGGGCCAGGGCAACTATGCCGCCTCCAAGGCCGGCATGGTGGGCCTGACCAAGACGGCGGCCAAGGAGCTGGGCTCCAAGGGCGTGACCTGCAACGCGGTGGCGCCCGGCATGGTGCTGACCGAGATGACGCTCAAGCTGGATCAGCAGTTCCGCGACAAGGCCCTGGCCGAGGCGGCGCTCTCCATCCTGCCCGACACCACCGACATCGCCAACGCCGTGCTGTTCCTGCTGTCGGACGCGGCCCGCTGCATCACCGGCGAGGTGATCAAGGTGGATTCGGGACAGTATATCTGAGGGCGGGGGCGGCCGTCCCGGCCGCCTTTCTTCACATCCCCAAAGTCCCGGTCTCCCTTGACACCAGGATCTTGTCGATGCGCCGCCCGTCCATGTCCACCACCTCGAAGCGCCAGCCGTCCCTGATGAAGTGGTCGCCGGCCGACGGGATGGTGCGGACCTGGGACAGGATGAACCCGGCGGCGGTGGTGTAGTCGCCGCCGCCTTCCTTCATCACCCGGCAGCCCAGCCGCTCGGCGGCCAGATCCACCGCCACGTCGCCGTCCATCAGCCAGGAGCCGTCCTCCCGCTCGGTGATGGTGCCCTGGTATTCCTCGCCGTGTTCGGACAAGGTGCCGAGGATCGAGCCCAGGATGTCGGCGGCGGTGACGATGCCCTCGACGCTGCCGTATTCGTCCACCACCAGCGCCATGTGGATGTCCGACTGTTTCAGAACATCCAGAACGTGCAGCGCGGGGGCGTTGTCGTGCACCACCGCCAGCACCTTGACGGCCGCCGCGACGTCCACCGGGCGCTGGTCGATGGCGGCGTTGAGGAGGTCCTTGGCCTGGACCACGCCCAGTGTCTCGTCGAGGCCGCCCCGGCAGACCGGCAGGCGGGAATGGGGGCAGTCGCGCAGCGTCTTCAGGATATCGTCGGCATCCCAGTCGAGATCGATCCAGACCATGTTGGCGCGGGGTGTCATGATTCCCCGGATGCGGCGGTCGCCAAAGCGCATGACGCCGGAGATCATCTCCTCTTCCTCCGGCTCGAAGACACCGCTTTCGGTACCTTCGGCGATCATGGCCCGCACTTCCTCCTCGGTGACGGCGTGATCATCCGACCGGCGGATTCCCAGCATGCGGATCACGGCATGGCTGGACCCTTCCAGCAGCCAGATCAGCGGCGAGGTCAGGCGGGCCACCATGGCCATGGGCCGCGCCACCCGCTCGGCGATGCCCTCGGGATTGGCCAGGGCGATGTGCTTTGGCACCAGTTCGCCGACGATCAGCGAGGCATAGGTGATGGCGCCCACGACCAGGGCGATGGCGACGCCCGGCGCCACTGACGCCGCCACGGGAAATTCCGCCGCGATCCAGGCTCCCAACTGTTCGGCCAGGGTGGCGCCGGAATAGGCGCCGGCCAGCACGCCCACCAGGGTGATGCCGATCTGCACCGAGGACAGGAAGCGGGTGGGGTTGTCGGCCAGGTCCAGGGCTGCCCGGGCTCCCTTGCTGCCCTCGGCGGCCAGGGTGGCCAGCCGGGCGCGGCGGGCGGAGACGATGGCCAGTTCGGACATGGCGAAGCAGCCGTTGAGGACAACCAGGGCGATGATCACGGCAATTTCGAAAGCGAGGCGCATGGGGTGATGATGCCTGATTCCCCCCACGGGGCAATCATGGTTTCTCCGCTCCCCCCTGACCGGGGTGGTGCGCGCGATCCGAAGCGATTGCCGCTGATGGGATTTCGGTCTACCGTCAGGGGGTGACATTCCGGCAGGGGGGGATCATGAGATTGCGGATTCCGGCTTTGGCCGCGTGCGGCATTCTGCTGGGGGCCTGCCTCGGCCCATCATGGGCGGACGAGACGGCCAAGTCGTCGCCCAGCATCACCGCCACTTACGTCAAGGGCGCCATCAGCGGAAGCAAGCAGTACCTCCGCAGCTACCTTGCCATCAATCCCGACTGTTCCAGCTTGGGATTAGCCAAGGTGACGGTGGCGACCGAGCCCGAGCACGGACAGGTGATCGTGGAGAATGGCGAGGCCTATCCTGATTTCGACAAGGACAATGTCCGCGTTCGCTGCAATGACCGCAAGGTTCCCGCCGTGCTGATTTACTACCAGTCCGAGTCGGGCTTCACCGGCGCGGATCGCATGGTCCTGGATACGGTGATGGCCAGCGGCATGTTCTACCGGCACGAGTTCACCATCAACGTCCGTTAGCACGCTTCACATAATCGCCACAATGCGGGGCCATCCTGATCATGCCCAGGATGGCCCTGTTGCTGTTGCGCGCAAGGGGAAGCAAAGGGTTTTGTTAAGAACCATTCGCTACACTGTATGCCAGGGAAGCAGGCGAAAGGACGACGCCATGTGGTCTTTCCTCTCCGATACAACCTTGTCGGGCCGACTGGCCCCCGAAGGCGTGCCGATTTCTCAGGCGCGCATGACAGGTTCGCGGAAATTCTCCATCTCCCCTGATGAATTCCGCCGGGATGATCCAAACATAAGGAAGTGACAGGTCTGACCCTCTTTCATGGAGTGACGATATGCCCAGCAATGACGATATCTTCACCCGATACTCGCGAGCCTACGAGGGTCGCAAGGACGTGGAGTTCAGCCTTCTGGAATATCTGGAGGGCTGCCGCGACGACCCCATGATGTACGCCTCGGCGGCCGAGCGCATGATCGCCGCCATCGGCGAGCCCGAGGTGATCGACACCGCCAAGGATGCGCGGCTGTCCCGGGTCTTCATGAACCGCACCATCAAGGTCTACCCCGCCTTCTCGGATTTCTACGGGATGGAGGAGACCATTGAGCGCATCGTCGGCTACTTCCGCCACGCCGCCCAAGGGCTGGAGGAGCGCAAGCAGATCCTCTACCTGCTGGGCCCGGTGGGCGGCGGCAAGTCGTCCCTGGCCGAGAAGCTGAAGGCGCTGATGGAGGTTCACCCCATCTACGTGCTGAAGGCCGGCAAGGAGACCAGCCCGCTGTTCGAAAGCCCGCTGGGCCTGTTCGATCCGGAGGGCATGGGGCCGATGCTGCTGGACAAGTACGGCATCCCCCGGCGCCGTCTGCCCGGCCTGATGAGCCCGTGGGCGGTGAAAAGGCTGGAGGAATTCGGCGGCGACATCTCCAAGTTCAAGGTCGCCAAGATGTACCCCTCGCGCCTGAAGCAGATCGCCGTGTCCAAGGCGGAGCCGGGTGACGAGAACAATCAGGACATCTCCACCCTGGTGGGCAAGGTCGATATCCGCAAGCTGGAGATGTTCAGCCAGAACGACCCCGACGCCTATTCCTTCTCGGGCGGCTTGAACCGCTGCACCCAGGGGCTGCTCGAATTCGTCGAGATGTTCAAGGCGCCCATCAAGATGCTGCACCCGCTGCTGACCGCGACGCAGGAGAGCAACTACATCGGCTCGGAGAATATCGGCGCCATGCCCTTCCTCGGCACGGTGCTGGCGCATTCCAACGAGGCGGAGTGGCAGACCTTCAAGAACAACCGCAACAACGAGGCCTTCATCGACCGCATCTGCGTCATCAAGGTGCCCTATTGCCTGCGGGTCGCCGAGGAGCAGAAGATCTACGACAAGCTGATCGACACCTCCGAACTGGCCAACGCCCCGTGCGCCCCCGGCACGCTGGAAATGCTGTCGCGCTTCTCGGTGCTGTCGCGCATGAAGGAACACGAGAACTCCAACCTCTATTCCAAGATGCGGGTCTATGACGGCGAGAACGTCAAGGAGACCGATCCCAAGGCCAAGCCCATGCAGGAGTACAAGGACGCCGCCGGGGTGGACGAGGGCATGGACGGCATCTCCACCCGCTTCGCCTTCAAGGTGCTGTCGTCCACCTATAATTACGACACCCACGAGGTCTCGGCCGATCCGGTGCACCTGATGTACGTGCTGGAGCAGTCCATCAAGCGCGAGCAGTTCCCCGAGGACACCGAGAAGAAATACCTGGAGTTCATCAAGGGCGAACTGGCGCCGCGCTATGCCGAGTTCATCGGCAACGAGATCCAGAAGGCCTATCTGGAAAGCTATCACGATTACGGCCAGAACCTGTTCGACCGCTATGTGGATTACGCCGATGCCTGGATCGAGGATCAGGACTTCAAGGACCCCGATACCGGCCAGTTGCTCAACCGCGACCTGCTGAACCAGGAACTGTCCAAGATCGAGAAGCCCGCCGGCATCGCCAACCCCAAGGACTTCCGCAATGAGGTGGTGAAGTTTGCGCTGCGCTCGCGTGCCGCCAACGGTGGCAAGTCGCCGTCCTGGACCTCCTACGAGAAGATCCGGGAAGTGATCGAGCGGCGCATGTTCAGCCAGGTGGAGGAATTGCTGCCCGTCATCAGCTTCGGCTCCAAGAAGGACTCGGATTCCGAGAAGAAGCACTCGGAATTCGTCGAGCGCATGATGAGCCGCGGCTACACCGAACGCCAGGTCCGCCGGCTGGTGGAATGGTACATGCGGGTCAAGCAGGCGGGGTGAGGCAAGGGCCAGGGCCAGGGCCAGGATCAAAGGCGATCGAGGGACGAGAATGATGAACATCATTGACCGGCGCCTTAATCCCAAGGGCAAGAGTCTCGCCAACCGGCAGAGATTCTTGCGCCGCGCCCGCGCCCAGATCGTCAAGGCGGTGCGCGACGCTTCCGGCACGCGGTCCATCCAGGACATCAATAACGGCGAGAAGATCTCCATCCCCGCCGACGGGCTGCGCGAACCCAGCTTTCGGCGGTCCGGCGATGGTGGGGTGCGCGACGTGGTCGTGCCCGGCAACAAGGATTTCGTCGAGGGCGACCGCATCAAGAAGCCGGAACAGCAGAGTGGCGACGACGGGGGTTCCGAAGGCAGCCCCGACGGCGAGGGCGAGGACGATTTCGCCTTCGTGCTGAGCCGCGACGAGTTCCTCGATATCTTCCTCGACGATCTGGAACTGCCCGATCTGGTCAAGAAAAAGCTGAAGCAGACCGAATCCACCACGCCCACCCGGGCGGGCTATTCGGTGACCGGCTCGCCGGCCAACCTCAACATCGTCCGCACCATGCGCAATTCCCTGTCGCGGCGCATCGCGCTCAACCGGCCCAAGCCCAAGGAATTGCGGGACCTGGAAGACGAGATCAAGGCCCTGGCCGAGAGCGGCGAGGACCCCGAGCGCCTGTCCCTGCTTCGCGTGGAGTTCGACCGGCTGGCGGCCAAGGCGCGGCGCATTCCCTATATCGATCCGCTCGACGTGCGTTATTCCCGCTTCGAGCATGTGCCAAAGCCGGTCACCCAGGCGGTGATGTTCTGCCTGATGGACGTGTCCGGCTCCATGACCGAGCACATGAAGGATCTGGCCAAGCGCTTCTTCATGCTGCTCTACCTCTTCCTGACCCGCCGCTACCGCCATGTGGACGTGGTGTTCATCCGCCACACCCACGAGGCGGCCGAGGTCGACGAGGACACCTTCTTCTACTCCACCGAGACCGGCGGCACCGTGGTCTCCACCGCCCTGGAGGAGATGGATCGGGTGATCAAGGAACGCTTCCCCCCGTCGGACTGGAACATCTATTGCGCCCAGGCCTCCGACGGCGACAACACCTCGTCGGACAACGCCAAGACCGCCGGTCTGCTGGAGGAGGTGATCCTGCCCGTCACCCAGTACTTCGCCTATATCGAGGTGGGCGCCGAGTACAAGGATTGGCTGGGACGCGATTCCGACCTGTGGCGCACCTATAAGGAGGCGGGACGGGCCGCCGACAACTTCGCCATGCGCCGCGTGCGGGTGCGCAGCCAGATCTTCCCGGTGTTCCGCGACCTGTTTTCGCGCGAACGCGGCGACAGCGCCGCCTGGCGGCTGGGCGAGGAGGCGGGGCCATGAGCGATACCTCGGACCTGCTCTTCACCGGCGCTGACTGGGATTTCGAGAAGGTTCAGCGGGCCTACGACGCCATCGAGCAGATCGCCAAGGGCGAGATGGGCCTGGTCACCTATCCCAACCAGATCGAGGTGATCACCGCCGAGCAGATGCTCGACGCCTATTCCTCCATCGGCATGCCGCTGATGTACAAGCACTGGTCGTTCGGCAAGCATTTCGCCCGCGACGAGACCCTTTACCGCAAAGGCATGCGCGGTCTGGCCTATGAGATCGTCATCAATTCCAGCCCCTGCATCAGCTACATCATGGAAGAGAATTCCATGGCCATGCAGACCCTGGTGATCGCCCACGCCGCCTTTGGCCACAATCATTTCTTCGCCAATAACAGCCTGTTCCGCCAGTGGACCGACGCGCGCGGCATCCTCGACTACATGGAATTCGCCAAGAGCTACATCGCCAAATGCGAGGAGCGCCACGGCCATGCGGCGGTGGAGCGGGTGCTGGACGCCGCCCACGCCCTGATGAGCCATGGCGTGCACAAATACCCCCGAAAGCGCACGCCCGACCTGCGCGACGAGGAAAAGCGCGCCGCCGAGCGCCGGGCCTATCAGGAGCAGATGTTCAACGACCTGTGGCGCACCGTGCCCAAGAAGGCGGCGGCCAAGATGGATTCCCAGGAACTGGCCGAGCGCAAGCGACGGCTGGGATTGCCCGAGGAGAACATTCTCTATTTCCTGGAAAAGCTGGCGCCCAAGCTGGCCGACTGGCAGCGCGAGATCATCCGCATCGTGCGCAAGATCAGCCAGTACTTCTATCCCCAGAAGCAGACCAAGATGATGAACGAGGGCTGCGCCACCTTCACCCATTACACCATCGTCAACCGCCTGCACGAGATGGGCAAGCTGTCGGACGGGGCCATGCTGGAGATCCTGCACTCCCACACATCCGTGGTGTTCCAGCCCGATTTCGACGACCGGCGCTATTCGGGCATCAACCCCTATGCCCTGGGCTTCGCCATGATGAACGACATCAAGCGCATGTGCGAAGCCCCCACCGACGAGGACCGCGCGTGGTTCCCCCACTTCGCCGGCAACGGCGACCCTTATGGCACCTTGCGCGAGGCCTGGGCCGATTACCGCGACGAAAGCTTCATCCTGCAGTACCTGTCGCCCGCTCTGATCCGCAAGCTGCGGCTGTTCAAGATCCACGACGAATCCGACAGCCCCCACATGAACGTGGCGGCCATCCATAACGAGCGGGGCTATCGCGAGGTCAGGAAGGCCCTGGCCCGCAATTACGACATCGCCCATCTGGAGCCCGACATCCAGATCGTCGACGTGGATCTGGCCGGCGACCGCCGCCTGATCCTGCATCATTTCGTCGAGAGCGGGCAGATGCTGGATGAGGCGGAAACCATCCGGGTGCTGCGTCACATCGCCAATCTGTGGGGCTACGAGGTGCGGCTGCTGGAAATCGAATCCGGCACGGACGTGGTGCTCAAGACCTACGACGACGTGGCGCCGGTGGCCGAGTTATAGGTGCGCCTTCTTTTCCGCCATGGCGGCCAGTGCAGACACCACGCGGCGGAGCGGTTCCCGCCAGTGTCCTGACGGACCAGCTCGCAAGACCCGGACGGTGGGATACCAGGGGCTGTCCTCGCGCCCCTGCGGCCAGCGCCAGTCGAAGCCGTGGGGCAGCAGGGCCAGAACCGGCTTGCCCAGGGCGGCGGCCAGGTGAAGCTGGACGGTGTCACCGCCAACCACCACGTCCAGCCCCGAGATCAGCGCAGCCATCTCGGCCAGATGGGCGGGCTGGGGCATGGGGCGTTCGATAAGGGCTTCCACTCCCTCCGCCTGGATGTGACCCAGGTGCTCATCCTCCACCAGGGCCAGCAGCGAAACGGCCGGGTCGATGGCCAGCCCCAGCATGTCGCCCAGGGTGCAGGGCCGGCCCGCCGTGCCGCGCCCCGGCCCCCAGGTCAGCCCCACCCGCAGGCGGTTGTCGCGCACCGGGCGGCGCCCGCGCCCGGCCAGCAGATAGCCGCCCGACCCGGTGGGGCGGGCGGTATCGGCGAGGCCCAGCAGGCCCGGAAGGGCGGCAAGACTGGTCCGCACCTGACATTCGGGCAGGGGATCGTCCTCGCCCACCACCTGCTCGATGCCGGGCAGGTCGGCCAGCAGCGCCACCATGTCGTCGGGGCAGGCCACGTGGACCAGGGCGCCGCGGGCCGCCAGCATGGGCAGGAAGCGGGCCAGCAACAGGGCATCATCCGCATGCCCGGTGATCTCCACCAGCACCGAGGTGGCGACCACGTCGCCGCCATCCCACCGGGGCAGGTGAAGCGCCCGTCCCGGCGGGTCGGGATGATGGGCCAGCAGGGGCAGGCCCTCGGACAGCTTGCCCGCCCCCAGCAGGATCTGGGCGAGGCCCCAGCTTAGTCCGGGGCGATCCGGTGCCTGGGTTCGGGCCCGGCGCATCAGCGCTTCCGCCTCGGACAGGCGGCCCTGGTCGCGGCGCACCAGGGCGAGGTCGGACAGAATGTCGGGGGTGTCGCGGCCGGCGGTTCTCGCTTCGCCCAGCAGGGCCTCGGCCTCGCCCAGACGGCCCGCCCGGCGCAGCGCCGCCGCCAGATTGGCCAGAATCGCCGAATGGCCGAGGCGGCCCAAGGCGCGGGTGAAGCCGGCGATGGCCGCGTCGGGCTTGCCCGCCAGATGCTGCAGCACCGCCAGATTGGCGTTGGCCATGGCGCAGAAGGGGTCGATGGCCAGGGCCTGGGCGTAAAGGTCGGCCGCTTCGTTGATTTGTCCCTTGGCCTGCAGGGCGGGGCCGGGAGCGGCCAAGGCCATGGCGCGCCCTGCCTCGGCGGCCATCTGGGCCGGGGAGGGAGGCAGGGAGTCGGGCCCGTAATGGACGGCCGGCGCCATGCCGGGGCTCAGGGCCAGGATCGTCCCCGGCCTGCCGTCGAAAGGAACCAGGGCGCCGCAGGCGGTTTCCTCGGGAAAGCGCCACAGGCTGTAACCGGCTTTGGTCAGCCGCGAGGCGGCCGGGGAGCCCTCGTCATGCTCCAGGGTCACCAGGGCGGCACGCCCGGCCAGACCGGCGACGACGTCATCCTCCCATCCCCGCTGGTCAAGGCGCACCGCCACCCGGCAGGCCGCCAGGTGGGGCCGTTCGTCCAGCAGGGCGGCCAGCGGCCGCATGGGAGTGGCGGCGGGGACCCAATCAGGCAGGGTGAAGACGCGGGGACCGCCGGACCGGGAGCGGGCGGCCAGGACATGCCGTTCCCTGGCTCCCGCCGCGGCGGCGATCACCTCCACCTGCTCTTCCAGGCCGGCAATGGCCAAGCTGTCGCGCAGGATTTCGGCTTCGGTCGGTGACGGTTCCAGGACGATGACCAGAACCTCGCCACACTGCTCGATGATCTGGAACACCCGGTCGCCATTGCCGCCACCCACCTCGATCAAAAGGTCTCCCGGGGCCAGATGGGCGGCGAGGAAGGCGCTCGTGGCGGCGTCGGTGCCCGTGGCCCGGCGGCGCTGCTGGTCGTTCCGCTCGGCGGCCAGTTGCGCCAGCATTTCCATGCGGCGCCGTGCCTCGGCCACCGGCGGCCCCCATTGGCCGGGGGCCGGCTGGCGCAGCAGGGCCATGCCGGGATACCAGGGCGAATCATCGCGATCACGCATCCAGCGGGGATGGGCGGCATGGGGCAGCAGCAGCAGCACCGGTTTGCCCATGGCGGCGGCCAGATGGGCTGCGGGGCCGTCGGCGGCGATCACCAGATCCATCTCGGCGATGCGCCCCGCCAGATCGGCGTAATCGGCGATGGTGGGCGACAGGTCGGTGATCAGGCCGGGATCAGCCTGTTGCCGCGCCTCGGCCGCCCTTGGTCCGGTCTCCAGGGAGAACAGCAAGGTGCCGGGCAAGGTGGAGAGGTCGAGGACATGGGGGAAGGACAAGCCGTCCTCCGACCGCTCGCCGCCCCAGGCGATGCCCACCTTGACCAGGGTTCCCACCGGAACCCGTATGCGGCGGATGCGCGGGCGCGGCGCCGACAGATAGGGCCGGGTTGGAAGGGATTGGGGCTCGATCCCCAGGAGAAGCGCCACATCGTCCAGGGACGCGGCATAGTCGGCGGAAAGGTCGTCGGGCAGGGGCTTGCCCAGGGGCAGCACCCGGGTGATTCCGGGCTGGGCTTCCAGCAATGGCACCAGACCCGGTTGGGCCAGCACGGTAATGGCGGTGCAGCGCTGGGCCAGGATGGGGATGAAGCGTGCCATCATCAGGGTGACGGACAATTCCGATTCGGCATGCAGCAGCAGATGGGCGCCCTGCAGATCCTCGCCTTCCCATGGGGCGGCGGGCAGCAGGGGGCGAACCACGCCGGGCAGCCGGTGGCGCCACAGGGCTTCTTCCCAGGATTCCTTCTGCCGCCCTTCGAGCATGGCCAAGCGGGCACGCGCCATGTGGGCGGCCGCGCACTCGTCATCCAGGGCCAGGGCGCGGTTGATATGTTCGGCCGCTTCATCGGTACGGTGCGCTTCCAACAGCACTTCGGCCAGGCCGACCTGATGGGCGGGCTGCTCCGGCTCCAGGGTGATGGCGGCATGAAAGGCGTCGACCGCCGCTTCGCCTTCACCCCTGCGGGCCAGGATCCGGCCCAACGCCGCCCAGGCGGGGCCGTATCCCGGATCGACGCCGAGGGCGCGGCGCAGGGTCAGCTCGGCGCCGGCTAGGCGGTTCTCATCGTTCAGCAGGCGCCCCAGGCCGCACCACACCTGGACGGAATCGGGACGTTCCATCAGCAGGATGTCGATGATGGCATGGGCTTCGTCGGGCTGGCCGATCTGGCGCAGGGCCTCGGCCAGTTCCAGGCGGCAGCCCATGTGCTGGCGATCCATCTCCAGCAGATCCAGGCAGAAAAGCAGCGCGTCGCGCGGCCGCCCCGCCAGCCGGCAGGCCTGGGCGGCGGCCAGCAGCGCGTCGGTGTTGCTGGGGTCGAGTTCGATGATGCGGCGATAGGCGTCGAGCGCCGGCTCTGTGTCGCCATAGCGGCGGGCAAGGGCCGCCTCCTGCCACAGGGTCTCGATGACCGCCGCATGCTCGGGAAGATCGGCGAATTCCAGATCGAGGTCTTCGATTTCGCTCATGGGGCAAGTCAAACCTGCCCGCCGATGCGAATCAAGGGCTATTCCGCCGCCCGCCGCCCGCCATATGGCGAGAGCAGCCTTTCCAGCATGTCCGCCATCTCGGCCCGGACCTCGGCGGCGGCCTTCAGCTTGATGGGGCCAAAGCCGCGAATGCGGCGCGGCGCCGCGGCGATGTCGACGGCCAGGGCGTGAGTGTCGGGGGAGAGGTGGGCCAGGATGGATTCGATGGCCGCTTCAAACTCGCCGATCAACTGGCGCTCGAGCTTACGTTCGGCGCTCCGGCCGAAGGGATCGAGGCCCGAGCCCCGCAAGCCCTTGAGCCGGGCGAGCAGCGGCATCAGGCGCAGCAGCCACGGCCCGAAGCGGCGTTTCTCCGCCCCCATGAAGGGAGGCGCCAGATGGATTTCCAGGCGCTTCCAGTCCTCGAACTGCTCCTTCAGGGAGGAGACGAAGGCTGGGTCGGAATACAGGCGGGCCACCTCGTATTCGTCCTTGTAGCTCATCAGCTTGGCCAGTGACCGGGCCACGGCTTCGGTCAGGCTTTCCGACCCGGGCAGGACGGCGTCTTCCGCCGCCCTGACCCGGTCCACCCGGGCGCGGTAGCGGGCGGCCCAGGCGGCGTTCTGGTAGCCGGTCAGGTGGGTGACCCGGCGCGCGATCAACTCGTCCAGGCTTTCCGACAGCCGCCGGTGGTCGTTGCCGCCCAGCGGCGGCGCCGCCACGCGCTCCACCTCTGCCAGATCATGGGCGGCCAGGCGGCCCCAGCGGAAGGCCTGGGTATTGAAGTCCACCATGGCGCCGTTCAGTTCGACGGCTCGCAGGATGGAGGCCTCGGACAGGGGGATGCGTCCCTTCTGCCAGGCATAGCCCACCAGGAACATGTTGGTGGCCAGGGCATCGCCCAGCAGGGTGGTGGCCAGCCGGGTCGCCTCGACGAACTCCGCGTCGCCTCCCACCTGCTCGCGGATGGTGTCTTCCATGCCATGGGCCGGGAAGTTCAGGTCGGGCGCGTGGGTGAAGGTCGCCGGCATGGATTCATGGCGGTTGACCACGGCGAAGGACTGGCCGGGCTTCAGCTTGGCCAGGGTGTCGAAACCGGCGGCCACCACCATGTCGCAGGCCAGCAGCAGCCGGGCCTGTCCGGCGGCGATGCGCACGGCGTGCAGGCGGTCGGGTTGGTCGCAGATGCGTACATGGCTCATCACCGCGCCGTTCTTCTGGGCCAATCCGGTCTGGTCCAGGGCGGTGACGCCCTTGCCTTCCAGATGGGCGGCCATGCCCAGCACCTCGGCCACAGTCACCACCCCGGTTCCGCCGATGCCGGTGACGATGATGCCGTAGGGTTCGGTGCAGGCGGGCAGCGCGGGGGAGGGCAGGGTGGCCACGTCGGCGTCGCCCTTGCCCCGCAGGCGGCGGATCTGGGCGCCCCTGACCGAGACGAAGCTGGGGCAGAAGCCCTTGACGCACGAGAAGTCCTTGTTGCACGACGACTGGTCGATGGCGCGCTTGCGGCCCCATTCGGTTTCCACCGGCACCACGGCGACGCAGTTGGACTTGACGCCGCAATCGCCGCAGCCCTCGCAGACCTTCTCGTTGATGAAGATGCGCTCGTCCGGGTCGGGCATCAGGCCGCGCTTGCGGCGGCGGCGCTTCTCGGCGGCGCAGGTCTGGTCGTAGATCAGCACGCTGACGCCCGATTCCTCGCGCAAGGTTCGCTGCAAGGCATCCAGGCCGTCCCGGTGGTGAAGGGTGGTGCCCGAGGGGAAGCTCCCCGCCGGGTACTTGTCCGGGGCGTCGGAGACCACGGCGATGCGTTGGACGCCCTCGGCCCGCACCTGGGCGGCCATGGCGGCCACCGAGAAGGCGGATTCGGCCGGTTGTCCCCCGGTCATGGCCACGGCGTCGTTGTAGAGGATCTTGTAGGTGATGTTGCTTCGGGCGGCCAGGGCGGCGCGAATGGCCAGCGAGCCCGAATGGGTATAGGTGCCGTCGCCCAGATTCTGGAACATGTGGGTGCGGGACGTGAAGGGCGCCTGGCCGATCCAGGTGGCGCCTTCGCCGCCCATATGGGTGTAGGTCAGGGTCTCGCGGTCCATCCAGGTGGCCATGAAGTGGCAGCCGATGCCGGCCATGGCCTGGCTGCCCTCGGGGATGTTGGTCGAGGTGTTGTGGGGACAGCCGGCGCAGAAATAGGGAATGCGGGTGAAGCCCTGGGGAACGGACTCCAGGCGCTTTTCCTTGTCGGCCAGGAAGTCGAGGCGCTCCTTGACCCGGAGCGAGGTATAGAAGCGGCCGATGCGCGAGGCGACGACGCGGGCGATCATGGCCGGCGTCAGCTCGCCATAGGGCGGCAGAGCCCAGGCGCCGCTTTCGTCGCGCTCGCCGATCACGCGGGGGCGCACGTCTTCGCGCCAGTTATAGAGCTGGGCCTTGAGCTGTTCCTCGATGACCGAGCGCTTTTCCTCCACCACCAGGATCTCTTCCAGCCCCTCGGCGAAGGCGCGGATGCCCGAAGGCTCCAGCGGCCAGGTCATGCCCACCTTGTAGAGGCGGATGCCGATCTCTGCGGCGTGGCGCTCGTCGATCCCCAGGTCGGCCAGGGCCTGCATGACGTCCAGATAGGACTTGCCGGTGGTGACGATGCCGAGGCGGGGATGGGGCGATTCGATGATGGTGCGGTCGATGCGGTTGGCCTTGGCGAAGGCCAGGGCCGCCGGGATACGGTGCGCCATCAGCCGCAATTCCTGTTCCAGGAACTTGTCCGGCCAGCGGATGTTGAGCCCGCCCGGCGGCATTTTGAAATCCTGAGGCGTGACGAAGACCTGATGCCAGGGTCCACATTGACCGAGGCCGAGCTTTCCACCGTCTCGGAAATGGCCTTCATGCCCACCCACAGGCCAGAGAAGCGCGACAGCGCCCAGCCGAACAGGCCGAAATCCAAGACCTCCTGCACGCCGGCCGGATTGAGCACCGGCATCTGCGCCGCCATGAAGACCTGCTCGCTCTGATGCGCCAGGGTCGAGGACTTGGCGCCGTGGTCGTCGCCGGCCAGGACCAGGACACCGCCATGGGGCGCGGTGCCGGCGGAATTGGCGTGCTTGAAGACGTCGACGCTGCGGTCCAGCCCTGGCCCCTTGCCGTACCACAGGGCGAAGACGCCATCGTGGGTCGGCCCTCGGAACAGGCCGATCTGCTGGGTGCCCCACACGGCGGTGGCGGCCAGATCCTCGTTGAGTCCGGGTTGGAACCGGATGGCGTGCCTTTCCAGGTGGGGGCCGGCGCGCCATAATTCCTTGTCCAGCCCCCCTAAGGGCGAGCCACGATAGCCGGAGATGAAGCCGCCGGTGTCGAGGCCGGCGGCCTGATCGCGCAGATGCTGCAGCATGGGCAGCTTGACCAGCGCCTGGATGCCGGTCAGGTAGAGCCGGCCTTGATCTTGGACGTATTTGTCGTCGAGTGTGACGGTGGTGGCGACGGTCATGGGGGTCTTTCCGTACAGCGCCTACGTCTTGTACGTAATGATGCATTCTTCCGGTGGAAAGGGAGCCCCCCAAAATAGCAAGGAATGCAATGCGTCCCCCGCCGGACGGCAACGATATTGCGGTTTGGTGACGAAAGAGGGGGGATGATTTCCAGCCGTGATCAAGCTATATGAAAGCGCCTGTGTCTGAAGGGTTCCAAGGATGACCATCCTCGTTACCGGCGCTGCCGGATTTATCGGCTATCACACCAGCCTGCGCCTCCTGGCGCGAGGCGAGCGGGTGCTGGGCGTCGACTGTCTCAGCCCCTATTACGATGTACGGCTGAAGCAGACCCGTCTGGAACACCTGCGCAAGCACGAGGGATTTTCGTTCGTCCAGGCCGATATCGCCGACCGCGCCGCTATGCAGCAGGTGGCGACGTCCAATCCCGAGGTGACCGACTATATCAATCTGGCCGCCCAGGCCGGTGTGCGCCACTCGCTGACCGCGCCCTTCGACTACACCCATTCCAACATCGAAGGCCATCTGGTGATGCTGGAGATGGCGCGCGCCAACCCGAAGTGCCGCCATTTCGTCTATGCCAGCTCGTCTTCGGTCTATGGCGCCAACACCAAGCTGCCGTTCTCGGTGGAAGACCGGGTGGACACCCCCATCTCGCTTTACGCCGCGTCCAAGCGCTCGGGCGAGCTGATGAGCCATTCCTACAGCCACCTGTTCCGCGTGCCCACCACCGGGCTGCGCTTCTTCACCGTCTATGGCCCCTGGGGGCGCCCGGACATGGCCGCCTACCTGTTCGCCGATGCCATCATCGCCGGACAGCCCATCAAGGTGTTCAACAACGGCGACATGCGCCGCGACTTCACCTATATCGACGACATCGTCTCGGGCGTGGTGGGCGTGCTGGACAACCCGCCGGCCGATGACGGCAAGGCTCCGCCCTATCGCCTTTACAATATCGGCAACAACAACTCCGAAAAGCTGATGGATTTCATTGGGCTGGTGGAAAGCTCGCTGGGGCGCAAGGCCACCTACGACTTCCACCCCATGCAGCCGGGAGACGTCAAGGAAACCTATGCCGACATCTCTGCGATCCAGCGGGACGTGGGCTTTGCGCCGGCGACTCCCATCAGTGTCGGCGTTCCTCGCTTTATCGAATGGTACAAGCAGTATCACCGCCTTTAGCTTCGGGCCGGGTTTCCCCGTCCTGTCGTTTTGGCGGCGCGTCTGTGGTATAATAACCTCCTGAAGTCTGAAGGGACTGTAGGGGGGCGCCATGTCCATCTCCGCTACGTCGTCTGTCGGTACCACACAGACCAGCTATCCGGTTTTAGTGAACGGGATTTTGTGCTTCAGCGCCGCTGATGTGGCCGCCGCGCGCAACTTCGTCGATCCCAACGCCGACCGGGAAGCCGCTTCGACCACAATATCCAGCGTGTCCGCCCAATCGCCGCAATATCCGCGCACGGTCAATGGTCGGTTGTGCTTCAGCGATGCCGATGCCGCGGCGGCCCGCAACTACACCAGCGTGAACCGTCCGCAGCAATCGGGAACGCTGGGGCGGGTGGTTGACATCTATGCCTAGGCCCGGCACCGGCGTTGCGCTGAATTTGGCTATTTATAGTGAATTGGCAAATATGGCGAAAATCATCGGCATAGTTTGTTCCTTGGCGGAGTAAGTATAATCCGCTAGACTTTAGAATGGGATTGGATTTCGGGCGGGAGGGCAGAATGTCAGCCTCCAACGCGAGTGTCTGGGTTCGTCTGGCGCAATCGCTTAAGACGCTGTGGGACGACGACAAGCCGGCTCCGGCGGTCGCTGCATCCGGCAAGGTTCCTCGGCCGACCGCACGCTCCACGGTGGAATCCGCCGCCGAGTGGCTGGAGCAGATGCTGGCCCGCAATCCCGAGATCAAGGCCAAGTTGCATATCGTCTCCCTCGGCGAGTACCGCGATTCCGTTGGGGAAAAGTGGTCGCGGCTGGCCGACAAGGTGGCGATCATCGTCGACCAGGTGGTGCGCCGGAATATCGGACGCGGCAACACCTTCTGCCGTGATGGCGAGGATTGCTGGATCCTGGCCTTTCCCGAGGTCAGCCCGGAAGAGGCCAAGCGCCGCACCATCGCCGTGGTCGAGGAATTGGGACGCTTCCTCTATGGCCAGCACCAGGGGGGCGAGGACCGCCCCGTGGCCATCGCCGCCGAAGTCCCGGTGGCCGAGGCGGTGGGCGAGGATGGCGAATTCAACACGGTGGTTATCAGCCGTGCCGTTGCCGAGGTGCGCTCCCTTGTTTCGACCAGCGGCCTGCCGTATCTGCCCTGTGCTCCGGCGGCCCCCGGGCCTGGAGTGAATGATCCGCTCAAGGGCTGGACCAGCCTCGATCGCCGCGACGAGGTCCGGCGTGACGACATGAAGTGGGAGACCATCGAGGGGACCGGGGTGAAGAAACCTGCGGCCTACCTTGATCCCAGCATCGTGGGGGCGCTTCCGCCCGGGGCCAGTCTGTCCCTGTTGTGGCGTCCCACCTGGGTGGCCATGGGGGAGGCCATCTCGGCCTATGGCGCCCGGCTGGTCCGTCGCGACCGCGAGAACGACGAGCCCATCGAAGGGTGCCGCGCC
This sequence comes from Paramagnetospirillum magneticum AMB-1, assembly GCF_000009985.1. Classification (GTDB taxonomy): domain Bacteria; phylum Pseudomonadota; class Alphaproteobacteria; order Rhodospirillales; family Magnetospirillaceae; genus Phaeospirillum; species Phaeospirillum magneticum. The sequence continues at coordinate 2,344,560 of NC_007626.1, forward strand.
TATCCCGATGGCGATGTGGCGACGGCCTTGGCCTTGGACCGCTTCGTGGTCAATTCGGCGGTGCGTGACATTCGCAACGCCGCCCGCAATGCGCCGGAGGGGGTGCCGCAGCCTTCGGTGATTCTGCCGCTGTCTTGGCAATCCCTGGCGTCGGATCAGCGCAATTCCGTGGTCTTCGCCTTGTCCGACCTGACCCAGGAGACCCGCAACACCCGGCTGGTGATCGAGATCTTCCACATTCCCGACGGCACCACCACGCCGGAGCTGGAATCGGTGGTGTCTTTCGTCGGCACGCTGTGCCGCGAGGTTCTGGTCCGCACCCGCCTGTCGGCGCGGCGAACCTCGGTGGCGGCCGAGATCGGCGTCTCCATGGTTGGGCTGGACCTGTCCGAGTTCCGTCCCGAGGACAAGATGAGCGACGAGCAGCTTCTCGCCGTTCTCGAACGCATCCAGCAGGAGACCGCCAAGGACGGCATCGGCTGCTACCTGTGGAGCGCGCGCCATCGCAAGGTGGTCGGCGGCGTGGTGCAGGGCGGCTTCGAGATGGTCAACGGCCCCGGGCTGATGAAGGACATTCCCCGCCCGGCCATGGTGCTGCCGGCGCCCCGGACGCGCTTCGCGGCGGAGTAGGGCATGCGGGGCTCCCGCCCCGGGCGGGCGCGGGCGGCAGCCCGCCAAGCGGTGGGCTAATAAGCCCGGTCGATACAGAAATCGATGACGTCGATCATGGCCTGCTTCACCGGGCTGTCGGGGAAGATGCCCAATGCGTCGCGGGCGATTTCGCCGTAATGGCGGGCGCGGGCGATGGTGGCGGCCAGGCTGCCGTGCTTTTCCATCAGCTTGATGGCCTGGCCGATATCCTCGTCCGACTGGTCCAGTTCTTCCAGGCAGCGGCGCCAGAAGGCTCTTTCCTCGTCACCGCCGCGACGGAAGGCCAGGATGACCGGCAGTGTGATCTTACCTTCGCGGAAATCGTCGCCCACCGTCTTGCCCAGCACGGCCTGCTTGGCGGAATAGTCGAGCACGTCGTCGATCAGCTGGAAGGCGATGCCCAGGTTGAGGCCATAGGATTCCAGCGCCTCTTCCTCAACCTTGGGCCGGTCGGCCACCACCGCGCCGATGCGGCAGGCGGCGGCGAACAGGGCGGCGGTCTTGGAGCGGATGACCTCGAGATAGGAATCCTCGCTGGTCTCGGTGTCGTTGGCGGTGATCAGCTGCAGCACCTCGCCCTCGGCGATGACCGAGGAGGCGCGCGACAGGATGGCCAGCACCGACAGCGATCCGTCCTCGACCATCAGCTCGAACGAGCGGGAGAACAGAAAATCGCCGACCAGCACGCTGGGCTTGTTGCCGAATAGGGCATTGGCCGAAGCCTGGCCGCGCCGCAGCTCGGATTCGTCGACCACGTCGTCGTGAAGCAGGGTGGCGGTGTGGATGAACTCGACGCAGGCGGCCAGCTTGATGTGGCGTTCGCCCGTATGTCCGGCCAGCTTGGCCGAGGCCAGGGTCAGCACCGGGCGCAGGCGCTTGCCGCCTGCCGCGATGATGTGGCCGGCCAGCTGGGGGATCATCTCGACCGGGCTGTGCATACGGTCAACGATGGCATGGTTGACCTTCTGCAGGTCGTCCTTGACCAGAGCGACAAGGGCGTCGAAGCTCTTCGCCTTCTTGCCGCGTTCGTCCTCGAAATTGACCACGATCGCCACGATGCAGAAACTCCTCCCGTGCGGTGCATGCCTACCCGCGGGACGAACATAGTGTCGCCTGGGAAAGCGGGTCAAGCTTACATCGCCAATTCCTAATCGCTTTCACCCCGATCAAGAGCGAACAAGTCCATGATCGCGTCGGAAACACTGACCGAAGACAGCCTTCTGAATGGGAAGGTCCGGCTGTTGCAACCCCGGGATGGCTATCGCGCCGCCATCGACCCTGTCCTGCTGGCGGCGGCTCTGGGCGCCCGCCCGGGGGAGCGCGTCCTCGACCTGGGCTGCGGGGTCGGGGCGGCGGCGCTGTGCCTGCTGGCCCGTTGCCCCGATGTGGAGGTGGATGGCCTGGAGGTTCAGGAGACGCTGGCCGAACTGGCGCGGCGCAACGCTGTCCTCAACGCGGTCGAAGGGTGCTTCGGAATCCACCTGGGCGACGCGGCAAAGCCTCCTGCCGGGCTCGGCGGGTATCATCACGTGATGACCAATCCCCCATTCTTCGAGCGCGGTAGCGGCACTTCGGCCGCCAACGAATCGCGCGCCATGGCCCATGAGGAGAAGGGGCTGGACCTTGCCGGCTGGCTCAAGGCGGCGGTCAAGCTATTGCGGCCCAAGGGGCGCCTGACCCTGATCCACCGGGCCGAGCGTCTGGGCGATATTCTGGTGGGATTGCGGGGCCGGGGGGTGGGCGACGTGGTCGTCGTGCCCCTGTGGCCCAGGGCCGACCGGGCCGCCGGTCGGGTGATCGTTTCGGCGCGCAAGGGAGTGCGCTCGCCCTTGCGGCTGCTTCCGGGGCTGGTCCTGCATGGCGAGGGCGGGGAGTTCACTCCCCAGGCCAATGCCATCCTGCGCGGCGCTGGTGCGCTTGATCCCCTGGGCTGCGCGGAGGATAAGAGCTGATGTTCGCCAAGATCCTGCTGACCGTCGCCGTCGTCGCCTTCATCTGGTTCGGATTCAAATATCTCGGCCGGCGCGCCGAATTGCGCCGCCGCGAGCCCGGCCAAAGGGTTCCGCCGCCTCCGCCCGGGAGCGACCATGCCGAGACCATGGTGGAGTGCCGGGTCTGCGGGACCTGGCAGCCCGGCCGCACCGCCCGGTCCTGCGGCAGGTCGGATTGTCCGTACTAACGCTGACTTGTAAATCATTTATGCATTTGCGATATCCCTTATGGACGCTCTATCCATAAGTCGTAGTCGTTAGGGCCTGACGCCCTGGGGCAGACAGCACGGCGGATTCCCGTCGGGGAGGTGCCGGATGCCGAAAACGCGATATCGCGCGCAGGATTTGCTTGCCGGTCTGTATCGTCGTCAAGCGGCGGTGATCGCCGCCTTGCTGCTGCTGACTCTTGCCGGGTATCAGTCCCAGGACTGGGTTGTTTCCCACCTGTCCGAGGATGGCGCCCTGATCAACGTCGCCGGGCGTCAGCGCATGTTGTCCCAGCGCAGCGTCGCCTTCGCCTATCAGATGGCGGCGGCCTCGGCGGCGGAGGAGCGCTCGATGTTCGCCGATCTGCTGGCCCAGTCCGGCTCAGAGATGGCGGCCGGTCACGCCCGGCTGATCGGTGAGAGCACGGCGCGCGGCATGACACCCGAGATGGAAGCGCTCTACTGGGGGGGAACGCCCTCCCTGGACGCCGAGGTGCTGGCCTTCGTCTCGGAAGTGCGGGCCGTCGCCGCGACCGACGGGTTGGGTGTGAACCCGTTGCGCCTTCAGCGTCTGGCCGATAAGTCTCGATTGACGTTATTACCCGGACTGGAACGACTGGTCGTGCAGTACCAGGACGAGAGCCGCCAGAATGTGGCGCGCCTGCGGTATGGTTTTTCCCTGGGGCTTTATCTGGTGCTCGCGGTCCTCGGCCTGTCCTGGTTCGGCGTGTTCCGGCCCATGGCGCGGCGCCTGCGCGAGGAATTCTCCGCCCATCAGGCGGCGGTGGAGCACAATAACCTGATCCTGGACTCCATGGGCGAGGGCATCATCGGGCTCGACACAAGGGGGGCGGTCACCTTCGTCAATCCGGCGGCCTCCGAGATGCTGGGCTTTGCCCCCGGGGAGATGCTGGGGCAGCACCTGCATCCGCTGATCCACCATTCCCATCCGGACGGAAGCCAGTACCCGTCCGAGCATTGCCCCCTGAGCCGGACACTGGCCTCGGCCGAGGGCTGCTCCGTCGAGGACGAGTGGTTCTGGCGCAAGGACGGCTCCAGTTTTCCCGTGCATTACGGCTCGACCCCCATCGTCAACGATGGGGTGCTGATCGGTGCGGTGGTCACCTTCCGCGATCTCAGCGATGTGACCGCCACCCGCCGCGCCCTGGAGGCCAGCGAGCAGATCAAGAGCAGCATTCTCGATGCGGCCCAGGATGCGATCATCACCATCGATCGCAGCGGCATGGTGGTGGAGTTCAATCCTGCGGCCGAGCACATTTTCGGTCGTCGATCATCCGACGCACTGGGCCACGAGATCGCCGACCTGATCATCCCCGAAATCCACCGCGAGGCCCACCGGCGGGGGCTGGCGCGGGTGGCGTCCGGGCAGGCTTCGAGCGTGCTGGGCAAGCGCATGGAAATGAGCGGCCTGCACGCCAGGGGGCACGAGATTCCGCTGGAACTGACCATCACCCACCTGCCCGACCATGGCTTGTTCACCGCCTTCATCCGCGACATCACCGAGCAGAAGCAGACCGAGGCGGCTCTGCGCCGCTCTCAGAAGATGGAAGCGGTGGGGCAGTTGACCGGGGGCATCGCCCACGACTTCAACAATCTGCTGGGGATCATCACCGGCAATCTCGAACTGCTGGAACGGACCGTCCAGGGCAGCGAATCCGGCATGAAGCGCGTCCAGACGGCATTGCGCAGCGCACGTCGCGGCGCCGACCTCACCCGGCGCCTGCTGTCCTTCTCGCGCCAGGACCCTAAGGCCCAGGGTAAAAGCCGCACCGACATCGCCGATGCGATCTCGGGCATGCAGGAGATGGTGCAGCGCTCGCTGACCAAGGTGATCGAGGTGCGGACGCAGATGGCGGCCGATACGTGGCATGCCGATATCAACCGCAGCGAATTCGAGGATTGCCTGCTCAACCTGTGCCTTAACGCGCGCGACGCCATGCCCCAGGGCGGCGTCCTGACCGTCGAGGCCTCCAACGTGGAGGTCGATGACGAGATGCGGCGGGCCGACCCCAACTTAACGCCCGGGCGCTATGTGGTGGTCTCGGTCAGCGATACAGGAACGGGAATCCCCAAGGAGATCGTCGATCGTATCTTCGAGCCGTTCTTCACCACCAAGGAACGGGGCAAGGGAACCGGATTGGGGCTGGCCATGGCCTATGGCTTCGCCCGGCGTTCGGGCGGGCATATCCGGGTCTATTCCGAACCGGGCATCGGCACCACCTTCCGGCTTTATCTTCCCAAGGCGGCAGACGGTACCGAGGCGGCGGCCGAGCCGCTGCCCGAAGAGTTGCCTACCGGCTCGGAACACGTCCTGGTGGTCGACGACGAGCCCCATCTGGCCGAGATCGCCGGCGAGTTTCTTGCCGAGCTGGGCTATCGCGCCACCATCTGCGCCGATGCGGCCGAGGCGCTCTCCATCTTGCAGCAAGACGGGGGCGTCGACCTGCTGTTCACCGACGTGGTGATGCCCCATGGCCTGGACGGCTATGCCCTGGAGCGCAAGGCTCACGAGATGGGGCACGCTTGCGCGGTGCTGCTGACCTCCGGCTTTACCGGCCACGTGGCGGCCAACGGCGAAGAGCCGCAAAGTGAAATTCTCTCCAAACCCTATGGCAAGGCGTCGCTGGCCCACGCCGTGCGTCGGGCTCTCGATCAGCGGAGGACGGCATGACCATGGCGCGAATCAACGGGGCCAAGCCCAAGGTGCTCATCCTCGACGACGAACGCGATATGTGCGAGTTCGTGGCCGACGTCGGTGCCGACATGGAATTCAGCACCACTTGGTGCGATAATTTCGAGGACTTCGCCTGTCGCTACTCCATCGACCTGCGGGGAATCTTCCTCGACCTCGCCATGCCCGGCATGGACGGGGTGGAAATCATCCGTTTTCTTGCCGACAACAAGTCCGGCGCCAATCTGGTGCTGATGAGCGGCTATGACAGCGATGTCATCGAGGCCGCCCGGCGTCTGGCGGAATCACGCGGGCTCAAGGTGGCCGGCGTGCTGCACAAGCCGTTCGGCGTGGGTGATCTGTCAGCGGTTTATGACCGGCTGGCCGCCATCCAGGCGCCATGCCCTCCCAGCGCGGTGGAAAAGGCCCCCGACCGCTATCGGCCCGACACCGAGGCGTTGGGCAACGCCCTGGACGATGGACATGTGGTTCCCTGGTTCCAGGCCAAGTTCTGTGCCAAGACGCGGAAGATCCTGGGGGCCGAGGTGCTGGCCCGCTGGATCCATCCCGAGCACGGCATGGTGGGACCCGACCGCTTCATCGGTCTGGCCGAGCGTGACGGCATGATCGACCGGCTGACCGATTCCATGTTCCGCCAGGCCCTGGCCCAATGCGGCGAGTGGCGCAAGGCGGGGCTGTCGCCGAAGGTGGCGCTGAACCTCTCGCCCCACATGCTGCTGAACCTTGATCTGCCCGACGCCCTGGTGGATATGGCTCGCGATTATGGCGTTCCGCCGGAACAGATCACCATCGAGATCACCGAAACCGCCCTGGCCGGCGACTTCACGTCGCAGCTGGATATCCTGACCCGGCTGCGCATGCGCCGGTTCGGCCTGTCCATCGACGATTTCGGCACCGGCTATTCGTCCTTGAAGCAATTGCAGCAAGGCCCCTTCACCGAGCTGAAGGTGGATCAGTCCTTCATCGCCAGGGCCATGATCGAGGAAGGCGCCCGGGCCATCGTGGAAAGCTCCATCGCTCTCGGCCACCGGCTCGGCCTCAAGGTGGTGGCCGAGGGCATCGAGACCGAGGAGCAGATGCGTCTGGTCGCCGACCTCGGTTGCGAAGAGGTGCAGGGCTTCTTGCTGGCAAGGCCCTGCGCCGCTCAGTCCTTCGTGTGGCCGACCTCCTGATCAGCCGTTGCCCCACCAGTAGACCCAGACGAACAGGAAGACCCAGACCACGTCGACGAAGTGCCAGTACCACGCCGCCGCCTCGAAGCCCACATGCTTGGCCGGCGTGAAATCGCCCACCCGCACCCGGTTGAGGCAGACGGTGAGGAAGCACACGCCCACGAAGACGTGGAAGCCATGGAACCCGGTGGCCATGTAGAACACCGACGGATAGATGCCGTCGGTGAACGCGAACAGGGCCTGGCCGTATTCATGGATCTGCAGGGACAGGAACAGCACGCCCAGAGCGATGGTCACTGCCAGCCACGCCTTGGTGGCGCCGCGATGGCCGTGGCGCAGCGCGTGGTGAGACTTGGTCAGCGTCACGCCCGAACTCATCAGGATCAGGGTGTTGATGAAGGGAATGTGCCAGGTGTCCAGGGTCTGGATGCCGGAAGGCGGCCACTGGCTCACCATGGGCGCTATCCCCAGGGCGGAATGGAAGTAGGCCCAGAAGAAGGCGACGAAGAACATCACTTCCGAGGCGATGAACAGGCTCATGCCCATCCTGAGGCCATGGCAGACCGCTTCGGTATGGGCATGGCCGGCGCGGGCCTCGCGGAAGATGTCGCGCCACCAGCCGAACATGGTGATGGCCACCAGCCCAAGGCCCGCCAGCATCACGCTGGTATGGGCGTGGTCGCGGAACCAGCTCACGGCGCCGTAGACCAGGACCAGCGCCGAGATGGACCCCACCAGGGGCCAGGGACTGGGATCGACCAGATGGAAGGGATGGGGGGCATTGCCGGGAGCGCGGGGGGTGGCTTGGGCGTGGCTCATGACCGTCCTCTTTCGTCCGCAGGGTTGGCATTGAAGAAGGTGTAGGACAGGGTGATGGTCCCGACCTCGTTGCTCAAGGGATCGGCGGCCATGGCCGGATCGATCACGAAGCTGACCGCCATGTCGACGGTCTGGCCGGGAAGCAGGGTCTGCTCGGTGAAGCAGAAGCACTGGATCTTGGCCACGTACTTGCCGATCTTGTCCGGCGTGGCATTGAACACCGCGTTGCCGGTGATGGGGCGGTCGGAGAGGTTGGTGGCGGTGAAGATGGCCAGATTATCCTCGCCGAGCCGCACCTTCATCTCGCGCGACTGCGGCGCGAAGCGCCATTGCAGCCCCTTGGCCACCGAGGCGTCGAAACGGATGGTCACCATCTTGCCCGTGGCGGCGGAGGACTCCGCCGCCACCTGGCGGGGCGGGCCGCCGATGCCGGTGGCCTGGCAGAAGGCCTTGTAGAGCGGCACGCTGCCGATCACCAGCCCGACCATGGCGGCGATGATCACTACCAGTCCCGCCAGGGTCGCTTGGGTCCGGCGCAGGGGGCTCATGCCCCTTACTCCGCCGGAGTGCCGATATGGGGCAGCCCGTCGAAGCTGTGCAGCGGCGGCGGCGAACTGACCGACCATTCCAGCGTGGTGGCGCCCGAACCCCAGGGATTGGCTTCCACCGCCTTGCCGGCGGTAAAGGTACGCCACACCACCACCAGGAAGAACGCCGTGCCGGCAAAGGCGATATAGGCGCCGATGGACGACACCATGTTCCACCCGGCGAAGGCGTCGGGATAGTCCGGCACGCGGCGCGGCATGCCCTGGGCGCCCAGGAAATGCTGCGGGAAGAAGGCGATATTGACGCCCACGAAGGTCAGCCAGAAATGGATCTTGCCCAGGGTCTCGGGATACTGGTGCCCGCTCATCTTGCCGATCCAGTAGTAGAAGCCGGCGAAGATGGCGAAGACCGCGCCCAGACTCAGCACGTAGTGGAAATGGGCGACCACGTAATAGGTGTCGTGCAGGGCCACGTCCACGGGGTTGTTGGCCAGCACCACGCCGGTGACGCCGCCCATGGTGAACAGGAAGACGAAACCCACCGCCCACATCATGGGAACCCGGAAGGTGATGGATCCGCCCCACATGGTGGCGATCCAGCTGAAGACCTTGATGCCGGTGGGCACGGCGATCACCAGGGTGGCGGCGGTGAAGTAGGCGCGGGTGTCCACCGCCAGGCCGGTGGTGAACATATGGTGCGCCCAGACCACGAAGCCGACGAAGCCGATGGCCACCATGGCATAGGCCATGCCGAGATAGCCGAATACCGGCTTCTTGGAGAAGGTGGCGATGATGTGGCTGATGATGCCGAAGGCCGGCAGGATCATGATGTAGACTTCAGGGTGGCCGAAGAACCAGAACAGGTGCTGGTAGAGCAGGGGATCGCCGCCGCCGGCCGGGGCGAAGAAGGTGGTGCCGAAATTGCGGTCGGTGAGCAGCATGGTCAGCGCGCCCGCCAGCACCGGAATGGACAGCAGCAGCAGGAAGGCGGTGACCAGCATGGCCCAGACGAACAGCGGCATGCGGTGCATGGTCATGCCCGGCGCGCGCATGTTGAGAATGGTGCAGACGAAGTTGATGGCACCCAGCACCGAACTGATGCCGGCCAGATGCAGGCCCAGAATGGCGAAGTCCACCGAGGCGTCGGGGTGATAGGCGGTGGACAGCGGGGGATAGAGCGTCCAGCCGGTGCCGGCTCCGGCGCCTTCGACCATGGACAGCAGCATCATGATGAAGGCGGGGGGCAGCAGCCAGAAGCTGATGTTGTTCAGCCGGGGAAAGGCCATGTCCGGCGCGCCGATCATCAGCGGCACGAACCAGTTGCCGAAGCCGCCGATCAGGGCGGGCATCACCGTGAAGAACACCATGGTCAGCGCGTGGGCGGTGACGAACACATTGTACATGTGCCAGTCGCCGTTGAAGATGGTGCCGCCCGGATGGGCCAGCTGCATGCGGATGACGATGGACATGGCGCCCCCCAGCAGCCCGGCGATCACCGAGAAGATCAGGTACAGCGTGCCGATGTCCTTGTGGTTGGTGGAATAGAGCCAGCGCCGCCAGCCGTGGGGCTGGGCGTGCCCGTGATCATGGGTGATTGCGGTGCTCATGGACTTTTCCCCCCGGTTTCGGCAAGTGCGACGGCAGTTTCCGGACGGCTGCCGTCCAGGTGGGCATAGGTCTTCTTGGCCTGGGCGACCCAGGCCAGGAATTCTTCCTTGGGCACCGCCTTGACGTGCACCGGCATGAAGCCATGGTTGACGCCGCACAATTGCGAACATTGGCCGTAATAGGTGCCGGGCTCGTTGACCTGCACCCAGGTCTCGTTAAGCCGTCCGGGCACTGCGTCGGTCTTGATGCCGAACGCCGGCACCGACCACGAATGGATCACGTCGTCGGCGGTCATCTGCAGGCGGATGGGCACGCCGGCCGGCACCACCAGGGTGTTGTCGGCGGTCAGCAGGCGCGGCTGGCCGGGCTTTAGGTCCTCGGCCTGCACCATGTTGCTGTCGAACTTGAAGTCGTGATCGGGATACTCGTAGGTCCAGTACCACTGGTGGCCGACGATCTTCAGCGTCATGTCGGCGTCATGGACGCGGTCCATGAAGTAGAGCAGCCGGAACGATGGTATGGCGATCAGCAGCAGGATCACCGCCGGTATGGCGGTCCAGACGACCTCCAGCGGCGTGTTGTGCGACCAGGTGGCCGGCTTGGGGTTGCGGTCGGCCCTGAAGCGGGTGCAGGCATAAAGCAGCAGCCCGGATACCAGCAGAGTGATCACCACGATCACGCCGTTGATGAAGGTGGCCAATGAGGTGATGCGTTCCATGGTGGGGGAGACCCCGTGCTGGAACGAGAGGGCCCAAGGTTGCGGCTCCCCGGCCATGGCCACCGGTGCCAGACCAATTAACACAGCCGCCGCCATGAGGGCCTGAGTGGACCTGTTCATGCGAATGTCCCTCCCTGCCGTCTCTTCATCCGCAGTCATCTCTCCCACTCACGGATGAATTACTGCGTCTGAAAGTCATTCTTATTAGTGGGGTTGCTGCTTGGGCATTCCAAGCCCCAGGGGCAAAAAACCCGAAGGCTGGACGAATGTTTACGCCTTTGGGCTTGCATGCCGCCGGTGAATCCCTACATTCGCCTTATCTGATAAAATAGGGTGTTCGGCATGCTTTCCCGGCTCTTCGGTCTTTCCTCATCTCCGGCCAGCGACAAGGTCCATGTGGTCGATCCCTCGCAGATCCGTCTGTGGTGGGAGGCCGGTTCGGTCGTCTTGGTGGATGTGCGTGAGCCCGACGAGCATGCCGCCGAGTCCATCGCCGGCTCCATCAACCTGCCGCTCTCCACCTTCGATCCGGCCCGGATGCCCGAGATCGGCGACGGCAAGCGGCTGGTGATTCACTGCCGCAGCGGCGTGCGCTGCGGCACCGCCACCGAAAAGCTGCTGGCCGCCGGCTGGCAGGGCGAGATCCACCGCATGCAAGGCGGCATCCTCGGCTGGAAGGCCACGGGCGGGCCGACCGCACCGCGACGCTGACAGGCGCCTGTCTGCGCGTTACAATACGCTCCGAGAGGGGGGGCGCCTTGCGCAGTCTTGCGGCATTCATGGCTCTGATGGCGATCGCCGCCGGCAATCCGGCGCGGGCCGACGAGGGCGCCCGGTTGGTGGCCGAGACCTGCTCCGCCTGCCATTCCCCCGAACTCCACACCACCATTCCGGCTTTGGCGGGACGCCCGGCGGCGGATCTGCTGCGTCTGCTGCTGGCCTTCCGTGACGGGTCGCGCCCGGCCACCATCATGGATCGCCTGACCCGTGGCTATGGCAATGATGAACTGGCCGCCATCGCGGGCGAAATCGCCGTGAAGGGTGCGCCATGACCGCGCCGCTGTCGCGCCGGGCCGTATTGGGGGGAGGGGCCGCGCTGCTGGCGGCCCCGGCCTTTTTGGNGGGCCCCGCCCCGGAAGCGAAGACGGCTTCGGTGGTGATCGTCGGTGGTGGTTTCGGGGGGGCGACGGCCGCCCGCTCCCTGCGCCGGGCCATGCCGGATTTGCGCATTGTCCTGATCGAGTCCACCCCGGTCCATGTCACCTGTCCCGGCTCCAACGGCGTGATCGGCGGGCTGGGAGAGCTGTCCCGGCTGGAGCACGGCTATGACCAACTACGCTCGTGGTTCGGCATCGAGGTGGTGCACGACAGTGTCGCGGCCATCGACGGCGAGCGGCGGCGGGTGCGCCTGGCGGGCGGTGGCGTGGTGGCCTATGACCGGCTGATCGTCTCGCCCGGGATCGACCTGCGCTGGAACGATATCGAAGGCTATGACGAGGCCGCGGCGGCCATCATGCCCCATGCCTGGAAGGCGGGAGCCCAAACCGCCTTGCTGCGCCGCCGGCTGGAGGCGGTGGAGGATGGCGGCGTGGTGATCATCGCCGCGCCGGGCAATCCCTTTCGCTGTCCTCCCGGTCCCTACGAGCGGGCGAGTCTGATGGCCTGGCACCTGTCGCGGACCCGCAAGGGATGCAAGATCCTGGTCCTGGACGCCAAGGATTCCTTTTCCAAGCAGGCCCTGTTTCAGGAAGGCTGGAAGTCGCTTTACGGCGACATGATCGAGTGGGTGTCGGGGGCCAATAACGGGCGGGTGGTGCGGGTCAATGCCGCCGAGGGATGGGTGGAGACCGATTTCGACCGGTTCACGCCGGCTCTCGCCAACATCATCCCCCCCCAGGGCGCCGGGCGGATCGCCCAGGCGGCCGGGCTGGCCGATGCAAGCGGCTTTTGTCCGGTGGACCCGGCGACCTTCGAATCACGGCAGGCGCCCGGCATCCACGTGATCGGCGATGCCTGCGTCGCCGGCGAGATGCCGAAATCCGCCTCTTCGGCCAACGGCCAGGCCAAGATCGCGGCGGCGGCGGTGGTGGCGTCCTTGGCGGGGCGGGGGGCGTCGAACGCCAAGGCCATCAACGTCTGCTACAGCCTGCTGGCGCCCGATTACGCCATTTCGGTGGCGGGAGTTTACGAGGCGTCCAATGGTCGCCGCGTGGCCGTGCCCGGCTCGGGCGGGGTCAGCCCCTTGGGTGCCGACGCCCATCTCCGCAAGGCCGAGGCCGAGTATGCTTCCGGCTGGTACGCGGGAATCTGCGCCGACGCCTGGGGCGGCTGATACCTTCCGTTAAGGATAAGCTGTCTAAGCTGTGCCGGTAGTCGCTTCCATAGAGGAGTGAACGACCATGGGCCAGAAGGCTGCGCGCCGCGAGAAATTAGCGGCAATCCGGGACCGGGTCTGGGCGATCATCGTCGCACCCGAAGCCCACTCCCTGATGTCACGGGAGCGGGCTCTCGATTCCCTCGGTTATCTGTGGGAAATCGAGAAGGACGGCGGCAGCGCCCTGATGGTCCTGTGAAATGAACCGGCCCGCCCCTTCGGGGGCGGGTCAATTCATCCGAGATTCCCGGCTCAGCGCGGGCCGCAGCGCCGGGCTTGGCGGGCGCGGGTCTCGGCCTCGTCGGCGCAGTCGCGGCAATGCTTGGCGTAGGGATTGGCGGCCAGGCGCTCGGCCTCGATCTCCTCGTTGCAAGCGCGGCAGATGCCGGTCGAGAGTACCGATTCCGTGCGTTCCAGAACGGCCTGGATGGCGGCGGCGTTCAGCATGTCGGTACGTTCCGCCGCGAGATCGATATCGTCCATTCCCCAAACTCCATAAGAGTTGCCCAACCCGTCATATGGTGGCAGGAGGTGTTGAACGAATCAATATCTATGATGGATTGCTATTCAGGCAGTTTTGGAATCCAGGTGAGGACGGCATTGCCGTCTTCCTGATTGCACAGGTCCGATAATTTGGCCGCCGAGACGCGGAGCGGCATGGTGCCGTTGATGGAGAGCAATCCCTTGCGGACCAGCTTCCACCCCACGGAGACGCAGGCGCTGGGCGGCACGTTGTCGGCCACCAGGGCCAGCACGGCGCCGTTGCGCTCGGCGCGGATGGTGCCGCCGAAGACATGGGGGACCGTCCCGCCGCCGGCCCGGGCCGCGGCTTCCATCTGCTCGGCAAAGGCTTCCGGCGTCGCCGCCAGACCACTGCCTCCGGTATGGGGGCGCATCAGCAGGGCGGCGCTTCCCAGGGCGGCCACCACCAGCGCGATGCCGCCCAGGGCCAGAAGCTTCGCCTTGCCGCCACCGCCGGACCTTCGGACCGGCTTGCGCGGGACGGGCGTCTGGATGAAGGGCTTGGAATGGGTTGCCGAGGAGGTTGCCATGACGCTTCTGCGCCTTCCCAAGGAATGAAGGGGATGATCCCATCATGACAGGGATTGCTTAAGGCAAGGTTGACGGCGGGTCGGGCCGGGCAAGGATTGGGCCGAAACGGACGAAGGCCCCAGGTTTCCCTGGGGCCTTCGATGGTGGGCGGTACAAGGATTGAACTTGTGACCCCTGCGATGTCAACACAGTGCTCTACCGCTGAGCTAACCGCCCTTATCCTCCGCCGTGCCGCCTGAGTGGCCCCGGCCGAGGGACGTTCTTTTAGCGTCGTTTGTCGGCCATTGCAAGCCCTTCTGAAATGTCCGCACTATAGAAAATGCACGAGGCAGAAAGTCGCCGATTTCCCGGAGCGGGGTATGACACGGGCCGGGCGATTTGCTAAGAAGGAAGGGCAGACCATGGAAGCCATGCCCGCCAAGATGATGCCCGCAGAGACCACGAACGACGATGCCGCCGTGCTGAGGGTGGCCGAGCCGCCCCGGCAGTCGGTGCCGCTCGTCTTCGCCTCGCCCCATTCCGGACGGGATTATCCCGCCGACTTCGTGGCGGCGTCCCGTCTTGATCCCCGCATGCTGCGCCGGTCCGAGGACAGCTTCGTGGACGAGCTGTATTCCGGCGTGGTCGAACTGGGGGCGCCGCTGATCGCCGCCTTGTTCCCCCGGGCCTATTGCGATCCCAATCGCGAGCCTTATGAGTTGGACCCCGCCATGTTTTCGGGCGACCTGCCCGAGCATGCCAATACCCGCTCTCCCCGCGTCCTGGCCGGGCTGGGGACCATTGCCCGGGTGGTCGCCAGCGGGGCGGAGATCTATGCCGGGCGGCTGCCGGTGAGCGAGGTCGAGCACCGCATCTCCCGCTGTTACCGGCCCTATCATCGCCGGCTGAAGGATCTGGTCGACGCCACCCGCAAGGCCTTTGGCTGGTCGTTGCTGGTGGACTGCCATTCCATGCCCTCGGTGGGCGGTCCCATGGACCGGGATTCGGGCTTAAGCCGGGTTGACGTGGTTTTGGGCGACTGCTTTTCCGCCGCCTGTTCGCCCCTGTTCACCCAGGTGGCGGAGGATGCCTTCACCCATCTTGGCTATCGCGTGGTACGCAACGCCCCCTACGCCGGAGGCTTCACCACCCGGCATTACGGCCAGCCGCGCCAGGGGAGCCATGCCTTGCAGATCGAGATCAACCGGGCCCTGTACATGGACGAGGGCCAGCATTGCCACGGCCGGGACTTCGCCAAGGTCCAGGCCGATCTTCAGAAGGTCGCCGCGGCCCTGGCCGCAGCGGCGGCGGAGTTCGGCCGCCCATGAGCCGTCCCACCACGCCCCTGGCGGTCCAGATCCGCGACGCCACCGATGACGACATGGCGGCGGTGCAGTCCATCTACGCCTTCTATGTGTCGCGTTCCGCCGCCTCGTTCGAGGAGGAGGTCCCCTCCGTCGAGGAGATGAAGGCGCGTCGCGCGGCGATCACGGGGCGCGGACTGCCGTTCCTGGTGGCGGTGGAGGAGGGCGAGGTGCTGGGCTACACCTATGCCGGGCCGTTCCGCCAAAGGTCGGCCTATCGCTATACGGTGGAGGATTCCATCTATGTGGCGCCCTTCGTGGCGCGCCGGGGGATCGGCCGCACCCTGCTGGCCGCCCTGATCGACCGGTGCACCGCGCTGGGCTATCGCCAGATGATCGCCGTGATCGGTGATTCCGCCAACCAGGGCTCTATCGGCGTCCATCGCGCCATGGGGTTCGGCCAGGAGGGGGTGCTGCGCGGGGTCGGGCTGAAATTCGGCCGCTGGGTCGATGTGGTGATCATGCACCGTACCTTGGGCGGCGACGACCGGCCTCTGCCCGACGGCGCCAAGGCCCCGCCGATGCTCTCGGCCTCGGATTCCGAGATTCCCTGATTCGGGGGGAGAGCCGCTCAGGCCAGGGGCAGGCTCACGGTAAAGGCCGTGCCGCCGGAGGGCGGGCTGTCGATGGCGATGGTGCCGCCATGCAGGTCGACGATCCGCTTGACCAGATACAGCCCGAGGCCGACGCCACAGACCCGGTCGGTCCGGATCGAACGGTAGTACTTCTCGAAGATCCGCTCCTGTTCGTCGGGAGGAATTCCCGGACCATGGTCGCGAACCGTCACGGCGGCAAAGCCGTCCCGTCGCCTCAGGGTGACCGTGACCGGACTGTCGGCGGGCGAGAATTTCAGCGCGTTGTCGGCGATGTTTGAAACGGCGATGGACATCAGGGCGCTGTCGCCGAACACGAACACTCCGGGTTCGGTCGAGACGTCCAGGGGCCGATCGTTGGTCGAGAACAGGCCGGACGCGCAGGCGTCCTCGACCATCCCGCCCAGGTCGAAGCGCGCCGCGTCCAGAGGGCTTGCCGCCGAGTCCAGGCGCTCCTCGTTGAGGTATTCGTTGATCAGGTTCGACATCCGGCCCAGGGCGCGATGGATCTTGGCGACCTCGTCGGCCAGCTCGGAATGCCCGCCGCCATATATGGCGATCAACTGGGCCGCCCCGGTGATGGTGGAAAGAGGCCCCCGGAACTCGTGGGAGACCATGGAGAGGAAGTTGCGTTGCTCCCCCATGGCACGCAGGGCGGCCTCGGCGGCCTCTTCGGCGACCTTCTTGCTTTCCTCCAACTGGGCGGTCTTGTCCCGCACGCGGGAGTCCAGCGCCTGGTTGGCCTGGTGCAGTTCGTCCTTGGCCTTCCGCATGGTGCCGAGGGCGTCGTTCAACCGCGCCGCCATGCAGGCGAAGCTGCCTCGCAGGATGTCGATTTCGTCCCCGGAAGGGCGGTTGGCGGCCGTCTCCGCCGGCCCGCCGCCGATGGGCGGGTCAAGGCCGTCCAGCAAGGCTTCCACTTCCCGCTTGAGCGGGGGCAGGCGGCTGATGACCAGCCTGTGAATCAGCCAGCCCATGAAACCCGCCACCATGAGAGTCTTGATGGCGTTTCCGAACAGAATTTCCGCCGTCAGGGTGAGTACCGCCAGATAGACGGCATCCGTGCCCGCGAGAAGGTCCAGCGTGCCAAGGGCTTCCCGCCCCCTGCTGGTCTGGCGCTCCAGCGTGAACGTCCTGGCGATGGTGTGGGTGGAGGTCTCCCGGCCTCGGGACCATATCCGACCTTCCGCGGTGGTGATGGTCGCCTTCTCCATGTTCGGCATGCTGGTCAGGGCCTGCAATGCCAAGCTGATCTGGGACTCGTTGAAGGTCCAGACGCTTTCGGCGATGGAGGGCAACAAGACATCGACGCTGTCCAACTGCGCCCGCACCATGGATTCCCGCTGGGTGAACTCGTTGACCAGCTGAAGAATGCTGATGATCAGGGTGACCACCGAACTGAAGACTACGGTATAGATGACGATCCGCCGGCCCAGGGGGCTGAGGGCTTTTCGTTTGGGATCGCTGGGACAAACCATCGTCAAAAGGAGCCCTTGATCGTGAAGACCAAAGAAAATTAACTCTAAAGATATATACCAGAGTTGGCGTTACCCCGCCCAGTCCTCAAACGTGAAAAAAAAGCCGCTGGGTTGCCCCAGCGGCTTGAGTTTAGGGAGGAAAGCTGCGGCTAAACCAACCCATTGAATTCCTTGATATACGCCAATTATTGGGGGATAGTGTGGGGGGAAACGTGGGGGAAAGTGCTGTGGCCTCTGGAATCCGCCAAGGAAAAATACCTTATCTGGTCAAAATTCGAGGCGTATATCATTACGAGAGAGATTTTGACCAAAAGATACGCGGGCTGGTGGAGTTTGAGGGGAGGCTCCTCGGTCGACGGGTTCGAAAGTCATTTAGTACCAGCGAACAATCTCGTGCATTGCTCGGTTATACGGGCATTCATCTAACCATCGAAAAGGCCATTGAGGAGGCATGGAAAAGAACCAAGCCACCAAGGCGTCGAGTTTCCGAGATGGGGGTTGACGACATCTTGGGTGGGCTTTCGATACAATTTAAAACCGGTAAAATTGGCGGCACGGTTGATGACTTGATCGCTAATTTCGAAGCAACCCAATACGTTGAACTTTCTCCTCAGCTACGTAATAAGTTCCACGATCTTGCCATTGCTGCGGCCCGTTCGGCGGTGCGGGAGATGATGGTTAGTTTAAACTTTAATCCCGCCATCATTGCGGCTGGCAATTTTATTGATTCAAACCCCGATAGGGCTGCCCCACTTGCCAAAATCGTCTCTCTTAAAGACGCAATTGAAAAATTTAAAAGCAATCCTGAGCGGCAAGAATTGGCAACGTCGAATATCACAAATTATAGCACAATATGCGACGTTATTTTGGAGACTCTCGGGGGCAATACAAATGTCGCCTACATCAACCGCGATGATATCATTAGAGTCCGTGAGATAATCCGTTATTTGCCAGCAAATGCAAAAGAGAATCCAGCATTTTTTGGGATGACATATGAAGATATTTCAAAAATTATTAGGAGGGAGGTTGATGAGATAAGGTCCGAATCTGAGAAAGATGAAATCGGTGAGGATGACTTGCTTGATGCTATTCAGGGCCTTGGTGTTTTGAAAATTTCAACAATAAACAAATATCTAACAAACATGGGGACGGTTTTTGAGTTTTTTAGGGTGAATGGTTGGGTTCCGTTGAATCCTGCTGAAAGAATTAAGTTGAATGACAGTGGGTATCAATCAATCCGGGAGGCTTTTCCAGACGAAATGTTGGTCAAGCTATTTAACTGTAAATATAACTTTGATGGGATTGGCTGGTTGCCGTATCTCGCATTGTATCATGGGATGCGTGGAAACGAACTGGCACAACTTGATGTAACTGATGTTGTTCAAGAGGATGGGGTGTGGTGCTTCAATGTGTCTCCAAGCATTCGGGTGTCGCATCTTATAGCCTTGTCAAAGACTGTGAAAAATAAGAAGCCGCGATTTGTCCCGATACACTCTCGGGCAATTGAGCGTGGGTTTCTTGATTACGTGGAGTCCAGAAGGGCAGGGGGGAAGTCGAAGATATTTGATGCGACAAAAATTAAGAGCGGAAACTATCTAACATCTCTGGCAAGTCAGATTGATGAAATCTTGGCCCCGGTCAAATCGCCACAGCATACATTGCATTCATTTCGGCATAATTTCGCCCAGCGGGCTGAACAAGTCATGGAAGACTCAATGTTAAAGACCTTGGGAGGTTGGTCTATGTCTAAGTCGGCGGATGAACGCTATAAGAAGGGGATACCCGTAAGCCATTTAAAGCAAGAGATCGAAAAAATAGTTTTTCCCGTGTAATAATCTAACCATACTAATTGGCACCACCCAAAGCCTTCGCCATCGACAGAACCTGATCCCGGACCTTGGGGTCACTGATGCTGAAATAGGCCCGTACCAATTCGAGGGTTTCCCGCTTTGTCATGGGATTGTCGTCAGCGACATCGATTGCCTTGGTGACATTGCCCCGGATCACCTCGACCGGCGATGCTGCCTGGGCAGTCGAAGAGATTTCCTCAAAAAAGTAGCCAACCCGGACATCCAGAACACGGGATAGATCGAACAGCCTGGATGCTCCGACCCGATTGGCTCCACGTTCGTACTTCTGGACCTGCTGGAAGGTCAGCCCCAGGCATTCTCCAAGCTTCTCCTGGCTCATTCCAAGCAGGGTCCGGCGAAGCCGAATGCGGGCACCAACATGGACATCGATGGGATTGGCACTGCCGTCGTCCAAGCGTCCTCTGGTGGACCGACCAGCCTTCTTGGCGACCTTGGCAGGCTCGGGGGCGGTTGCGGGTTTGGAACTCTTACGTGGCGGCATGGTGGTCTTTTCCTTACGAGGATGGCTTCGCCCATCTTGATGTCGGATAAACATGAGCAGGAGCCGCGTCATGAGCGACGCCCGTGTCGCTACTGGCATCGGGAATCGTTTCTGATTTTGGTTTATGTCGAGAAATTCCAAGCCCAAATTTTACGGCCATTCTTGATCGGTGAGCAGCATAGTTTGGAGCAACCATGGGATAATCAGCAGGCAAATCCCACTTCATGCGGTATCCCTCTATGGATAATCCATGCCCCCGATTCAGGTGACGCTTCATCAATTTTTGATGACTTCCACATTCAAGGCAGATCACAGATTCCTCCGTTACCGACCTTTTAATCGATACGGCAGGCTTCTGGCTTTCAGTCGGTGCTGCAACCGGTGTGATGGTTGCTTTCAAAGACGAATAAACGGACTTGATCAGGTTCGGAATTTCTGTGACCGCCAAGGTGTTGCTGCCCAAGTAGGCGGCAACAATCTTGGTGGTCAGAGCCTTGATGTCATCGGCCATTGATGGTGTCCTTGAGGCTCTTTCCGGCGGTGAATTTGGCAGACTTGCTGGCCGCGATGGTGAGGGTCTTGCCAGTTTGCGGATTCCTGCCTTGACGGGCAGGACGGGCAGAAACCGAGAAGGTTCCAAAGCCAACCAGACGTACATCATCACCCGATTTCATGGCGGCGGTGATGGCTGCGAAAACAGCATCAATGGCACTTGCCGCGTCGGCCTTGGTCATGTTGGCACCATCGGCGACGGCGGCGATCAATTCGGACTTGTTCATGTGCCCCTCCCTACCAAACAAAAACGGAATGACTAACAGCCATCATTTATCAAACGGATTCACTCAGGCGTCGGCAAGGTAAACAGGAAAGTCGAGCCGCCTGAAGGTGATTGCTCGACCCAAATCTCGCCCCCGTGCCGCTCGACAATCTTCTTGCAGACAGAAAGACCGATCCCTGTTCCCTCGTATACCTCTCGGGTATGAAGTCGCTTGAAAAGCAGAAAAATTCGGTCGAAGTATTCTGGTGCGATCCCGATACCATTATCTTGAACAGAGAAGGTCGCCTTACCATCATCGAGACGAGCAGCGACGGCGATGTGGGGTCTTATCCCCTTTTTTCGATATTTGATGGCATTCCCAATCAGGTTTTGGAAAAGCCGATCTAACTGGTAAACATCCCCAACCACCATGAGTGATGTATCCACATCGACGACCACGTGTGCATCACACTCGGCAATGGCTGCCCCGAGATTCTTTACGGCATGGGAAATGGCATCACCGATCCGCATCGGAACCAGTGGTTCTCCCTGTCGATCAATTCTGGAGAAGGCAAGCAGGTCCAGAACCATAGCATCCATTCGCCGGGCACCGTCGCGGACGAAGCCGATAAATTCATGCCCATCTGCGTCGAAGTGATGTCCGTAGCGGCGTTCAATTAGGTCAACATAGCTCCCGATCATACGGAGCGGCTCACGGAGATCATGGGATGCGACGTAAGCAAATTGCTCAAGTTCGGCGTTGGATGCCGCCAAGTCCTTACAGGCAATTCCCAGTTTTTCTTCGCTCTCCCGTCTGACAGAGACATCAAAACAATAGCCGACATACCCGAGAAATTCGCCGGACTGGTTTTGAATAGGGATTCCGTAATCTACGATCCAACCGTATTCGCCACAGGCACGCTTGATGCGGTATTCCATGTCGAACGGCTGACGAAGTGCGAAGGCTTCAAGATAGATTTTCAAACAGCGATCAAAATCATCGGGATGGACGCCTTCCGCCCATCCATTCCCCATCTCCTGCTCCATTGTTCTGCCGGTATAGGCGAGCCAAGCGGGGTTGAACCAATTGCATTTGGCATCAAGACCAGCACGCCAGATCAGAATCGGGGCAGCTTTTAGGAGTTCGAGATCAGGCCAGCCTGTGTTTGCAACAATCATGGCCGTCCTCCGCCTTCACGCCGATCAAATGCTACCAAAGATTTATATCTTTCATCAACCTCAAGCAAAATAGTCCGGAGATTTAGCACCTTCCATTGTGCACCGATCCCCAACGGACTCCTCCTTCACCCGGAGGATTCCTGCCTCCAATCCCGCAGCAATCACCGTGTCCGAAATGGCATCCTTGATCTCATCAGGCAGAATAATTGCGGCTTTCCATGAGCCATCTGGTGCCCGATATTTCGGCAAGGATACCTTGGTGCTTTTGCCATCCGCTCGAACCTGGACACCTTGAATGACCATCACGACACCATCGAAGACGACTTCAACATCAGCCAAGGCACGCAGCTTTCCTGCATTCATGAGATGAGTGATGTGGATCGCTGATACCGTGACCGAAGTGGTGTCCGTGGTCGGAATTGCGTTCATCTTGTCCGCCTTGATGGCATAAGCCGAATACGATAATCTTTTTTCTGTGGCATCCCCCCAATGCGGCCACATCTGGATAGTTCATTCCCGTAAACCTGATCTATCCAGCACGATTCGGCGGTGGAGTTCTCGCCAGTTCGCCACCGCCGACCTGCTTTACGGCTCGTTCCGAATCACAGGCACAGCCGCAAAGTACTCCGGGTCTTCCAGGGTGCGAATCGACACCATAATCGTCTCGTGCCGGTTCACCATCCGGGCATGCGGAACACCATCAACGGCCGTCCAAAGTCGGGATACCTCCCAGACTTTCCGGGTCTGGTCGTTGGCCTTCATGTACCGATCCCCGACTTGGATGGGGGGAGTTTTTCGTCTGAATATCGCCATTGTCGCCCAAAATGAATGTCTGCGATTAGCCCGCTGTATCGCGAACCGCCTGAATTTGTCCAAAGAACTTTCGATCTTCGGACAGCATGTGTTTTGCCACCACGTCATAGGCCAGGAAATTGAACAGGTCGCCCAGGGCCAGTTCACCGGATGTGAAATTAGCCACCAATTCCCCGGCACGGTCGATCAGCCCCTTGTGGGTTTGGGCATGTTCATCAGCACCGGAATATCCTATCGAGCGGAAAACTGCTTCTTCATCCCGGAAATGATCCAGAAGGTCCGCAACAAGTGCTTCGATCTGAGGTGCCACCTCATCGGTTGGTCGCTCTCCGATGACTGCTGTCAGCAAATTATTTGCGTGTTCGAATAGATTTCGGTGCTGCGTGTCGAGCAAAGCATGGCCGGACTCGTAGGTGCTCCTCCAGACCAGACGGAGGAAAGCAAGATCAAGAAGTTCAGCTTCGTCAGCCTCATCAGCCCCGCAAGCATCCGTAATAACCCGATTACGCCCACCTTCTTTGGCCGCATAAAGGGCTGCATCTGAACGGCATAGCCAGGATTCCCAGGTTTCCTCCTCCCGGTATTCAGCGACTCCGAAACTGGCGGTAACGTGCCCGATGCCTTGAAATTCGTAAGCCATGATTGCCTTACGAATTCGTTCTGCAAGCAGGATTGCGATCATAAGACCACTGTTCGGGGTGACGATCACGAATTCCTCACCGCCCCAACGTCCGAGTAGATCTGTGGAACGCATACATTTTTGGGCGATGTCGCAAAATGTCTTCAGAACTTCATCTCCAGCGGCATGGCCGTGGCCGTCATTGACCTTCTTGAAGTGGTCGAGATCGATGAAAATCAGCGAAACAGGGTGTCCATATCGTGTCTTACGGAGCATTTCCTGCTGGGCTGATTCCTCAATCCTACGACGGCTCCATGTGCCCGTCAGATTGTCATGCTGAGCCAATTGCTCCAGTTCTTCTCGGGCGGCAACAAGTTCGGCATTCGATGCGGCGAGTGCCTCAACAGCTTTGGTCAGTTCCAGGTTCAAAATTTCGAGTTCGTGGCTGCGTTCGGCCAGATGCTGTTCCGCGATTTTGCGTTCAGTGATGTCTGAAACGACGCACACCAGACCGGCACGACCATCCCTATAAGCAGGCATATGACTGGCGGTCAGTTGCCCCCAAAATGCGGTACCATTCGACCGCCAATAATGCCGCTCCAAGTTGACGTCGGGCCTGTCCTGGAGCAGATGATCCGCCATGTTCTTTCGGGCTGTTTCCTGCTCTACGGGATCAACCAGATCAACGTATTCCATGCCAATCAGCGATTCCAATGGCATCATGAACATTTCCGCCATCCGTTGGTTGGCCGCACCAATCCGGCCACTGGAATCGATGGTAAAAATGGCCACACTGGAATTGTCGAAAATCAGCCGCAGCAGCCCCTCCTTGTCACGAAGGGTTTCCTCGGCTTCACGTCGTTCAGTGATGTCCGTGTACAGCGTGATGAATCCACCGCCCGGAAGTGGCTGGCCTGAAATTTCCAGAATGGTTCCATCAGGCCGAACACGCTCGAATTGGTGTGGCTTCATCACCATGGCTCTCTGGACAACCTGTCCCGCAAGTTCCTCTGGGTCACCTGGACCGTATTCACCGCGTCGTGCGTTGAACATGGCCAGGGATTTCATGGAGGGCAGGCTGCCTTCAAACAATTGGTCAGGGAAATCCAGCAGCCGTCTGAACAGGCCGTTGCAGGCGATCATTTCAAGGTTCTGATCGAACAGCGTTACGCCGCACGGAAGGTGATCGATGATCGACTGGATGATGTGCTGGCATTCTGGGGAGTTGGCAAGCACCAGCAGGTGACCAAGGTCGCCGATTTCAGAATGTTGATCTCGACGATTACCAGTCATCTCAGTTTCCGGCCACGGCAGGAGTAGGCATCGGTATTTCTATCAAAAGTATTATAGCCTCACGGCCTGTAGGTCAATCACTTGGAATCCGAGAGCGGTGATCGTCACAAGTAATTTCATTTGCATTGATAAATAAACAAAATCACTGTTTTTAGACAAATTTTCGGTTACAAATCGTAAAAATCCTCAGATGCAATTGCCCACATTTAAATTGTGGCATTGTGGCTTTTGATTTTAAGCGTTCGATTTATGTTTCTCGATAATGCCCTATTGGCAGTGCCAGCTTGCTACTTGGCGATCACGAGAAAGACGGCGGTTGTTTAATCAGCAACCGCCGTCCTTTCTCGACCAGGAAGAAAATTCGGGAGGTTCATTCATCCAGGTCGTGGCTGTTCGTCCTTGGGAGGGAAGCCACTACGAATTCAATCATGCCTTCGCCAAACAGGGCTATCGGGTAACAACCCTATCTCCGCAAACATTCATTCGAAATGTCCGAATTGACTCGCTCGCCCATAACCACTGAAACTGAATGCGTCACTACCCGGATTGGAAATGCATCATGGGTCTGCTGAAGAAATGCGGCGGATGTAACGCGTGGTCATCGCGGCATCGCGTGCCATTTCGAGAGATTTTCTGGGAAGGCTGCCCGTTTCACCGATTATCATCCAGAGTCACGGTTTCAAAGGGAGGAAACCTCTTCCACGCAGGCGATCAGATTTCTGGTGCATTTAGCCTTTCAAATGGTCTGGTTGCCCTGGAGCGGGTCAGTGAAAACGGGAATCTGGTTATCTTCAAAATACTCCAGCCGGGTGCTTTCTTTCCCTGCTCCAGCCTTCTTCGAGATGGTCTTCATACCACGACCGCTCGGGCACTCACCGACATCACCGCCTGCTTCATTCCGATGGATCGCTTAGCAGCAGCAATCAAGGATGATCCATCCGTCAGTGCGGCACTGATTAAATTGAGTGCGGCGGAAATCCTGGAAAATGAAGATGCCATCTTCCGGCTGTGCAGCGTCTCTTTACAAGATCGAGTGCTGGATACCCTTGCGATGTTGGCGGAAGAACTGGGGGATCAAGATGCTAATGGCGATCTGCACCTCACCCTCCCGATGGCTTGGAGCGATTTTTCGGCCATGGTCGGAAGTGGACCGGAAGTGATTTCCCGCTTGTTGCGGCGGCTTATGAACAGTGGCCGCATCTCATTCACGAAACGAAACATTACCCTTCACCGCCCCCGAGAGAATTTCCGCGTTGGAAGTGCAGACCAAGCCCCCTATACCTTCGAATAGCATGCGTGCTAACCTAAAGTCGCTTGGGCGACCACGGTGTTGCCTGTTAGAGCGTTGGAGAACGTTAACATGACCTCCAATGTGCGTTCATCAGCGTCAATATCGCTTTCTGCATTTCGGAAGCTCATTCTGGGAGCATCGGTGCTGTGGACAGGGGCCGTTGTGTTTTCATTCTGGACTGGCGTTCAGAATGAAAAGCGTCAGGCTCATAATTTGGCGGTTCATGAGGCCAGGGCCAATGTTCAAACTGATATTGGCTTCCGACATTGGGCCACCTCTCATGGCGGCGTATACGTACCACCCGATGAGCGAACCCCTCCAAACCCGTATTTGAATGTCCCCGACCGGGATGTTGTAACCACGTCGGGACAGCATCTGACCTTGATGAACCCGGCCTATATGCTCCGGCAATTGATGCAATCGGGCTTTGTTGCCAAGGGCCGCATCACCAGTATGAAGCCACTTAATCCTGATAATGCCCCTGATGAATGGGAGGTAAAGGCCCTCAGCCGCCTGGGTCAAGGTGAAACAGAGGTGGCAGAGGATGTGCAAGAAGATGGGAAGTCGGCTCTTCGATTGATGCTCCCAATGCGTATCGATGAAGGATGTCTAAAGTGCCACGGGCATCAAGGATATCAAGTTGGTGACCTACGCGGGGGAATTGACGTTACGGTGGCATTGGCCCCGTTCGAGCAGGGGGCTGCTCAAGAAATCAGGCGATTGGAAATCAACCACGGTTTGATCTGGTTGCTGGTGACGTGTGGAATTGCCCTAACCTGGATGGGAGGAAAGGCCCACATTCGCCGCCAGGATGAAGCTGAAGCCAAAATTGCCCACTTGACGGATGTATACGCGGCCCTCAGCCACACCAACCAATGCATCATTAGGTGCAATACCCGCCAAGAACTCTTCGAATCTATTGTCAAGATCGCGGTTGATTTCGGTCATTTTAAAATGGCCTGGATTGGTATTGTTGATGAGTCAACTATGGAAATATCACCCGTAGCCTGGGCTGGTGACGGATTTGGATATTTGGATGGTTTGAAAATATCCGCCGACCCCGAAAGTCCATATGGTCAAGGCCCATCGGGACGTTGCATACGGTCTGGAGAGTACTGCGTTACCGAGGATTTTGCAGCGTCGAACATGACAACGCCTTGGCATCAAAGAGCGGCTTCATTTGGATTTCAGGCATCTGCGGCGTTCCCGCTATCTAACCAGAAGAAAACTGTCGGGACATTGACCCTGTATTCCAACGAGACGGACTTTTTCACGCCAGAGTTGATCGAACTTCTGCTGGAAATGGCCGGAGACATTTCATTTGCCTTGGATCGAATGGATTTGGAAGCCAGCCATCAACGCCAGGAAGCTGAACGGCAGGAGATGGTTGATCGTTTGACCGCCTCCAATACCGAATTGGAACGGTTTGCCTATGTGGCCTCCCATGATCTCCAAGAACCCCTACGATCTATCGTTTCCTTTACCCAGCTTGTTGAGCGGCAATTGGGCGATAAACTGCTCCCGGAAGAGAAGACGAATTTCCAGTTTGTAGTTAATTCTGCAAAGCGAATGAACCTGCTCATCAAAGACCTTCTGGAGTTTTCCAGAGTTACTGTGAAAGGAAATTCATTCTCGAATATATCTTTGGGAGATACATGCTCAGCAGCACTTGAAAATTTAAAGGAAACCATACAGGAAAGCGGTGCCGAAATTGTGGTTGGTGACTTGCCGGAGGTAATGGGAGATTCCGTGCAGATCATGCAGGTTTTTCAAAATCTGATCGGCAATGCCATCAAGTTCCGTCACGCTAACCGCCCATCTCTGATCACTATCGATTCTGAAAAGCAAGACGGCAATTGGCGGATATCCGTAAGCGATAACGGCATCGGCATTGCCGATACCACTCAGGATATCTTCGAAATTTTCCGCCGCCTTCACTCTGGGAATCAATATCCGGGGAGTGGCGTTGGCCTTGCAATTTGCAAGCGGATCGTCACCCGACACGGAGGCCGAATCTGGGTTGAATCTGGAATTGGAAGTGGTGCGACATTCCGCTTTACCCTGCCAACCGTACTTGATTAGGCGATTGACGTGCATTGCCCGGCAAACGCATGTCCAGGCAAAAAGGGATCAATCGACGAGACCCGATAGGGGAGAGGCGACCGTCCTACCAAGGACAATCACTCTAATCCCTATCGCCGGGGTCATTCTGCCTATGACAGCGACATAGCGTTCCAGTGACGGCAACAAAATGACCGCATACAGCCGCTAAGGCAGACGTATGACATTTGGTATTGAATGGCATTTGACGCCAAAACTTCGCATGTTACCATCAGGAACGATTTGCCCGTCTTGGTGGTGACGTGAGGTGCGGCGATGCGGACAACTACCTATTTTCGTGGCCCATTTGAAGAAACCATGGCTCTGCTTGATGAAGCACGGACCTTCATGATGGAGACCGAATGGCGGGATCGGCAAAAAGTCGATGGTGTTAAGGGGCTTCGGATAACCAATGAGGCTTTTCGGCTAACAAGCCGCCTGACACAAGTTATGTCGTGGTTGATGTTCCAGCGTGCAGTTTATGACGGCGAGATTTCCGCAGAATATGCGTTGCAAAAACAATTTAGGCTGTCGGGGCACGATGTGTGCTTGGACACATCGCATTGTAATGATTCCGTGATTTCTGATGATTTACGATCACTGTTGAATCGTTCGCACAAACTTTTTCTGCGGATCGAGCGGCTTGAATCAAGTTTTGTTCGTACTGCATTGCGTCAATACACATCATCTAACAACGACGAAATAGACGCTAATTGCAAGCACGCTGAAACTGAACATTGACCCATAGAATGTTTCTCGTTGAAATGATCGACTATGGGCACGACGTAGTTGCGGTGTCGATGCCCAGGCTGGCTGGGTTTTGTGACAGCCATCCAGGCCCAGCCAGCCACATTGCCCATCGATTTTCGCCTACCGCTCCTCAAGCAGGAATCCGCCGAACATAACCTTGACGTCAGCGTCAACCGCAGGAAACACGGTTTCCACAACCATTTCTCTTTCACTGATGATTCGACCAACGAACGATGAACATTCATCGTTGTTGACGACGAATAAAATTCGACAATCTTTGCTAATTATGTCGTCACGGCATTCGTCGTCATCATCGATTAGGTTGCTAATCGGTATGATCATTCCAACTGCATTTTCAATCATTACATATTACTCCAGAACTGATGCGACAGTTTAGCGTGATGAGCATTCCATTAAGGTATGGCACTGATAGTGGACGGTCCCCCAGAAGCTTTCGGATATCGGCATGGAAAGGATGCCCCCAGCCTCTAAGACCTCGATGCCACCACATACGTCCCCTTGGAAATCGGCAGCACCATCAGGGTCCATCTGGACCCATATCGCCTTTTCCTCTTCGCTCATGAGCAACCATTTGAGAGCAATGATCAGTTCCGGAGGCTGATCGCCATCAGGTGACCATGGGTGGTTGATGACTTCAAACCGATCACCAGACCACTTGAACTCAATGTCACCATCTTCTGCTCTCACTCGAATTGGGGTTTCGCCGACATCAATCATTGTGTGCATCAACGTTTCGTGCAGATCAAATTCGCACACCCTAATCTCCGGTATTTTTGATTGGCACCATCTACGCAAGTTAGCCGCACAATTTTTGCAGGCAAACATATTTTGGAAATGTGCCGGTAAGCACATGGTAAGTGGCCGTTCAAACGTCCGTCAAACAAAAAGCGACAATGTAAAAACATTGTTATAATTAAATCGATTGATACAAAAACAGCCTGTTGGCGACGAATATAATTTTATACCTATCGTAGTCGGCTTTTTGGTTTGCAACCTGAACGATATGTCCGGCGTGTAGTGAGGAAGTAGTTGTGGCTTGAAAAAATATTTTCAGGCACCGAAAACTTCTTTGACATGCGTTACGCAGATGGCATGGCGGCGATGACGCCTATAAAAACATGAATTAGGATGTTTTCTTGCGTGTATTAAGTCTGTATTTCTTGAACTATATAAATGTTTGCCATAAACGCCACTCATGAAACAAGGTTGAAAACATTATTTTTGCCTGATAATGGTTGTCGTGCCAACTGAAGGTAGCGTGCCATGACAAATGATTTGAATGCAACCTGC
Organism: Paramagnetospirillum magneticum AMB-1; assembly: GCF_000009985.1. Taxonomy (GTDB): domain Bacteria; phylum Pseudomonadota; class Alphaproteobacteria; order Rhodospirillales; family Magnetospirillaceae; genus Phaeospirillum; species Phaeospirillum magneticum. Next base: position 2,374,289 of record NC_007626.1, read on the forward strand.
GAAACTGATCACTCAGTGACCAGTTGCGAGTTTGAGGAAGATGCTCCACGCATAAACAAGCCGAGATTATTCAAATTAGCTGATGATGCTATTAAGCTGTGGCTTGAAACTGATTTGGCTGTCGCTCAAACTCGGAATGAACATGCCAGGGCAAAGTATGAAGGCATATTCCGGTTTGCATGGTCCGCGATAAACATCGACCCAGCCGCATTTAAGAACATCAACAAAGTGAAGGTTGATAAGCGTTGTGCCGACGATCCGTGGCGGCTACCGGTCAAGTACCTGCTTGAGATGACCAAGCGACTTTATTGCGAAAAGCACGGTTCGCCCGAGGCCAAGGCCGAATACCCATCATCAACGCTGGCCAAGGCCGTTGACCTTGTTCGCATCGCGGCCAAGGCTGGAATCGAGCCAGATGGGTTCGGGGCGTGGTGGGACCAGTACAAGGGGGTGAACGACATTCTTGACCGGTTCAAGGTCAAGTCGGTTGCCCGACCCAAGTCGAAATCCGTGATCAGCTTGAGCAAGCGGCAGTGGCGGATCATCCAGCGTGCCGTGGTTGGTTTGGCGTCAGAGGATGAAAAGACCAAAGCCCGCGTCTTGGTCGAGGATGCGATCCATAGCATCGACGAACCCGATGATGACGACAGCGAGAAAGTCGATGCTGTTGATGATGGTAACGATGCCCTTACGGCGGCAGACGACGAAACCGTGGATGTCACTGATCATGAGGAACATTTGTCTGCTGATGAGCAGCTTGCCGACGATGATGGCGATACCGAAGACGATCCGCCGCCGTCTGGTGGCGAGTCTGTCCCTGCTGATGGCCGTTCGGACCACAAGGACTGCGAGTCCGAAGCCGAAGTGGCACTACCATCCACCCAGGTAAAAAAATCGGATGCAGAATTGATTGAGACGGTGATATCTGCGGGAATTCGTCATTTCAGGTCACAAGCCATCCCCGCCTATGCGGAAGGTAAAGCTCTGCCTCATTCCCTGGTGGAATTGCTCAAAGCCATGGTTAAGACGGAAAAGGGGGCACGGTTAAAGACGATTAAGGCGGTGCTAGCGTTCCATGCTGAACATGCGTCAGCAAGACCGAAACCCAAAGCGAACCAGGACGGTGAAACTGATCCTAACGACGATCCGCCGCCGTCTGGTGGTGAACCTCTCCCTACCGATGAACAGGGGGCAAATACGGAAACTGGTGCCCTTGGTCAACGGACTGACAAGGTCGTTGCACCTCAGAATGCGGCCGAAGCCATCGAGGCCGAAGCCAAACGCTTGGTCGCGACAATGCCACTCAATCGAATGGACCCTGGAGAAGTGAAGATATTTGGTGCTTGGCTCAATGACCACGCTGACCAGAAACTAATTTATGGTCTGGCGGTCAACGCATACACGCTTAACACCGATATCGACCGGAGATATGGCCCGCTTGATTACCAGTTCAATGAAATTGTAAGTCGCATTGTGAGGATGCTTGCCGATGGAAAAGGCATCTACTTCAACGATGATCTACATGTTTATTATGACCATAGTGAACCGGTCAAAGATTGGAATGGAAATAATCCGGCATGGATTGCAATGGCTCATATAGACGACATCGGGGCAACATACTTCAGGGGATTTAAATCCAAAAAGGATGCAATAATTTTTGGGAGTGAAACCCCCGTCGCCATTTTCAAGAAGGCGAACGATTTCGGGACGTTTGACATCTACTCAGACCCGCATAAGTGGCTGAGCAAGCACTACACCCATATCCCGCATGATTTTTGAGCATACAAAGATTGCCCGCTTGAACCCGCCGCGATATGATGCCAGCAGCAAATTAACTGTGGCTACATGAGCCACACGGGTAACTTAATGGAGCTTGATACATGTCGTTTCTCGACAAACTGAAAGCAGCACCGGCCCCGACCCGCGTGCCTGTGGCGTCCAAAAGCACCCCAGTCACCCGGTTCGTCAAGAAGGTGCGTGAGCAGCAGGAAATGGTTCAGGCTGCCATTGACGGTGGTGAGATCAATTCCCGCACCGCTTGGTTCGTGAAGTCTGGAGATGCCTACAAATTCAAGATTTTGCGGTCACCGTTGTCGGTCGATGGAACCGAATGGTTTGAGGCTGCAAACCTTGCCGATCTGAAGGGTATCTATCAGGGCATCATCGATGCGGCCAATGGCGGCGACGAAAAGTTGGTCAAGTTGATCTACGAACGTTCCGAAATTGATAAAGTGGTCGCCGAGAAAAAAGGTATCGGCCGCAAAAAGAAGTAATTGGCCAATTCACAAATTAGCCCCGGCGGAGAAATTCGCCGGGGTTTTTTCATGCGTGGCATTCACGCGGTTTAAAAACAGAATCACGCCATCAAACTGATAAATACCAGTTTGATGGTGACATTTGATGGCAATTTTTCGATATCCAGGTGGCAAAGAGAGAGGCAAGCAGACAATTATTTCCTTCATCCCTGATGACGTGGATGAAGTTTGCTCTCCCTTCCTCGGGGGTGGTGCCGTCGAACTGGACCTGGGTCAACGCGGCATCCGAGTGCATGGATACGATCTGTTTGAACCACTGGTGAACTGCTGGCAGCAGATTGGGATTGATGCAGGTGCTGTCGCCGATGCTGCCCGCCAATATCATCCATTGGATCGGGATGGTTTCTACCAGCTTCAGAAAACGTACTTCTCCATCCCCGACCCGGTGATGCAGGCTGGTGCCTACTTCGCACTCAATCGGGCTTCATATTCTGGTCTGACATTTTCAGGGGGCTACTCTGGGGAAAGATTCACCACATCCTGTATCAACAAATTGGCACGAACCACGATCCCCAATATCAGCATCCAGCAGGCCGACTTCTCAACCAGCCTATCGTGGCACCCTGATGCCTTTGCCTACCTTGATCCGCCCTACCTCCTGCCCCCCGAAAAATCCAACCTCTATGGAATCAAAGGTGATGCCCACCGGAACTTCGATCACGTTCGACTCGCTGATGTTCTTCGGTCGCGACCAGGATGCTGGTTGCTCTCTTACAACAACGACGAAACTGTCCGACGGCTCTATGAGGGTTTCGCCATGGTGTCGGCCAGTTGGGCATACGGCACCGGCAAGGTCGGGGCCGAGCTATTGGTGTTTTCCCATAACCTGGCCGACGCAGTAGGCATGACCCCATTGGGTCGTCGATTCAGTTGTTCATGGCATCGCGACGATGACCAGATGATCCAGGTCGCCTGATTAAACAGTCACGTCGAGATGGAGCATGACGCCGGATGGGAAACATCAGCCACAGGTCATTTAGTCATGTTCGATTGATAGCCTTGAAATGGTCAACTCTATTTCATCAATCAACTTTCGCCTCGTCACAGGTTTCACAATGTATCCATCAACATGATGGGCTTTTGCGAGCATAATTGCCTCTGGGCAGTCCTGGACTGTTACCATTATAAAAATACAATGCGGCGTCATATTTCTAACAAACTCGAGCAACTGCAAACCATCAACATTTCCCATTGACCAGTCAGAAAGAATTATATCTGGCAATCTCTCCATGCTATTTAAAAGCTCAATAGCTTCTTCACCGCTACTTACGGATAATATATTGCTAAATGAATTCGCCAATAAAAGCTTGTGAATAATTTTATTAGTTGTGGCACAGTCCTCAACAACTAATATTGAAAAGTCAAGAAGGTGAGCCGGATACGGCTGGTTTCTGGGATGCGACATCTCACCACTCCATAATGGTGCGGTCTCAAGGAAATTTTGAGGCGGCATTGTGATGGATGACAAATTGAACACGCACGTCCCATTTGGGTGGTCTATCCGCCCTTGACCAACACCACGGTATCAAAATTTTGCTCCACCCAAAAGACGGATGGACAACTTCTTCGTCGCGGCATGAGCGTAGCAGTCCCCACCCATGATCGGACCATAATAGAACGATAGCAGATATACATTACATGCCCCACGGGACCATCGAGTTGGCGGTTAATGATGATGACCGCATGTTCCAATGCATCGCGATATCGACAGAATGCAAACTCGCCATGAAATAGGTATTTCATGATGAGTTGCTGTTTACTGCATATTTTTCAATGGGGTGGCCTTGGCCGATTTATTCGCGGATGCTATACTCGTTTTAAAGTTATCTACTGCTTTAATTTTATGATGAGTTGGCGATCATGGCAGGCAAGCAGGCGAAGGTTCTTACAGCGACCCAAATCTCGACAGTTTTGCTTCACCTCGGATCAACCCGTCATGGCTTCCGTGATCGGGTCATGTTCTTGTTGTCGGCCAAGGCCGGGATGAGGGCCAAAGAAATCGCCATGATCACATGGTCGATGCTGCTGACCGCTACCGGCGAAGTGGGCGACATGATCCACCTGGAGGATAAAGCCACCAAAAGGTCGTCTGGCCGTTCGATCCCAATAAACCGCGAATTAAGGTCGGCACTGGTCGAACTGCATGGTCAGGGGAATTCGCAGTCCAGACCATCCCGTAATTTTTTCGGAACGCGGTATAGGGATGACGGCGAACACCGTCGTCGCGTGGTTCTCCCGCCTTTATGATCGCCTCGGATTTCTGGGATGCTCATCGCATAGTGGACGACGGACGTTCGTCACCAACGCGGCCCGAAAGGTTGGACAGGCCGGTGGTTCTTTGCGTGATGTCCAACAACTTGCAGGACATCGCAGTCTGGCGATGACGGCCCGTTACATCGAGTCCGATTCGGATTCGCAGCGGCGGCTGGTCAACTTGATCTGATCACCGCAGTACGAGGTCGTCGGAATCATTCGGGGCAGGTTGATCACCAACCTGCCCCGGTATCGCGATCCGATGATGATCTGTTACTCGACCTTGTGGCGGCGGTGCTTTGCCTTGATGCGGGCAGCCTCCAGAGGTTCATCGAGTTCCCCGGCCTTCACGGCAGTAGCGATCTGCTCCAGCACTTTGATTGCATCGGCGTTGGTCTTGCCCGCAATCACGGTGTTGGCCATCCCCTGTCCCTGGAGTTCAACCACGGTGCGACCATACCTGATTTCCAGCAGCAGGGTGCCGTCGTTGGCCGACTTCCAGAACCAAGCCTGGGGCGGACGACTGATGCTCTGCCGCGTGTTGCCGTTTTCGGCACCCTTGGAATAGCGAACCCGTTCGACGGTGAAGCCGGGATTCTTCAGCAGTTCGACCTGATTCTGGATGCCATCCAGCACAACCTGCCGGGGGGTCTTTTTCCGGGCTTCGGAAACCAGAATCTTCTTTTCGTCGGAAAACTTAAGCTGCAACATAATAGCCTCCATACGTTAACCTTGAAAGCATGATAAGGCCGTAATTAATAAAGGCCAATATAGCGGCATTAATATATTTCATGATATGGCCGCACGGCCACATGATGCCAACTAATCAAATCACACATACAGACATACGGCGATGCGTTGCTGCATTGACGCATCAGTGCTGGACTTCGCTGGAGATTGTTAGGTCTGACAGGTGACCGCATTTAGCGTCACATTGAGATGATAACAATCCACGTTCAGTAAATGTCTGGATTAATCAGCCATGCATCATGATGTTCATAAGATGGATATTCATTGGACTACTTGCCATCAGCAAATAACAAACAAATTGCCGATTCATGTTAGCCGATTCGAAAATGGCTTCGTCGAGGCCATGAAACGCCTTCGGCTACTCCATATGAAACGGCATGAGCCGCCATAGGCGTAGTCGATCTGATCCCCTGCCGGGGGCAGGGTGGTGTTGTGACGAACGAAGGGAACGAGTTGTCGGTGTTGGACCTGAACCACATGAGTTGAAATCCATGATGACGCCGAAGGCGTCTTGGTTTTGGGACCAACGAAGGAAATGAGTTGTTCATTTTGTCATGACGCCGCAGGCGTCTTGGTCTTGGACAGACGAAAGGAGTGAGTTGTCCGTGTTGAATGTGGCTAATCTGTGATTAGCTGGAGTGCGACTTAGTCTATATTGGATACCAACATAGACTAAGTCCAACTTTTTAGTCAACAATATAGACTAACTCAGGAGATAACCAGAAACAAAGGACACATCACAATCATGTATGAACTCGACTATTTTTGCGTATTTCGGGAAGAACCAAGAGATATCCCGAAAAAAGGACATAAATCATTGGCATTCAGTTCGCGGTATCAGTTTAGCGGACATATCGAAATTGACGGCACTGAGTACACCGTCAAATTCAGCAGCTACGATGACCTCAACAAGCTGATAGACGGAACCTACAAATCCAAGGCATCGTTTGTTGATATATACAAAATATACACAAAAGCAATCCGCCTTGAAGCCAGAACATATTTCAGTCCGGTTATCACCAAGGAAAAGGGGCGATGTGGACAATGGACCTTGCTTGGTCGCGGCGATACGGCGTGCGTACCTTATTTGGTTATGTCGATCCCCAGCCCTGGTCGGATCGAGGTGGATTTGATGGCAATGGATTTCAACGGCGAATCAACCCGCCTCAAAACCCTAACCACCAAGCCAGGAGGGATTGTCATGCGAATGGGGGCAAAGATGCGTTGGGTCTGGCGTCGGACCAAGGTTGATTCAGAAACCAATCTAACGCCGGAAGCAGCGTGATCATGAATGTGGTGTGGCAGGAGGTTCCCCCTCCTGCCACATCACCTCACCCGACGCCAGATTTCGGTCCATGCTTCATTCTCAAGAATCTTAAGTGCCTTGACACCTTCTTGCAGTTCCTTGATCTGAATTTCATCGGAACAAAGAACCGCAGCTTCATTGGTCGAATCAATTACCTCAGTCACATTCGAAACCAATGCCAAAAGTGCTTCGGTTGATATTCGACGGCTTCTCGATTTTGAACTACTCAAGTAGCTCTGGCTTCTGTTTAACCATTCACCAAAATCGCGACCCGAAGTTACAATTCCCAACGAATGAAACTCTTTATATATCTCTTCTAATTTTCGCATGAACGACTCCTGCTGTTGCAGGTGTATTTATCCCAGCAGCGAATACCTTCATGGATGTGAATTTATTTTGACCGCCCAAATTGGCCGACACATTCAAACCTGATATTGTTCCCGCCCACATCCTGGGAGGGAGCATCATGACCAAGACAAAATTGCCCTTCGCAATGACCATCTGCGGGCTGGATGAGCTTGGTGACGAGTTGGAAGCCTTCGGCCCAACTCACATCATCTCAATTTTGGACCCCGGCGATGACCATGACGATCCATTGGTCTTCCCTGGATCGATCAAGGTGCTGAGTCTCAGATTTTATGACTTACACGCGATGGGGGGAGTGGTTGGAAAGTCACTTGATCGACAGGGACGGAACGAACACCCCAGCGTGGACCATGCTCAGACCATCATTGATTTTGGTCGAGAGATACCCAGCGGTGGCCGAATTTTATGCCATTGCTGGGCAGGAATATCTCGCTCGACAGCCGCCGGATTCTTACTGGCATGCCTGCACCTACCTGCGGCAGAAGCCATGGACCTGATCATGGAGCTACGGCCCGGAGCGATGCCAAACAGGCTCATCGTAAAATTCGCAGACCGGATTCTTCGTGCTGAAGGACGGATGGTTGCTGCGATTGACGGTCACAAACGCGATGTTGGAACTCGGTCAATCAAGTCGAGAAGACGTTGAGCATCATGTAAAGCACCTCGGAGTAGGTCAAGGACGGCCATCACCTCAAATCTAACGAGGTTTTCATCATAAACCGGCGGCAATCGTCCCGGAGCAACAGAAACGGCATCTTCCGGTGAAATAGTAAAATCATTCAATCGCATAGCTTACCCCGCATATATTGATACTATGTATTTATGTGGTTATATTGTAACAAGCACATACATCAGATTGCTTGGAGGGCATTATGCGTTCGCAAGTCATGCTGCTATCAGTCTGCTTGCTGTTAACTGCGACATTTGCCGCAAATGCACAGGAAGGCGTCTTCTATATGACGGACAAAGGTGTTGCCGGTGTGATTAAGGCCGCTCCTCCGCCGATCTATCAGCGTGATCCGAACCTGCCGAATTATTACTCCCTCGGCTCGGAGCCATCGCCGCCGCCCATCACATACGACGAGATCAACACCCCAGGATACTGGCACCGGGAAAAAGAATCCGTACTTGGACGGGACGGCAATGGCATGAACCTGCATGATCGTGGTGAATACTGCTCAAGTCTGGAGAGAAAGATCAGTCAGTATGCCGAAATATCAATACAATGGCTAAATGACCACGACCTATGGTTTTCACCGTCATTTGGATACATTTCTCATGGAATCGTGATGTCTGAATCGCGAGACATTTTGACCTATGCACAGGTTGCATTCCGCGACATGCGATATGTGAAAAACAATGGGTCGCTTATCCAGCATTGTGAGGATATCGCAAATTTTGCGATCAGTCGGATGTCGAAATTGCTGGAAAAATATCCGGAAGACCCCGGCTGGGTTGAACGCAGCAGGAATTGAATGGACCGCAGCAAAAACGGACGCCATTACCTCGGATCACTTCAAACACAACTGCATGTCCGAGAAACCGACATGGGCGGTCCATTCTTCGTCGGAGTGGGAGCGTTCAACGAAGTTTTCGTGTTATTATATGCATCCGAATTACACCTGGATTGGACTCTTGAATACAAAGAACGCACCTGCACAGATCAGGGCAAAGCCGATGGCATGATTTATGGTCAGTCGCTCCCCCAGGTACAAGACGGAGAATCCGGCAAACACGGTGAGGGTAATAACCTCCTGCATCGTTTTTAGCTCTGCGGTCGAATAGGTTCCATGGCCGATTCTGTTCGCAGGAACTGCAAAGCAATACTCCACAAATGCGATAAGCCAGCTAACTACAATAGCGATCCACATGGCTCTATCTGTAAATTTCAAATGCCCATACCACGCAAAAGTCATAAAAACATTGGATATTACCAACAAACCTATTGGAGCAATGGCTGATGAGTTCATAACAAGAACTTTCATTTGCAAAAAGTTATTAATTTAGGCTCCAGAACCCAATATTTAAAGCCGATGCAAAGCCGACCCAAAGCAGATATGGAGCCATGAGCATTCCGGCAATATTGACCCGCAACATTACCACAATCTCGCGAGCACATATTTTGGAACGTCTCGATACGAGTTTCTTCTGGGGCATGCTATTTTTCGACAATATCAAAGTCTCGCAAAGACGCGGCTGATCCGAGTTCCATTTCCAAGATTTTCCCGGCTACCTCGTTTGCCTCGATTGCTGCGGACTTTGCGGTGGAACTCATAGCGTCCAATCCACCGATTACCGCAGTCAAGCTTGCCACCCGGCCCATTTGCCGCCGCAAGATGTCCCCGATTCCAAGGGGGATGCCCTGCTTGCCGGACAAAATATCACCGCAAAGCCGTATGATTTTTTTTGCAGCCGTCACGGCCAGAGAATCCGCACTTTTCGTCAGTGCGTGCCGTATCTCGCCCAACCGTTTAAGCTGGAAATTAGAGCATCCACTCACCTGTACACGAGAATCCGCAAGCTCCATAAGATTAATCAATCTCTCTGTTGATTTCGAAATATCATACAGTATTCTTTTTTTATGACGTTCGTCAGCAGTAGAACTTGTCTGGAGGTTAACGTTCATAATTCTTGCGGCTAGCTCATACGCATTTTCTATCACGATGCCAGTTTGCTTGTGCACAGTCTCGCTGCCAATGCCATCATCATATTCGCCATTCATCTTGGCGATCATGATGCGGTCAATGCTAACAATATGCGTGACGAGCCAGTTATATATTAAAAAGAAAAGTTTCTCGCCTCCGCTGCCATTATGAAGGTCGTCGCGATTGATTCCGTCAAGCTTCTCAACGAAGCCCGCATGAATACGTTTGTGCTTATCTCTTTCATCATAATCAAAGGAGTCCATAAGAGACTCCTCGTGTTTAAAATGCATTTTTACATAATCTGAAAGCCCATCGATGACGTCATCGACGGCCTTATTTTCATACTCCGCACTTGAAGTTGCCCCGAGTATTTTCAGGAAATCGATAATTTTGCGGTGTTGATCATCGATGTCGTCCCGGCCAGTGGCAATCGCCGTAGACCAACCAATTTCAGCCTTCATATCGACCGAAGATGAAGGGGCTATTGCCTCTCGGGGCTTACCTCGCAGCTTGACCTGCCGCTGATCTGCGGAAGGAGCAATCACAGGGGAGCCTTCTTGACGGCGGGTCAGGGTATCATCCGCCCGTCTAAACGGCCCTTTGTAGCCCTTCATAATCGCAGAGCGTCTGTCCGGCCCATGGAAGGCCGGAGAAGAAATAAAAGCCTTCTGCGTAGTCATTGCAGCCGTGATCGCCATTTGAAGCGAATGTCGGGTTATGGGTAGGGTGAGCGAAGCGGATATGCCCCCGTCTCTTGCCGCGATTAGCTCATCGGCGGTCCACTGGTTATCCAGGGCGATGACGGGAAGGGATTGAGGGGGCTGCCCTTCTCCCCAACGTACGTGCTTCAGAATCTTTAAATGCCCAGTTCCACCAAGCTTATCGCACAGGATGATATTTATGTTTGATGCGTTTCCGTGCTCAAGGTGTAGCATCGTGTGACTGATATCTTTTGTTTCTTCCTGAACGACAAAGCCACACTCACGCATCACAGAAACAATAAGCTTTCTTGTCGCTGTATTTTCGATGGCGACGAGTGCATTAACATCAAATGAGGACGATGCTACGATTGCCATTCTTATTTATTCCAGTCGTATTTTAATAATTCAGCGTGACACATAGCTTTCTGACACCTTCTTGCCAGATGCTGAAAGTTCCTCCACATCAGCGTAGGCGATTTTGTCCACCCCACCCTTCAATTCCCGACATCTATCTCGGAAGGTTTCAACTGAGTATGATTTGGCTCCAGAAAATTTTCGAATTTTCTCCGCCAACTCATCGGCAATATTTTCAAGCTTTGTTAAGCTTCTAAAAGTGCTTTCATTTGTAGCCAATCCGTCACGTATGCCAGCCGCTAAAGAGTTACATTCAAAAATTATGGCTCCGGCAAGGCTTTTCAAACGGTAATTAACAATATGTTTAATGGCTTCATTTTTTTTGGGTTCGTACTGTTCCATCGGAATGCCACGTCCTAACGCCTCGACCGGATTCGGGACTATGATTTGTGGGGCCGAGGCACAACCAGGACGGCTTTCATTTCGGCGTTCTGGACCAATATAATCTTGGGTGACGATAAATGGCTTCCGCCTTTCTACATGCCCAATAATCTGATCTCGCAATTGGCCGGATGAAAATGGAATAAGAAGCACAGAATCAGTTCCTGAAGACATGGCACTACGTACCGCCACTTCATCTCTTGATGAAAGGAGAAGAACCGTCAATACGAATGGATCGCTATTTGTTTGTATAGAGCGAATTTTACGAATGAAATACGTCGAATCATTTCCATCAACCACAGTATGCATTACCAAAATCTGGAAGCCGCCATTCCTGCACGCTTCATCAAGAGCGATAAAGTTATTTGATTCCTCAATTTTTGAAATTCCAATTTCATTTAGTGTAAACCGTACTCCAGATCGAATTGTGCTGCTTGGCTCGCAAATTAATGCTGTTATTTTGGAGTAATCTAATTTCATCTTGGCGGGCACAATGGCATTAGGAATGGCCACTTTTTCAGGCTCTTCATTCTCAAGAGCGTCGAGAGCAAGATACGCAAGCGGCCTCTGATCAACGTCGTCATCAGTCAACAATGACTTGAATTTCATGTCTTCATTCATAATGTGACTTGCAAGCCACTTAAGGACAAGTCCGTGCAGTTTCTCCGCAACTGACAAGCTTCCGCCACGATATAGCCTGATCACCTCATTAATTTTTCGATTGAAGGCAAAGTGCTTTGCCCGATGATCGTCAAGGTGTTGAAAGCCAATTTTATCCATGGCCTTTTCTTCACGGAGAAAGTGCCCTGCAACATATTCTTCGAGCATCGCCAAAGCACTATCGATTACGAGCTTGCTGCTCGCTGCCTCGAAAACGACGCCCTTGAGTAAATTGGCAATTTCAAAGAATGCTTTGTGATCGCTGTCAATCGCTGCATTCCCGACAGAGAAAGCGTCTGACCATCCAGCGATCTGGCATTCTTCTGTCATTCAGCAAAATCTCCATGAACTCTGCCGATTACCGCCCGCCAATTCGGGCGATAAAGCCATCAACCTCGCGGCTAAGATTTTCAGACTGCCGAGACAATTCCGATGCAGCATCAGCTACCTGACCAGCGGATTCTGTAGCTTCAGCGGCAGTCGCTTGAACCGTGATGATCGCTGAGGAAACCGAGGACGTTCCGGTTGCAGCTTCCGCGACATTACGTGCGATTTCCACGGTGACCGCATTTTGCTCTTCCACGGCACCGGCCACGGCGGAGGATGTTTCCTCGATCTGGGATACGGTTCGAGTGATTTCATCAATCGCCTGGATAGCTTCGGCGGCGACCTGCTGGATATGTGCCACCTGGGAGGTGATGTCTTCGGTTGCTCTGGCCGTTTGGTTCGCTAAGTTTTTGACCTCATTCGCCACCACGGCAAAGCCTTTCCCGGCATCACCGGCACGAGCCGCTTCGATTGTGGCATTGAGAGCCAGAAGATTGGTTTGGGCGGCAATGTCATTGATCAAGCTGACAATGGCACCAATTCGTTCGGCGGCCTCATTGAGGCCATGGACCGTCGTATCGGTACGAGACGCGACACCGGCTGCTTCGGAGGCTACGGCGGCAGCACGATGGACCTGGGCACTGATTTCCTTAATGGAGGCGGAGAACTCCTCCACAGCAGAGGCCACGGCCTGGACGTTGACCGAGGCTTGTTCTGCCGCTGCGGCAACCGTCATGGCTTGGTGGCTGGTGTCGGTGGACTGTGCCGACATGGCCCCCGAAGATGCTTCCAATTCTGTCGCTGCGGCAGCCACGGCGTTCACGACCGGCTTTACCTGATTGTTGGCAAAGGCGATGAACTCTGCGTCTCTGGCTTCCATTCGCTTCAAAGCGTGATTGATGGTCTTGGCGTACAGAACGAAATCGCCACGCAAACCCGTGGTGATGATCCGGCGGTAATACCGACCATGATTTGCGGACTCGACGGCGGCAAACGCCTCTTTTCCAAAGGCTTCAGCGAGGTCCAGCAAACGGTTGATGCTGCGTTGCAAGGCTCCAATGCCATCGCTGCCTCGAACGTCCAGAATCCGAGCGTTGAGATCACCACTGGCGGACCGGCTGAGCACGTGGATCGCAGTGGACAGATCACCTGCCATTCGTCGAGCAGAACCACCGATCTTGACGCCTCCGACAACGCCAATCAGGGATACCGTGATCACGACCCAAAGGGCGATGCTCGAACCACCAAGCAGCCCGAATGTTCCCGCCAGTAAGCAGATCGCCGAAGGAACCAGCATCCCAAGGGATAAGGTTCGGGCATATGAGCCGAGAGTCGATTCCATGTGCCTGCCTCTGATCAATTTTCTGGCGTGATGGTGAAGATGAATCGGTCATAGCTATCAAATCCCGCCGTTGCTACGGCGTCGTTCAACATTTTCCATGATCGCTCAAGCCCAACCTTCGAATCTGGATGGCGGCGTTCTTCTTCCATCAGCGAACAGTAAAGCGGCTTGATCGTCTCCAATGCGGCCTTCTCGGGCACCCGTCGATTGGAGTGATATCCGATGATCTGACCGGCAGAGTCGAAGTTCGGGGTGACATGGGCGAATACCCAGTAGTTGTCACCATTCTTCGCCATGTTGTTCACATAGGCGAATATCTCCCGACCATCGGCAATGGTGTCCCAAAGCAGTTTGAAGACGCATCGTGGCATTTCGGGATGCCGTATGACCGAATGTGGTTTCCCCATCACCTCGGATTCGGCATAGCCGCTGACTGTCAAAAACACATCGTTGACGTAGGTCAGCCGTCCTTTGGGATCGGTCTTGCTGACGATCAATTCGTCATGAGCAAAAGTTCGCTCGCGACCTGATGGAGTTTTACGGTCACCCGCCATCTCCGATACCTCTCCCAGATTGAATGGGCTATGAGCACAGCCTATTATTTATGATTAACCGATAAACAAATCAAGCCACCACCAAGACCCATTTAAACTCTCAGCATATACAACCAAAACAATGAGGGCCAGGAATTTGCCCAAAAAAGTAAGACCATCAAAATGCACAACCATCTATATCAACTCCATATTTAATAAGAATTGATCGGCAGGCACCGGATGACCAAGCAGAAATCCTTGTAATATTTCACAGCCACAATCTATCAGAAACTCACGCTGAAACCCATTTTCAACCCCCTCTGCTATTACCTCGAGATCGAGAGCATGAGCCATTTGAATAATAGATGAAATTAACGCATTGCCCTTGCCTTTATCAGATATTTCAGACGTAAACGACTTATCAATCTTAAGTGTAGTAAACGGAAATTTGCGAAGATATCCAAGTGCAGAATACCCAGTTCCAAAGTCATCAATTGAAAGGCGAATACCCATTCCTCTCGCCACTTCCATGAATGCAATCGCGGCATGACTATCCGCGACAAGAGTTCGTTCAGTTAGCTCGATCTCAAGCAACTCAGGAGGGAACCCCGTCTCCTCAAGAATTTTTTCAATGGTTTCAATGAATCCCATATCATTACACTGCAAAGCCGATATGTTTACAGCAACCCTAAAGGCAGCACCATAATTTGAACGCCAAAACGCCGCATCCTTGCATGCTGAAAACAATATAGAACTTCCGATTTGCTTAATCAGACCATTTTCCTCCGCCAATGGAATAAATTTATCCGGAGAAATGTAGCGGCCACCATGTGTTTGCCAACGAGCAAGTGCCTCAGCACCAACAATGCGGCCTGATTTTGCATCTATAAGAGGCTGATAAAACACTTTAATTAAGTCTTCCGTAACCGCAGAATGAAGCTCGCTATCTAAAGACTGTCGCTCGCGAGCATCCCTGTCCATTTCAGGCATAAAGAGCCGATATCCGCTACATGACTTATTTCTTGCGTTCATCAGTGCTGAGTGTGCGTTTCTCAGCAACTCAAAATGGTCAGTTCCGTCGATTGGTGAAAATGACATCCCAATTGACGATGATAAAAAAATTTGTTCTCCCCAAATATTAAACGGCTGCGATAATACCTCTATTAATCTTTTTGCAACAGACTCAGCAATGGATGGAGTCGAGATTCCTTGTAAAATTACAAGGAATTCAGTTCCGCCAATTCGTGAAACCGTATTCAGATCGTTTAAAACTATTTCTGAAATTCGTTCAGCAGCTTGCTTTAAAATTAGATCGCCACCTTTGTGGCCGTGAATGTGGTTTGCCCGAGACAGCCCATCAACCTTTACAATAAGAGCAGAAACAATCCTTCCGAAACTGGAATTTGCAGAAATAGCTTGGCCAAGGCGATCAAGTGCAACCGCCCTGTTGGGCAGCCCGGTAAGTTCATCAAAGTTCTGTGTATGAATGAGTCTCTTCTCAAATTCCTTTCTTATAGAAATGTCTTCCTTTATGGCGATAAAATTAACAATCTGTGCACAATCGTCAATCACGGGAGCGATTACGGCATACTCCCAAAATAACTCTCCATTTTTCTTTTTGTTGTGTAGTTCGCCGTGCCATACCTTTCCATCGGAGATAGCACCCCATAACTCATGGTATACCTCATCAGGGGTATATCCAGACTTTAATATTCTTGGGTTTAATCCTACAGCCTCTTCATATGTATACCCCGTATTCTTTGTAAAGCACGGATTGACATACTGGATTAGGCCGCCGCAATCAGTTATGACAACAGAAACTGGAGCCTGTTCAACTGCCGCAGATAGCCGCAGCAGACTGGACTGGCGATGAGCGGTTTCTTCAAGAAGGCGATTGATTGCTAGCGATACAGGGCCGATCACTTCATCAGAAGACGATTCGCAGCGAACAAGTATATTCCCTGACAAAAAATCGTTAATTACGGCTTCTATATCTCTCAAGCGTCTAACCATTTTAAACACCTCAGGTGTCGTCGGCCTTTATGGATTTGACGTTGCCAGAAGAAACAGCGAGCAACGAATGTAATTTTTCAAGCGATTGATCGCTACAGCAGACGGACATAATGCAACCATGATTTGCAGCACAAATCAAAACCCTGGAGATGGAATCAATTGTGCTGGATGTCTTGTCGTGGCTAATTTTGCAGACACTTATTAATTCATCACTCATAGCACTAACCAGCATTTTGCTGGATCGATTTAATGCCGCTCAAAAACTGAACAACATCTTTTCGAATTAGTTCGGACTGCTTCGAAACGTCCCCCGCAGCCTGAAGCACCTGGGAGGCTGCTGCCCCAGTTTGACTTGCCCCCGAGGACACATCTGCAATATTTTTGTTAACATCGTTTACCGCTTTAGAAGCCTCATGAACATTGCGGCTAATCTCACTTGTGGCCGCACTTTGCTCTTCAACAGCAGATGCAATGGCGGTTGAAATGCCATTTATCTCACGAATAGTGCCTCCAATTGTTCTGATTGCCTCGACGGAAGCACTTGTTGCCTCTTGTATTGAACGAATTTGTTCACCGATATCAGCGGTTGCTTTAACGGTTTGGTATGCGAGGTTTTTCACCTCGTTAGCAACCACTGTAAAGCCCTTACCAGCCTCTCCAGCCCTGGCCGCCTCGATAGTGGCGTTGAGTGCCAGCAGATTGGTCTGGCTTGCTATGTTTTCAATCAGAGCGGCTACAGTTCCAATTTTGTTTGCTGCATCTGACAACCCCATGACAATTCCATCGGTCCGCTCAGCCTCCTGGACCGCATTTCCGGATATAGTCGCAGACTGACTTACTTGCCGTGTGATTTCGGACACCGAAGCAGCAAGTTCCTCTACGGCCGATGCAACAGTTTGGATGTTAACGCTGGTCTCTTCCGATGCCGCTGCAACCGCAGTTGATCGGCTAGTCGTATCACCTGCTACACGAGCCATTTCGTTAGCTGTGGCAACCAACTCCGTTGAAGATGACGCAAGTACCCCTACAAACTGAGATATCCTCTCGTCAAATTCAGTGGTTAGCTGCTCACGCCGTAAAATCCTTGTTTCTCTAAAGGCACCCTCTGCAATTTGCCTTGCTTGCATTGTGTCATTGGATAGCAAAGCTCCGCGAAACACCATGATGACCCGAGCCATCTCCCCAATTTCATCCTCACGTTCGAGGCAGGGAACCGCTGTATTTTTTTCTCCTGACGCAATTTTTGAAATTGTGGCAGTCAATGCAGTAAACGGTGTGACCACGCTACGAATAATTAGAGCAGTTGCAATAATTCCCCCAACCATCAACAGAACCATTGCCGCTGAAATTAGATACAAATCACTCTGAGCTTTTAACCGGATTGATGAGGCCATAAACATTAGGTCATTGGCAGCGGTATTTTCCGCCTTTTTAAGAACTTCAATTCTGGCTGTGGCAGCAGAAAACCAACTTTGCGGGTCAATGCTACCTTGATTCATATTAATAGCGGCAGAATCTCGAATTTTTTCATAATCGCTTGCGATTTGACCGCTTATCATGTCCATAAATTCTTGTTTTTTTGCCTGAGAAACAAGATTTTTATAGGTGTTAAAATATGCAGCTTGCTGAGCAGACCTATCAATAAATCGTTTGTATCTCCACGATGGGAATGCCTCGGAGAATCCAACGGCACCAATTGCACGTTCCTGTCCCGCACGTTCTTTGCCTTGCGTGAGAGTCCGTCCGTGAAGTTTCCTATGATTTCCGGTGTCTTGCTATCCTTCGCAGCATGAGGCGGATCATGGCGAGGCGAAGAAACGCCAGCGCCATCCTGGCGAGATTCTCGAAGTCCTTGGCGAGACGGCGACAACGCCCCAGCCACCCGAAGGTGCGCTCAACGATCCACCGCTTTGGCAGAACTTCGAACCCCTTGGCGGTGTCGGAGCGTTTGACGATTTCCAGGTGCCACGCCCCGAGTGCGCGGACGGCTGCCGCGGTGGCGGCCCCCTGGTAGCCGCCATCAGCGAACACCCGAACGATGAAGGGGAAGAGGCGCCGGACCTCCTTGAGGACCGGCAATCCGCCATCACGATCCTGGACATCGGCCGGTTGGACATGAGCCGCGAGGATCAAGCCAAGCGTATCGACGACGATGTGCCGCTTCTTGCCTTTGACCTTCTTCCCAGCGTCGTAGCCCGATGGATCAATCCGCGCCCCCCTTTTTCCGCGCCCTTGACGCTCTGGCTGTCTATGATCGCCGCCGTCGGGCTGGCTTCTTTGCCGGAGAGTTCCCGCACCTCGATGAACAGGGCGTGATGGAGGCGTGCCAGCGTGCCATCCCATTCCCACAGCCCAAGATATTCATGCACCGTGCTTTTGGGCGGCAGGTCCGTGGGCAATGCTCGCCACTGGCAACCGGTCATCAACACGTAGAAGATCCCATTCACCACTTCACGAAGATCCACCGTTCGCTGGCGCCCGCCGCGCTTTGCCGGTGGGATCAGCGGCGCCACCAGCGACCATTCCTCATCCGTCAGATCACTTGGATAGCGAAGTCCGCTCCGCTCATAGAGCCGTCGGTTGTCCTTGGTCCACATGGCGCCCCCAGCATTTCTCTGGAGACCCATGGAATCATAACCGATTCACCTGATTCAAGAACCTTCCGGACGGCCTCTGAGGGAAAGATAAGCATTCAGTTGGTTTGAAACTTTTGCACTCTCAAGACTTTGGGCAACGTCCGACAAATTGTTAAGGAGCCGAACTATCAAGGACGAATATTCGTCAACGATATCCGCCTGTTTTTTGGTGGCACTATCTACGCTGGTGCGAATTTCATCAAGCTTATCAAGTGCGTTAGTGCCGTTGCCAATTTGGTTGGTTGAGACAATTTTTCTCAACCTATCAACCTCGATACGGCGAGAATTTAGGTTTGAACGCTGAGCATTGTTTCCGCCAATAACAAGGGCAGTTACACCTCTCTCTCCCTGTAACTCGTGAACAAGATTCCCAACATTAACGGCGTAATCAGCGAGAGCCTCAACACGCTTCATTTCGCTAACAACATCCAGCTTACCGGATATAAGAAAAAATGTTACGGCAAACGCCAAAATGCTTGGAATCAATGCGGCCATTAAGATGCGGTTTTTAACCTTGAACCTACACAGAAAGACATCAACAGCATCTAAGATACCAGTCGTGCGACGCTGCTTTGCAGCACCATGCTGACGGTAAAGGGTGGAAAGCTGAAGGTCTTTGCCAACAACATGATCAAAAAACCAATTGGTAAGATACGAAACAACCGCCTCAACCGCAGGTCCAGAATTATCGTTAGAGAGCAAACCTATGAACTTTTCAATCTGCCCAATAGCCTCGCTGTGTTCTTTTGCGTGCTCATCTAGCTGATCAAATGAGAACTTTTTCAGAATAGCTTCTTCTCTGGACGCATGCCTTCTGAATTGAATTAAAAACTCATTCAGTATGCTGAGTATTCTATTTTCATCAGAATTTATGCAGCCGATAAGCTGGTTTATAAATTCCATGAGGCCACGGTGGTCTGCATCAATGAAGTCTACACCCGTCTCGTACGTGGCGTGCCATTCCATTCTCATGATATCCCAGCCTCAAATTAAATTATATCGGCTCTAATTTGCATCAACTGCCATGTTGCTCTAGTATTCTCCTATATGTTTGGCAGCTTAGAAAAGAATCATATTGTTACAGAGTTTCACATTATTTCATCAACGACAGTTGATGTTTATCAAATCCAGAGTAGATACTATATTGTATCAAATAATATGTATTTTTTTATTCGTATAGAGGTTCGTATCGCATTCACAATGTGAGTATGTGATTTTGGAATTTGCACTCATAACGGGAGGAATGTTTGGCTGGTTTAAGATGTATTCAAAAGGTGGATGGATTTAAACTTTCATATACAGCACCTGCATTTCGATATCGGGGTGCTGCGATTTATTACCTATGAGTGTGGTGATAATGATATTTCGAAATCCCCTTCTTTCACCGTTTGCTGCTCACACGTGGGGGCATGCCGAAGGAATTATGGAATAGGGAAGGGATGAATGATGTCGGATCAAACAGTTGAGCCAGCGTGGCCCGATACGCCTCTGCCGCCAGCTTGGGCTCGGCTCATCACGATGGCATGAGGCAAACCAGCCTCCGCCAAAATCAGGGGGGGGGATTCTTCGTTTGTGATCAATGTGTGAATTCGGGACTTATCCGCTTAGTCGTCGCACGGCCACAATGCCCGGCCACCAGACTGCACCCGCAGGATAAATACCTCTCGAAAGTGAGGTATCCATCATGAACGCCAGAATCTACGACCCACAGCAGGACATTGACCGTCGCCTTGAAACGATAGGCGAGATTTTTCCCTGGAGGCGAACCTATGAGGTTGATGAAGAAGGCTTTGCCATTCTGCAACAATCCTTGGCGGCGTGTGCAAGCCATACGCGGCTGACCGACCCAGGTGGTGGCCCATTATCCCAGAAGCACCTTGAAGTGGCCTTTGCCCATGTGGTCACCCAGGTCACCGCGTGGTTCAGCAACAAATCAGATTATTTTGCGGTCAAAGCATTATGTGATGCTGCAAATGCTGCAACGCGAACATCAGATTAACACCGATATAGGCGACCATCCTGCGTTTGCAGTGAAATGATGCAAATTCTATAAATAGATAAGAGCCAATCGCATTTTAAGGAGACATCATGAACGCCACTTACGAATCACAAATTGCTAACCCCCAAAAAGAATTTGAACGCGATCCTGACGATTACGCCCGGCCATGCCCACACTGTGGTGGCATTACATTTGTTATCACCCTCTCAAATCGGCTAAAGTGCTTTGAATGTGAAGAGTTTTTGATGGTCGATGATGTCATCTAACGCAAGTGCGGGGTGGCATCATACGTAGTTGATGGGCTACTTGCTCGGGTATTCGTGATTTCTCCCAGGAAACGGGGCAGATTTGTGGGGGAGAATGTGGGGGAAAGGGTGGGGGATTAGCATTTTTCGATATATGCGAACCCCTTGAAAAATCAAAAAAAACCGCTGGGTTGCCCCAGCGGCTTGAGTTTAGGGAGGAAACGTCCAAGAAAGCAGGAAAGGGGTCCGAGGACTTGCCTTTGCTGCAGTGCAATATATATCGGCGGATCTGGCGCGACGCAAGACAAAAATATGTCACAAAACCGCGGAAATCCGCCAAATTGGCCCTTTTCCCCCATTGGTGGCTGCAACACAGGTATGACCACTTCGGGACAGGAAACATGGAATTCATGGCACGGGCTGTGCAAGAATGCCCGCGGGCCAGGGGCCCAGGGAGAGCGTGATGACGGTTCGGCGCATGGCATGGATGGTAGGGGCGGGGATGGCGCTGGCCTTCGCGGCGCTGCCGGCCCGCGCCGTTCCCACCGTGGCGAACGAAGGATTATGCGCCGCCGAGGCCGCCGCCCAGGAGCGTCTTTACGGCATTCCCACCGCCTTGCTGCACTCCATCTCTATCGTCGAGTCCGGGCGCTACGATTCCCAGCACAAGGCAGTTATTGCCTGGCCGTGGACGGTCATGGCCGAGGGGCAGGGGCGATATTTGCCCAGCAAGGCCGAGGCCATTGCCGAGGTGAAGCGCCTCAAGGCCCGGGGTGTTCAGAACATCGACGTGGGTTGCATGCAGGTTAATCTCCGGCATCACCCCACGGCTTTCGCCAATCTGGACGAGGCTTTCGACCCGGCGGCCAACGTGGCCTACGCCGCTCGTTTCCTCAAGGGCCTGTTCGGCGCCACGGGGCATTGGCCCACGGCGGCATCCTATTACCATTCCCAGACCCCTCATCTGGCCGCCGCCTATCGCGAGCGCTTGATGAAGGTTTGGAACAACGCACCCGCCGGTAGTGGGGGGACCCAGGTGGCGTCGGCCCGGATCAAGCCGGTGCCGTCGGCTCCGCCGCTGCGGCAGGTGCCGGGCAATGCCCAGGTGGAGGAGATGCGCAAGGCATGGCGTGAGACCACCATGGCCGCCCGGGACGAGGCGTCGCGCATCGCCGAGGCCTATCGTCAGGCCCGGGTCGCCGAGTATCAGATGCGTCGGGTCAGATTCCAGGAAGCGCGGAACTCGCTCAACACCGCCACGCGTCACTGAACCGGTTCGGCGGGCTCGACAGGTTTGGGCACGCTTTTGGCCCGGCCGCGCATGGCGCCGAACACGCCGAAGCCGATCATGAAGAGAATGAAGCCGCCGAGGACGAACCACTTGCTCTCGCCCAGCCATTCCTCGAGCTTGCGCCCCATGAAGAAGCCGCCCCAGGCGAAGGAGTGGGCCCAGATGGCCGCGGCGATGAAATTCAGGATCAGGTACTTGACCCTGGGCACGCCGGCGATGCCGACAATGAAGGGCGCCACGTTGCGCACGCCATAAATCCAGCGGAACGACAGGATGAAGATCGCCGGGCTGCGATTGACCGTCTCGAAGGCCCAGTCGATGCGTCCCGACAGGCTGGGCCAGCGCTTGAGCAGCGGAGCCCCGTACTTCCGGCCGATGTAGTAGTAGAGCTGATCCCCGAAGAAGCTTCCGGTCAGCGCCGCCAGGGCCAGCAATTCCACGTGAATGCGGAAGCGGCCCTCCGAGGCCAGGACGCCGGTGACGATGACCACCGTTTCGCCCTCGATGAAAGTCCAGGCGGTAATAAGCGGATAGAGCAGGTACCCGTATTGCGTCAGGACGTGGACGACCAGCTCTTCCAAGGCAATCCCATAGATCTAAAGGCTAATACCGGGAGTCAAAATCCGGCAATAAAGCCCGGGGGTCAACGTCGAAATCGCTTGGTTACGAAATCGTCATCGCGAATAGGCCGTTCAGCGGTCGGAACGGGGCCGGATCCGGTTGACGTGGCCCATCTTGCGGCCAGGACGGGCCTCGGCCTTGCCGTAGAGATGCAGCCGCGCCGAAGAGTCCTTCAGGATGTCCAGCCACTGGTCCGCATCGGCGCCGATCAGGTTCTTCATCTCGGCGTCCGAATGGCGTTCCGGGTTGCCCAGCGGCAGGCCGCAGACGGCGCGGATGAACTGCTCGAACTGGTCGGTGACGCAGGCATCCATGGTCCAGTGGCCGGAATTATGCGGCCGGGGCGCCATTTCATTGGCCAGCAACCCGTTGGGTGTCACGAACATCTCAACGGCCAGCAGCCCGACCACGCCCAGCGCCTCGGCAGCGCGGTGGGCGATGTCCATGGCCTGATCCATGAGGGAGGGCGAAATGGGGGCGGGAACGGTGGTGGTGTCGAGGATGTGGTCGCGATGGACGTTCCACACCGGGTCGAAGGCGGCCCATTCGCCGTCGGCGCCGCGCGCGACGATCACCGAGATCTCGCCCAGGAAGTCGATGAAGCCTTCCAGCACGCCCAGGCCGGCCTGGTCCAGACCCGTGCCCAAGGCGGCCCAGGCCTCGGCCGGATCGGTGTCAGGGCCAATCTTGACCTGACCCTTGCCGTCATAGCCCAGCCGGGCGGTCTTCAGCACGGCGGGGCGCCCGATTTCTTGGATGGCCTGGCGCAGGTCGTCCAGGCTGCCCACCGCCCGCCAGGGCGCGGTCTCGATGCCGATGGAGTTGAAGAAGCGCTTTTCGTTGCAGCGGTCCTGCGCCGTTTCCAGCACGCTCCAGCAGGGGCGCACCGGCACGTGCTCGGCCATGTGGCGCACGCTTTCCGCCGGAATATTCTCGAACTCGAAGGTCACCACGTCCACGGACCGCACGAAGCGCTCGATGGCCTCCTGGTCGTCGTAGCGGGCGATGGTGGCCGCGTCGCTCACCTGGGCGGCGGGAGAGTCGGTCTCGGGCGTGAAGATGTGGACGCGATAGCCCAGCCGCGCCGCCGCCAGGGCGGCCATGCGGCCCAACTGGCCGCCGCCGATAATGCCGATGGTGCTGCCGGGCGGCAGCGGAGACGACGCGGGATCGTGGCTCACGGGCGGATCAGGTCGGGAGAATCGGGGTCCACCGGGGCCTCGGCCACGGACTCGGTCTGGCGGGCGCGCCAGGCCTCCAGCGCCTTGTCCACGGCCTCGTCCATCAGGGCGATCACCGCGCCGGCCAGCAGGGCGGCATTGGTGGCGCCCGCCTTGCCGATGGCCAGGGTTCCCACCGGGATGCCGCCGGGCATCTGGACGATGGACAGCAGCGAATCCAGGCCCTTCAGCGCCTTGCTCTCCACCGGGACGCCGAACACCGGCAACGTGGTCATGGCGGCGGCCATTCCCGGCAGATGGGCGGCCCCGCCGGCACCGGCGATGATCACCTTGAGGCCGCGGCCCTTGGCCGAGGTGGCGTAGTCGTAAAGGCGCTTGGGGGTGCGATGGGCCGAGACCACCCGGGTCTCGAAGGCGATGCCCAGGTCGCTGAGCACCTGGGCGGCATGGCGCATGGTCTCCCAGTCGGACTGGCTGCCCATGATGATGCCGACCTGGATGGGGGCCGCTTTGACCATGCTCGTTCCTTGCCCTGCCTAGGGAAGAGAAAGGGCGGAATTATATGCAGCCGCGTCCCGGACGCAAGGACGTATTGGCGAAATTTCAGACAGTGCCCCTGACGCTGTGCTACCATGCCTTGAAATCACACCTCCCGCCGGGGGGAAGGATGCCCAACCAGTTTCGCAGCGAGCCGGTCTACGCCGTCGGGCATGTCAACGAATACGCGCTCGAACGGGATTCCCATCCCCCGGGCCATCACTCCCATTCGCCTTATCCCCCCAACGAACCGCCCCATGTTCCGCACAGCGTGGCCGATGTGGCGTCCATTCTCGGGCTTCCCGATGCCGCCGTCACGCCGGCGGTGCTGAAGGCGGTGACCGGCCTGCTCGGCGAGGCCGACCGGCTGCGCTGGATGGATTCCCAGTCCCGGCGGCGCCAGGCCTATCTGGAAGGGCTGGCCGAGCGTGATGCCGTGGTGCCGGCCTTCAACCGGCGCGGCTTCATTCGGGAACTGGAGGGGCTGCTCAGTACCGGCCACGGGTCGGGGACCCTGGTGCTGCTGCATGTGGCGGGCATCGAGAGCCTGCGCCAGTCCCAGGGGCTGGCGGCGGGCGACGGGGCATTGCGTCATGTCACCGCCCATCTGGTGGGGGCGCTGCGCAGTTCGGACCCGGTGGGTCTGATGGGCGGCAGCGATTTCGCCTTGCTGCTGTCGGGGACCGAATTGCCGGCGGCCCGCGACAAGGTGCGCGACATCATGGAGCGCATCAACCAGCAGCCCTTCTACTGGCAGGGCGACGTCCACGCCTTCGCGCTGTTCTCGGGCTATCACGTGCTGCAGCCCGGCGAGAACGCCGAATCCGCCGTGGCCGCCGCCGACCGGGCGCGGCGCGGCCTGCCGGGGTGAGACGGTATTTTAGCGGGCTGCGGAGAAATTCCCCTTCGGGGGCTTTTGCCCCCGATCCCCCAATCGGGAAGCACAGCTTCCCGAACCCTTCAGCTTTTTAAAGAACTGGTGGTTCGGAGGCTGTGCCTCCGAACGGGTCAGGGCGGTAGCCCTGCCGCGCAAGCAGGGTTTCTTTGGACTACTCGGCCGCTTCAGGCCGGAGCTCAGTTGATGACTTCCGGCATCACCCAGCCCGATTGCAGGGCGATGCGCACAGCCTGGGCGCGGTTGGCGGCGCCGATCTTGCGATAGACGTTGCGCAGGTGAACCTTGATGGTGATTTCCTGCAAGGAGAGCGCGATGGCGATCTCCTTGTTGGTGCGTCCCTCGACCAACTGGGCGAGAATCTCGCCCTCGCGCCGCGACAGGCGGTCGAAGGGCGGGGGGGCGCCGGTCGGCTTGGCCCCCGCCGGGGCGATGGACTGGTTGCTGGGGTCTTCGAAGAAGGTGCTGGACGGCAGGTATTTCTCGCCCGAAAGCACCAGGCGAAGCGCGTTGACCATGGCGGTGCCGCTGACCGTCTTGGGGATGAAGCCGGCGGCGCCGGCCTGCACGGCGGAGACCACATGGTCGCGGGTCGAGTATCCCGAAACGATCACCACCGGTGTCTCCGGGATGCGGGTCTTGATCTGCTGCAATCCCGAGAGACCGTCCATGCCGGGCATCATCAGGTCCAGCAGGACCAGGCCGATGCCGGGCGTCTCCTCGATGACCTTGATGGCTTCGCCCAAGGTGGCCGCGTCGAGGATTTCCACGCCGGGATCGAGCTCCTGAAGAAAGGGCCTCAAGCCGTCACGGACCAACTTGTGGTCGTCAGCCACCAGAATTTGCATGAGTCCCGCTCCCACCTTCAATTTGCCCGTACCGCTGAGGCATCCCCAACCTACCTGAAAGTATAAACAAGCTTTTTGGAACAAACAATGGCGTCAGCGTCTTCGAGGGATCGGGGGAACTACGTGGGCGATCGGGGGAACTACGTGGGCGGCTGAAGGAAGACGGTGACCAGGTCGCCCAACTGCCCCAGGGCAACGGGCTTTTTCAGAACGGCGCAACGGTCGTCTTCCAGATTGGCGGCCACCCTCTCGGTGGCGCCCAGGTGGCCGGTGACGATGACGATGGGCAGCAGCGGGTCGAAATCGCGCAGCTTTTCCACCAATTGCTCGCCATTGCCGGCCGGCATGCGCAAATCGGTGATGACCACATCGGCGGGGTCCTCGGAAAACAGCGCCCAGGCTTCGATGCCCGTCCCCGCGATGCTGACCCTGTATCCAAGCTCGCGCAGGTAGCGGGCCAGGGTCTCAGCGGCGGTGGCTTCGTCGTCGACGACCAGGATATGGGCGTCGGCGGATACGGCGGCCGGAGTCCGGCCGGGTGACAGGGCGGGGAGGGGCTGCGGGCCAGCGGCTTCCAGGTCCAGCGGCAGCGTGATGACGAAGGTGGCGCCCTCGCCACCTTCACGCAGAATCAGCCCACCCTTCATGGCGGTGACCAGACCATGGCTGACCGACAGGCCGAGACCGGTTCCGCGACCGGCTTCCTTGGTGGTGAAAAACGGCTCGAACAGATGAGCCTTCATGGAATCGGGAATGCCGGGGCCGTTGTCGGCGATGACGATCTCCACGTTATCGCCCTGCCGGTTCGCGCGAACGATGATCTTGCCGATCCAGTCGGCCGGCATGGCATCCTTGGAATCGCGCAGGGCGTGATGGGCGTTGTTCAGCAGGTTCATGGTGACCTGCTCCAATTGGATGCGTCTGCCGCTCACTGGCAGGGGGCCGATGGGCAGGTCAAGGTCGACGCTGATGCCGTCGGGGCGGAATTGTCCTTCCAGGACCTCGATGGCCGAGCGGACCGCCAGGGCGGCGTCGAAGACCTGGACGGGCGTGGTGTCACGGCGCGAAAAGATGCGGATATCGTCGATGATCTCGGCCGTTCGTTCGCATTGCTCGGCGATCAAGGCGAATTGCTGGGTCTGGAACTCCTGGGTCGCCTTGTCCCGCTCGATCAGCATCATGGCGCCTTCGGAGGCTAGGCGGATGATGTTGAGCGGCTGGGACAATTCGTGGACCAGCCCGGCGGCCATTTCACCCAGTGTGGCCAGCTTGGCGGTCTGCATCAGGGTCTCCTGCACCCGGGTGCGCTCGCTGATGTCGCGGACCACCAGCAGGCGGGCCGGCAATCCCCTGAAGGAAATGGAGCAGGCCAGCACCTCGGCCTCGAAAGGCGTGCCGTCAAGGCGCAGCAGCCGGTAGTGATTGAGGATGTGGCCGGGAGGCGGGGTCTCCAGCCGCTCCAGCGCATCGCCGCGACTGTCGGGGTGAACCAGATCCAGGACCGGCTTTCCGGTCAGGGGCGCCCGGGAACTGGCGCCAAAGGCGTGAATGGCCGCCTGATTGGCGAACAGGATGCTGCCATGCCCATGGACGACGATGGCGTCGGGGGCCAGTTCCACCAGGGAGCGGTACCTTTGCTCGCTCTCGGCCAGTTCCCGGGCCACCTGCTGGTGGCGCGCCCGCATGCGCAGCGTGGTGATGCCGTGGGACAGATTGCGGGCCACGCCCATGAGCATGCCGACCACCTGGGCATCGAACATCTGGGGCTGGGTGGCATAGTACATCAAGGCGCCGATCTTCTGCTCGCCCTCGCCGAGCGGAAGGGCTACGCCGGAGCGAAAGCCGTGAAGCTCGGCCTTGTGGCGCCAGGGCGCGAAGGCCGGGTCCGTCTTCGTGTCGGCCACCACATAGGGCTGGCCGGTGCGGATGGCGGTTCCGGTGGGACCCTGGCCAAAGGCGTCGTTGTTCCAGCTGATGGCGATGTCGTCGAGATAGCCCACCGCCTGTCCGGCCCTGGCCATGACCGTCACCTGCCGTTCCGGAGGTCGACCCGCATAGCCGATCCAGCTGAGGCAGTGCCCGGCCTCGATGCCGATCAAGCAGATCTGTTCCAGCAGTTCCAGTTCGTCCGATGCCTGCAGCAAAGCCTCGGTGGTGCGCACCAGGAGGTTGGCGGCCTGGTCAATCCTGCGTCTGCCGGTATTGGTGTCGCTGTCCCTGGACATGGCCGCCCTCTCCCTGCTTTGAAGCGATGATACGGTGCCCCCGGGACGGCGCAACCGGATAATTCCGCCCCTTGAGCCGGGGGCACGCCCGTGCTTTGCTGCGGGCTCATCTTCCGCGAGGGTCCCGTGCGCCATCTCATCAGCTTGCTGTTTTTGTTCACATGGGGCGGGGCGGCCCTGGCGTCGGAGCCGGCCCTCGATCTCCTGGATGTCCAGACTTCCTACACCGCCGCCTTTTCCGTCACCTCGTCGCGCGGCACCTATCACGGCAAGGTCTGGCACGCGCCGGGGCTGGAGCGGCGCGAAGTCGCCACCACCGGCGGCGGGCAGGGCGTCCTTATTGACCGCAAGGCCGATGCCGCGACCCTGCTGGGCCTGTCGGGCAAGTGGTATGTGGGGCTGTCGCTGCGTGCCGCCGCCGGCATGGTCGGCGGCCTGGACGCCTGGCAGGCCAGCCGGACCCGCATCCGCGAGGAGAATGTCGCCGGACTGCGCGCCACCCGCTGGAAAACCCGGGCGGACGGCCCCAGGGGCGGCTTTTCCGGGGACATTTGGACTAGCCGGGAGGGCATCGTGGTCAAGGCCGTCGGTGTGCTGAGCAGCGACGACAGCGACGATTCCCGAGTGGAGATGATTTTGTCGGACGTTCAGGTGGGGGTGGTGGACCGGCAGATGTTCGCCGTGCCCAAGGGCTGGTTCGGCTTCGATCTGCGTCAGGTGCCGCCGGACAAGGTGGTCCAGGCGGTGGAAGCCCTCAAGCCGATGCTCGAGGGCCGCAAGGGAAAATAGGGGAGCCGCCCCGTTACCCCTTTACCAGGTCCGCACGCGTCCGGTGTCGATGTGGACGAAATCGGATTCGGGATACATGCCGACGCCGCCGGCCTTCAGGGAGAGGGCGGCACGGCCTACATGGCGGGTGGCGTGGCCGGGCAGCCGGATATCCACGGCCTTGCCCTGGGTGTGCAGGGACTGGGTGGCGACGCCGTCGCTGAGCGAGGCCATGATGGCGTTGGTCGACGGCGAGCGGTAGCCGCAAATGATGTGGATGGGACCCTTGCCGCCCACCTTGCGCTGGACCGAATTCATCAGGTCGAACAGCTTGGGGTCGATGGGATGGACCTGACCGTTGCGATGATCGCGCAGGAAGCGGCTGATCTGGGCGATGGACTTGGTCTGGTAGTGCCCCTCGGCCCAGTAGACCGACTTCAGGGTCTCGCCCGTATGGGTGTTGTAGAGGTGGATCTGGCGCTCGGGCAGGCGCCGCACGGCGGCCTCGACCGGATTGCTGATCACAAGGGTGGCTGCCGCGCTCAGACCGAGTCCGAGGAAGCCACGCCGGCTCTTCGCCTTATCGAACATTCCCCCTCCGTCCCTGTGGGCCGAGGCTCTCCCCCTCGGGTGAGGACCTTATTACCATTTTCGGTCGGGGAGGAGTCAACTACCCCTTTGCCCCCTTTCGGGTAGGTGCGCTTGGTCAGGACCTGCCGGAGGCGGGGCGTTGCGCCGGAATCCGGGCCCGTTCAAGGGCGGTCATAAGCCGTCTGTCATGGCCGTACAGGTCGTCACGGAAGTGGAGGTTGCCATTCTCGTCCGCCCAGGCGGTCCAATACATCAGGTAGACGGGAATGGTCCGTTCCAGCATCAGGGTCCGAGTGGACCGGTTGGCGTTGATGTCGTGAGCCAGCTTGCCCTGCCAGCGCGCCCCCAGCATCAGTTCTCCCAGTTCCACCGGCCGCTCCAGCCGCACGCAGCCATGCGACAGCGCCCGGTACGAGCGGCTGAAGGCGCGGCGATTGGGCGTGTCATGCATGTAGATGTCGTCGGAATCGGTCAGGTTGAACTTCAACTGGCCCAGCGCGTTGTCCGGACCCGGCGGCTGGCGCAGGCGATAGGGGAACTTCTTGCCGATGGCGTTCCAGTCCACACCGTCGCCCGCCGATTCCGGGCTGCCCTCGGGGTAATCGACGATCTGCAGCTTACTGCTGGTCAGGTAATTGGGGTCCTTGCGCAGCTTGGGCAGGATTTCCTTGTTGGCGATGCTGGTCGGCACCCGCCAGGCGGGGTTAAGCACCACCGAGCTCATGGTGGTGTTCATGCTGGGAGTGGGGTGCTTGGTGTCACCCACCACCACCCGCATCACCATGGCGACGCTGCCGTCTTCCACCACTTCCATCTGCTGGGCGGCGATGTTGACGGCGACATGGTGGCGCCCGAACGAGCGGGGCATCCAGCGCCAGCGTTCCAGATTGGCGGTGATCTGCCGAACCCGGGCGTCGGCCGGAACATTGAGGTGGGCCAGGGTCTTGCCGCCGACGGTAGCGTCGGGGTCCAGCCCGTGCCGGGCCTGGAAGCGCTTCACGGCTTCGGCCAGGGTGGCATCGTAGATCTTGCCCTCGGCAAGGCCGTCGGCCAGATCGCCCGAGGCGATCAGACGGCGGCGCAGCAGCGGCACGCGCTCGTCGGTTTCGCCGGGAACCAGCTTGGCGCCGTCGGGAATGGTCGGCCAACCGCCGGCGGCAGCGATGGCGCGGGCCCTTTCCAACCCATCGCGTAGACGGATGTAGCCCACATATTGGGGGGAAATGGCCTCCATCTGCTCAGCCAGGGGCTTTCCCTCGGCCAGGGCCTTGAGGAAGCGCGCTCCGTCGAATTCGCCCCGGGTTTCTGCGCCAAACCCGCCCACATTGCGGGCCGGCAGCACGCCGCCGATGGCCAGGTCGCGGCCAAAGCGCAGCAAGGTGGCGCTGATCAGGACGTCCGAATCCACCTCGCCCGCGCCACCGGGCAGGGCGTAGGTGGCGGGTTCCAATCCCTGGGCGGTCGCCATGGCGCGGATCTGCGCCAGCAGGGCCTGGGCCAGGGCGGCGTTGTCGCCGCTCCAGGCCGCCTGGCCCTGGCGCCCGCGATAGAAATCGCGCAGCGCCTTGCCCTCCAGGGCCGGATCGGCCAGGGGCGCGGCGGTGATCGCGGCTTCGATCCGGCGCTGGGTTTCGGCGGTGGACTGGGCCTGTGAGGGTGCTTCCCAGCCAAGAACGGCAAGGCCCATGGTCAGGGAGAAAAGGAGCGGGCGAGACGACAACACCGTAGGACCTCTGACCCGGCTTGCGGGCAACCGACACCGTTAGCGGAAGGAGACTCCTTCCATTACGACTCGATATCGATCCAATCGGCCCGGGTGTCAACGGGCAACAGCGTTGACACCCGCAAATATCACAAGTCGTCAGCCTTGCGCCCAGGGCAGTGCCGATGCCTTCCAGCCTGCCACGGCGCCCCGGTGCTTGGCGGAATCGTGTGGCCCCTCGAAACCGTCGGTAACATTCCAGGCGGCGGTATAGCCCAGCGCGGTCAATAATTCCGCGGCGGCGCGCGATCGGACCCCGGACCGGCACAGCAACAACAGGGTATCGTCCTTTTTCACGCCATGGGCTTCCACCTGGGCGACGAAGGCGTCATTGCGGGCCATGGTGGGGAAAACCTGCCATGACACCAGCAGGACCTGCTTGCCCAGGGGCGATAGATCCGGGACGCCGACGAAGGACCATTCCGCCTGGGTGCGGACATCGATGACCTTGGCAGAGGGTTCGGAGGCGAGGCGATTCCAGGCCTCGGCGGGCGAGATTTCACCGGCATAGGGAAGGGGGGAGGGGTTGCTCATGGGAGGCTCCGGATAGAAAGTACATAAAAGCTAGTGCATAATAGATGTATTGTACATGAAAAAATGTTGACCACACTGTGAAATGTGGGGTACACCGTAGTTAACAGACATCATACACCACATGCGGTGTATAACAGCAAGAGGGCCTGTCATGAAGGACGCATCCCACGTCGACCTCTCCGCCATCGAGCCGCTGGTTCGCTCTTCCGACCTGGCGGAATACCGGCAGGGTCTTGAGCGCCACCAGAGTGGCGAGTGGGATGCGGAGCGCTTCACCGCCTTTCGCCTGCGCTATGGCGTTTACGGCCAGAAGCAGCCCGGTGTCCAGATGGTTCGCATCAAGATCCCCGGCGGCATCGTGCCGACCCCGTGGTTGAAGACCCTGGCCCGCGTCAACCGCGACTTCGCCAAGGGACCGGCTCACATCACCACGCGGCAGGATTTCCAACTGTACTATATCCCGTTGGAGCGTAGCGCCGATATGCTGGAGGTTCTGGCCGCCGGCGGCATCACCACCCGCGAAGCCTGCGGCAACACCTTGCGCAACATGACCTCCTGCGCTCTGGCCGGGGCCTGTGGCCGCGAGCTGGTGGATGCCGGCAAGGTGGCCGAGCAGTTGGCGCGCACCTGGATGCGTCATCCCCTGGTCCAGCATATGCCGCGCAAGATGAAGTTCACCGTGTCGGGCTGTGCCACCGATTGCGGCGCTTCGCCCATTCACGACCTGGGCTTCGTCGCCGTCGAGAAGGGCGGCAAGAAGGGTTTCAAGGTCCTGGCTGGCGGCGGTCTTGGCGGCCAGCCTATCATGGCAGTGGAGGTTCTGCCCTTCGTCATCGAAGAGGATCTGCCCACGGTCATCGAGGCCACCGCCCGCATTCACCAGCGCTATTCCAATCGCCGCGACCGCGCTTTGGCTCGCCTGAAGTTCGTGCTGCGGCGCTTTGGCCCCGAAAAGTTCACCTCCCTGTTCCAGGAGGAGTTCGACCGCCTGAAGAACCTGCCCCAGCGCCCCTGGCAGCCGCTGGCCTGGCGCAATCCGGTGGAGGCGCCGGTGGCCCGCACGCCGGCCGGCGTGGTTCCCGGTCACGATGGCAAGGTTGCGCTGGTTATTTACGTGCCGTTGGGCATTATTGACTCGGATCAGCTGGACGCGCTGCACGATATCGCCGTGGCGGCGGGCGTCAGTCGTCTGTCCACCACCCGCGACCAGAAGCTGGCTCTGCTGGATGTGGCCCGGGACAAGGTCGAGGAGGTGACCAAAGCCGTGCGGTCCATCGGTTTTGATATTCCTGCGGCGGCCGAGGATGTCCCCGACGTGGTGTCGTGCCCCGGCACCACCACCTGCCGCATTGGCATCACCAATTCCCAGAGCTTCGGCCTCCAGGTGGAGAAGGAAGCCCGCGGACAGGCCGATGCCAAGGGTGTTTCGGTGCATGTGTCGGGCTGCCAGAACTCATGCGGCCTGCACCACGTGGCCGATATCGGCCTGCACGGCATGGGCAAGAAGATCGACGGCAAGCCCGCGCCCCATTACCAGCTGCATTTCGGCGGTGATGCCTATTCCGGTCAGGTCGGGCTGGAAGGCCCCATCGTTCCCGCCCGCTTGGCCAACCGGGCCGTGGCCCTGCTGCGCCAGGAAATCCAGGGCGCCCGCGCCCAGGGCGAGAGCGTGCGGGCCTGGGCCGAGCGTCTGGGCAAGGACGGCATCGCCGAGGTTCTCAAGCCGCTGGCGGCCGGAGAGGGCGAAGATCTGTTCACCGATTGGGGCGATGCCGATATTTTCGTGGGGCCGCCCAAGGCCAAGGGCGAATGCGCCGCTCCCCAGGTCAGCACCACCTATTACACCGATCTGGCCGATGACGGCCTGATCAACCTGGACCGCTTTCTGAGCAGCGGCCGCTGGCCCGAGGCCCTGAAGGCGGGCGAGGAAGCCACCGTCTATGCCCTGCGTCTGCTGCTGGCCGGTTACGGCGTGGTGACCGAGGACGAGCAGGATGCCGAGGGGGTGTTCGCCCTGTTCCGCTCGTCCAAGGCGGCGACCATCGAGGCGGTCAACGCCTTCGAATCCGTGCTGGCCGAGCGCACCTCGGCCCTGGTGACCGGCGAGGCGGTGACCTACCGCGAGGCCGTGGCCTACTTCATCGATACCGTGGGCGTGTTGATCACCCGGCCCAAGGCCGCGGTGGTGGCCGAGGTGGGCGATCTGGCCTCCATCCTGGCGGTGGTGGCCTGATGTCCGTGGATGTCGAACGCCTGATCCGCGATTACGGCCATCTGGAGGGCAAGGATTTGCTGGCCGCCCTGGTTGACGGCGAACTGGCCGGGCACATTGCCGTGACGTCGTCCTTCGGGGCGGAATCGGCGGTGTTGCTCGACCTGGTGGCCGAAGTCGATCCCGGTCTGCCGGTGATTTTCCTCGACACCGACGAGTTGTTTGATGAGACCATCGCCTATCGCACTCAGCTAGAGTGTCACCTGGGCTTGACCAATGTGATCGTTGTTCGCCCCACCAAGGCGGAACTGAGGGATGCCGAGGAGCTGTGGCGGACCGACGAAGACCGCTGTTGCGAACTGCGCAAGGTGCGGCCTCTGGCCCGCGCCGTGGCGGGGTACGGCGCCCTGGTGGATGGCCGCAAGCGGGCCCATGGCGCCGAGCGGGAGGGTCTTGCCACTCTGTCCGGCGGCGGCGGCGTTCTCAAGGTCAGCCCCCTGGCCAAGTGGAGTGCCGAGGAGATCGAGGCGCATTTCATCCGCCGCAACCTGCCGCGCCACCCGCTGGTGGCGCAGAGTTACCGCTCCATCGGCTGCTGGCCGTGCACTCGCCCGGTGGAAGCCGGCCAGTCTCCCCGGGCCGGGCGGTGGGCCGGCAAGGGCAAGAGCGAATGCGGCATTCACACCATGTCCCTGGGCCGTGATGGCTCGGGAATCTGAACGCGGAAAGACAATAAAGAGATGATCATGAACGATCTCGACGCCTTGGAGAGCCAATCCATCTACATCCTGCGCGAGGCCTTCAACCGCCTCGACAAGATCGCCATGCTGTGGTCGATCGGCAAGGATTCCAACGTCATGCTGTGGCTGGCCCGCAAGGCGTTCTTCGGCCATGTGCCGTTCCCGGTGCTGCACGTGGACACCCACAACAAGATCCCCGAGATGATCGAGTTCCGCGACCGGGTCGCCAAGGAATGGAACCTGCCGCTGATCGTCGGCGAAAACACCGAGGCGCTGGCCGCCGGCATGGGGCCGCACAAGGGCCGCGTCGAGTGTTGCACCGCGCTGAAGACCGAAGGGCTGAAGGCGCTGCTCGCCCAGCACGGCTTCACCGGCGTCATCGCCGGCATCCGCCGCGATGAGGAAGGGACCCGCGCCAAGGAGCGGGTGTTCAGCCCGCGCAACCAATCGGCCGAGTGGGACTTCAAGGACCAGCCGCCCGAATTCTGGGACCAGTTCAAGACCGACTTTGCCCCCGGCACCCATCTGCGCATCCATCCGCTGCTGGCGTGGTCCGAACTGGACGTCTGGCGCTACATCGAGCGCGAGAACATCCCCATGGTCGATCTCTATTTCGCCAAGAACGGCCGGCGTTACCGCAGCCTGGGCTGCGCGCCCTGCACCGGTTCGGTGGCGTCGACCGCCTCGACGGTGGCCGAGATCATCGAGGAACTGGAAACCACCAAGATTTCCGAGCGCTCGGGCCGTGCCCAGGACAAGGAATCCGAGGACGCTTTCGAGCGTCTTCGCGCCGGCGGCTATATGTGAGCAAGGGACCCGACCATCATGAGCAATACCGCAACCGCCCTTAAAGCCATCCCCGAGGTCTCCGTGTCCCACACCGCCTCTCCCATGAAGATCGTCGTCGTCGGTCATGTGGACCACGGCAAGTCCACCCTGGTGGGCCGCATTCTCAACGAGACCGGCGCTCTGCCCGAGGGCAAGGTCGAGTACCTCCGGGAAGTCTGCGACAAGCGCGGCATGCCCTTCGAATGGGCCTTCGTCATGGACGCGCTGCAGGCCGAACGCGACCAGGGCATCACCATCGATACCGCCCAGATTCGCTTCAAGACCGAGGCCCGGCCCTACGTCATCATCGACGCTCCCGGCCACAAGGAATTCCTCAAGAACATGGTGTCGGGCGCCGCCTCGGCCGAGGCTGCCGTACTGGTCATCGACGCCCATGAAGGCGTGCAGGAGCAGTCGCGTCGCCACGGCTACCTGCTGCATCTGCTCGGCCTGCGCCAGATCGCCGTGGCGGTCAACAAGATGGATCTGGTGAACTTCTCGGAAAGCCGCTTCGAGGAAGTGAAGGCCGAGATCGTCGCCTATCTCAACTCCATCGGCGTCGAGCCCACCTATGTCGTCCCGGTGGCGGCCCGTTCCGGCGCCAACATCGCCACAAAATCCGTCGAGACCCCCTGGTACCAGGGCCCCAGCGTGCTGGGCGCGCTGGATATGTTCGAGCCGGCCAAGCCCGCCACCGATCTGGCGCTGCGCTTTCCGGTCCAGGATGTTTACAAGTTTGACGAGCGCCGCATCATCGCCGGGCGCATCGAATCCGGCCGGCTCAAAGTGGGCGACACCCTGGTCTTCGCACCGTCGGGCAAGATGGCCAAGGTGGCGACCATCGAGACCTGGGGCAACGTGGCGGCGGCGGTGTCGGCCGGCGCCGGCCAGTCGGTGGGCATCACCCTCGATGAGCAGATCTTCGTCGAGCGCGGCAACGTCGCCAGCCTGGAGCACCACGTCCCCCATCAGTCCCACGACCTGAAGGCCCGAGTCTTCTGGCTGGGCCGGGGGCCGCTGAAGGTGGGCTCGCGTTACAAGCTGAAGCTGGCCACCGCCGAGCATGTGGTCGACGTGGTGGCCATCGAACGGGTCATCGACGTCGAGGATCTGGCCAACCATCAGGGAACCGAGGTGGCGCGCAATGCCGTGGCCGAGGTGGTCTTCCGGGGCAAGTCGCCCATCGCCCATGATTCGTTCATCGATAATCCTCGCCTGGGCCGCTTCGTGCTGGTCGAGGGCTACGACATCGTCGGGGGCGGCGTTATCGCCGAGGCCTCGTCCGAGGACGCCCGCAATCGCTCCACCCATGTCACCGAAGTCCCCCATAAGGTCGATGCCGAGACCCGCTCTATCGCCAACGGCCATCGTGGCGGCGTGGTGTGGCTGACCGGCCTGTCGGGCGCCGGCAAGTCGACCATCGCCATGGAGGTGGAGCGGCAACTGTTCCTCAAGGGCTGGCAGGTCACCGTCCTGGACGGCGACAACGTGCGCACCGGCCTGTGCGGCGACCTGGGCTTTTCCGATGCCGACCGTGCCGAGAACATCCGCCGGGTGGGCGAGGTGGCCCATCTGTTCGCCGACGCCGGCATGGTGGTGGTGACCTCGTTCATCTCCCCCTTCCGCGCTGACCGCGAGAAGGTACGCGCCATCAATCCCGACGCCTTCCACGAAGTGCACGTGGCCACCGGCCTCAACGAGTGCGAACGCCGTGATCCCAAGGGCCTGTACAAGAAGGCCCGCTCCGGCGAGATCAGCTATTTCACCGGAGTGTCCTCGGCCTACGAGGCACCGGCCCTGCCGGAGCTGACCCTGGCCACGGAAGGAAAAAGCGTCGACGAGAGCGTCGCCGATCTGCTGCGCTATATCGACAAGGCCTTCTCGCTTTCGGCGCGGGAACAGGCCAACGGCTGGGGGCTGTAAAATTTCGTCCATTGATGTCGAAGGGCGCCATCCGTCGGGTGGTGCCCTTTTTTCTATGGGGCAGGCGGCAGGCTGAAGCGAACGGTGCAACCTTCGGTGACCGTAGTGTCGATCCAGATGTTGCCGCCCAGGCGCTCGACGATCTTACGGCAGATGGCCAGGCCGATCCCCACGCCAGGGAAGTGGTCGGGGCCATGGAGCCGCCGGAACACCTGGAAAACATCGTCGGCATAGGAGGGCAGGATACCGATGCCGTGATCCGCCACGGCGACGGTGACCATGGTGTCGCTGACGCTCGCCGTAATGGTGATGCGCGGTGGCGCCTCGGCGCGCGCAAACTTCAGGGCATTGTCGATCAACCGGATGAAAAGGTCGATAAGAAGGGCCTCGTTGCCCATCACCCGGGGCAGCGGCTCCGCCTCAACGACGGCGCCGCATTGTCCGATCGGATCGGCCAAGGCTTCACATGCTCCATGCAGAGCCGCATCCAGGCTTTGCGGCTCGACGGGGGAATCCAGCGGTGCGACCTGGGCATAGGCGAGAAGGCCGCGGACCTGATCTTGCATCCGCCGGCCGGCATTGGTCAGGTAGCCCAGCAAATCGCTCGTGTCGGCGTCCAGCGTCGGGCCGATGCGGCGCTCGAGTAACTGGCTGAAGCTGACGATGCCGCGTGCCGGTTCCTGCAGGTCGTGGGCGGTGATCTCGGTCAACCTCTCCAGTTCCTGGTTGGTACGGACCAGCTTTTCCAGCGAGGCAGCCAGGGCCTGCTCGGCCGCTTTGCGCTCGGTAATGTTTTCCAGCGCCACCAACACCCGGTCGAGACAGCCTTCATGGCCGGGGGGAACGCGCCAGTGGAGCATGACCTGGCGCCGGTCACCGCTGAGGGTCTTGACCTCGCCTTCCACGGACAGTTCGGTCTCGCCCTTCCATATGGCGACGATCTGGCGGCGAAAGGTGTGGAATGACGCGGTGGTGAATGTTTTTTGCAGGTTGCCGAGCAGCGCCGCCCGGCTGGGGGCATTGTGCAGAGCCAGGGTGGCGGCGTTGACGTTGACCACCTCCACCAGGGCGGCGCAGCGGACGACGAAGTCCGGATGGGCCTCCAGATAGACCTCGATTTCCAGATCCATGGACCCGCGCAGGGCGTCCACCTCTCGCTTGACCCTGGAAAAATCCTCTTCCCAAAGGGAAACGGGCGAGTTGTCAAATACAATGCGCAGATGTTCCTCTCTGGACCGCAGGGCGTGATAGCCCTGATCGATGGCTTGGCGCATCTCGGCATAGGCCGCCGCCAGGTCCTTCAACTCGTCGTGGGGAGAGACCAGTTGCATTTCCCAATCGGCCCGGTCCAGGTTCATGTGGCGCACATGGGCGGCCATTTGGGCAAGCGGCTGAGCGATCAGCCGGTAGACCTGCCAGTAAAGGGCGGCAAGAATTCCCGCCATCAGGATGATGTTGGCCAGGAGCAGCAATCCGGCCCGGTGGAGGACGGGCCGCAGAAGCAGGCGTTGGCTCACCGAGACCTCCAGCAAGCCGATGCGCAGTTCCTTGCCGTAATAGACCCGCGCCAGGGGATAGCGTCTGGTGATCATCTCGCCGTCGCCGCCGGGGCCATCCGCAACCAGGACGGCTCCGGTCTCGTCGGTGACGCGGACGAGCTGGACATAGGGCGTCTGGCGAATGCCGGCCACCAGTTGGCCCAGGCGCTCGCCATCCTGCAGCCAGACGTTTTCCGTCACGCTGGCCAGATAGCCCGCCTCGATCTGGTGGAAGCGCTCGTCCGTCCGCTGGAGGGTGATCTGGTAATCGGCGGTGACCAGCCCGGCCGCGATGAGGAGCGCTACGGCAAGGCCCGTCACGCCTAGACGGATGATCAGGCGATGGGCGACGCTGCCTCGGCGGGCCAGGGCGCTGGCAAAGGTCATTTCATCTCCGTCACCGAGGAGCCGAGTCCTCCGAAGACTTTGCGGGCAATGGTCTCGTAGGAGCCGTCGGCTTTCATCCGCCGCAGCGCTTCGGCCATGGCGGGCGCCAGATCGGCATGGCGGCGGTTGAGATAGATGAACATGGGCACCTTGGCCAGCGGCGGCTCGGCGCAGGTCAGCGGAACGTTCATCTGGCGGGCCAGCCACAGGATCTGCCAGCGCTCGTGCAGGATCAGCTCGGCCCGGCCGGCGTTGAGCAGGCTCAGCAGTTGCGCCGAATCCTTCACGGTGGTCAGTTCGCGCACCGGCGGCAGATTATGTTCGAAAATCTGCCAGCCGATGACGTAGGCGACGGAGAGCGGTCGGGTCTCCGCCCAGTTGGCCGGAAGCTTGCCGCCGGGCGAGGTGCAGGCCACGAAATCGTTGACGAACATCCGCTCGGGGACGGCGATCAGGTTGGGATATTCCTTCTCCAGCCCGGCAACCCGCCCTGTCAGCCCGTCAATGGTTCCATCGTCGGCCAGCTTGATGGCGCGTGACGACGCCGGAATCACCTCCAGCTCCGCCGTCTTGCCCAGCTTGGCCAGCACGTCGCGGATGAGAAGCTGATGAAAGCCGGTACCCGCCCCATTGGTCCAGGGCTCGATCATTCCGGTGGAGAAGCGTAGGGCGGACTCCGCCTGTCCCGGCAGCGGAGATGCCAGCCAGACAGCGGCCAGAAGCGAGGCGGTGGCGTTCAGGAAGCGTCCCATGGTGGTCCCCACTCGTCGTGGAGGGACTATATCATGGGTTTGGGGTAGATGCGCATGGTTGACGATGGATGGTTGCAGCAGGTCGGTTGGGCACCGAAGTGCCCAACCTTTCCAAAGGCGGCGGTTACGCCGCGTCCTTCCGGCCGCCGGGGCCTTCGATCAGCTTCTTGGCCTTGGCGAACAGGCTGGTGGGAGCCTCGCCCTTGATCTCGACCCGCCGGGGCTTCATGGCCTCGGGAATCTCGCGCACCAGATCGATGGTGAGCAGGCCGTCCGCCAGGTTGGCCCCGGTCACCCGCACGTGATCGGCCAGGGAGAAACGGCGGCTGAAGCCGCGCGAGGCGATACCCTTGTGCAGGTACTGGGCCTGCCCCTCCCTGTCCGCCTTCTTGCCGGTCACCGTCAGGGTGCTGTCCTGGGCTTCGATCTCCAGTTCGCCCGACGAGAACCCGGCCACGGCCAGGGTGATGCGGTAATGGTCTTCCCCCGCGGCCTCGATGTCATAGGGGGGATACGCCGCGGCGTCGTCGAGGCGGGCGGCTGCCTCGGCCTGGCGGGCCAGGCGCTCGAAGCCGATGGCGGTGCGCAGCAGGGGGGCGAAGTCGTAGGTCAACATGGTTACATCCTCCTTTGCGAAGCAATGTCACTGTTCGGTCCATCCCTTGGACCGGTCCGGACCCTTCAGAGGCATCCGGCGAAAATGATTTAGGATGGCTTTGCCCGGCCGCAAGGGTGGTTTGTTGCCCTTCGATTTGCCATAGTCCCGCCGGCCTTGAACGGCGGGGAGGGGGAGCATGGCGCGGGCGACCATCGTGATCACAGGGGCGGCGACTCTGTGCCTGCAACTGATCGCGTCCCGGGTGATGACGCCATTCTTCGGGGTCAGCCTGCTGATCTGGACCGGCATTCTGTCGGTGACCCTGCTCTGTCTGGCGCTGGGCTATTTCTACGGCGGCGTCTTTTGCCGGGGGCGGTCGGCGCAATCCCTCCGCGCCGCCTATTATCTCAGCCCGGCGCTGTCCGGCCTCTGGCTGGTGGCCGCCGTCCTGCTCTATCCCGTCTGCCTGGGGCCGCTGGCCTCGCTCAGCCTGGTGGGGGGCGCCTTTCTCGCCTCGCTGCTGATCCTTGCCGTGCCCCTGATCCTGCTGTCGGCGCTGAATCCGCTGCTGGTGGCCCTCGAACGCCCCCAGCATGGCGAGGCCGATGCCGGCGCCGGCTGGGTATTCTTCATCAGCACCATGGGCTCGGTGGCTGGCGTGCTGGTGGCGGCCTTCGCCATGATTCCCCATCTCAGCGGGCGGCATTCCATCCTGGTCATTGCCGGCACGCTGAGCCTGCTGGCCGCCTTGGGAGGGCGGCGGGGGCCGGTGCTGGTCCTGGGGCTGGCCGGGCTGGTCGCCGCCCTGGTCCTGGGCGTGGCCGATCCCGCCGGGCGTGATGGCCGCATGGTCCGTGACGGCGCCGATCGTCCCTGGATCACCCTGGCGGCCTATCCCTCGGCCTTCGGGGTGCTGAAGGTGGTCGATGTGGGGCAGGGGGACGGGTCCTGGCGGATGCTGCTCAACGACGGGCTGGCCCAGAACGGCTTCGACGCCCAGGGGCGTTCGGCCCTGCAATTCACCCATTTCCTCGAAGCCGGGGCAGTCCATCTGGTGCCCAGGCCGCGCAAGGTCCTGGTTCTCGGGCTGGGCGCCGGAGTGATCCCCGCCGCCTTCGAGGCCAGGGGCGCCCGGGTGGAGGTGGTGGAGATCAATCATCGCGCCTTCGAGGCGGCGCGCGACCATTTCGGCTATCGCCCAGGTCCTGCCACCACCCTGGTCTTCGCCGATGCCCGCACTCAGGTGCGCGGCTGCTCCGGCCATTACGACCTGGTCTTCGTCGACCTGTTTTCCGGCGACGGCATGCCCGAGCATCTGATGACCCGTGAATTCTTTACCGATGTGCATTCCTGCCTGGCCGAGGGCGGCGTGGTAGCCATCAACAGCTTCCTCGACGCCGAGCATGCCGAGCCCAACCGGGCCATGCTCGCCACCCTGGTCCGGGTGTTCGGCCGGGTGGCCTTCGTCGAGCAGGCCCATCCGCCGTCGCGCCCCATCACCAACGCCTTTCTGTTCGCCGCCCGCCGGCCGGGGGACCTCAACCGTCTCGCCGAAATGGCCGTCGAGGCGAGTGGGGCGCCGCCGGCCATGGCGGCGCAGATGCGGGAATCGCTGCGCTCGCTGCAACTGGTCGATGCCGCCTCGGCCCTGGTGGCGGGGGCGGGGGTGTTGACCGACGAGGACAATCCCCTGGCCGCCCTGGCCGCGCCGGCCCAGATGACCTTCCGCCGCCGGGCGGTGGCCACCATTCCCGACCCCATCCTGGTGGATTGACTTCCCGCCGAGGATGGGGGGGAGGCTTGACCAAAAGCAAGTTCATCCCCACCGTCGGCATGGTCTACTCCGGGCAATCTTTTGGAAGGGAAACCATGTCCGACCGCATTCTCATTCTGGTGGCCCTGTCACTGATCATCGCCATGGTGGCTGGTACGGCGATCCAGATCCGCAAGCCGCAGCCCACTCCCATCCTGGTGAAGGAATCCATGCGGCGGCCGGACTACGCCATCCCGCTGGACAACCCCATGACCACCGACATGGCCGGCGTGACCGTGCCGTTCCTGTCGCGGATCACCAAGCCCACCGTGGTCAACTTCTGGGCCACCTGGTGCATTCCCTGCGTGCGCGAGCTGCCGCTGTTCGCCAAGTTCAAGCCCATTGCCGAGGCGGCGGGCATCCAGGTGCTGACCGTCAATGTCGACAAGGAAGGCGCTCCGGTGGCCAAGAAGTTCCTGGAGGAGCGGGGCATCGCCGACATGCCGATGATTCTCGATCCCGACGGTTCGGTGTCCAAGGTGCTGAAGGTGCGCGGCATGCCCACCGCCCTGCTGGTCAATG
Organism: Paramagnetospirillum magneticum AMB-1; assembly: GCF_000009985.1. Taxonomy (GTDB): domain Bacteria; phylum Pseudomonadota; class Alphaproteobacteria; order Rhodospirillales; family Magnetospirillaceae; genus Phaeospirillum; species Phaeospirillum magneticum. The sequence goes on from NC_007626.1 coordinate 2,417,741, forward strand.
CCAAGGGCGAGGAAACCGCCCGCATGGAGGGCGAGGCCGATTGGGCGGGGCCGGGCGTCATCGACGTGGTCCGCGAGCTGCTGGCCCTGCCGTCGCATCCCGTGATGGCCAAGTAGCATCCAAGGAGGGGGGAAGATGACCACCATGTCGCGATCCTTTGGCCGCTCGGACCTCGCCAACGGGGCTCATCGCGACGTGGCCGTCTGGCTGCTGGCCTGCTGCTTCATGGTGGCGGTGATGGTGCTGCTGGGCGGCTTGACCCGCCTTACCCATTCCGGCCTGTCCATGGTGGAGTGGGAGCCCATCCGCGGCATCATCCCGCCCCTCAACGACACCGACTGGCAGCTGTTCTTCGAGAAGTACAAGCAGACCCCCGAATACATCAAGGTCAATGCCGGCATGAGTCTGGCCGAGTTCAAGGGGATCTTCTGGCTGGAATACATCCACCGGGTGTGGGGCCGCCTGATCGGCGTGGTCTTCGGCCTGCCTTTCCTGTGGCTGGCCCTGTCGGGCCGCATCGGCCGGGCCATGGTTCCGCGGCTGGCCGGGGTGTTCCTGCTGGGCGCCGCCCAGGGCGGCATGGGCTGGTTCATGGTCAAAAGTGGGCTGGTGGACAACCCCGCCGTGTCCCATTATCGCCTGACCGCCCATCTGGCCCTGGCGTTCCTGATCCATGGCTGGATGTTCTGGCTGGCGCTGGACATCCTGGCCGACCACCGTTCCACCCGCCGCCGTGCCCATGGCGACGTCGGCGCCGTCCGGTCGTGGATGCTGGGCCTGACCGGGCTGGTCATCGTCACCTTGCTGTTCGGCGGGCTGGTGGCCGGGCTCAAGGCGGGGCTGATCTACAATACCTGGCCGCTGATGGATGGCGCGATCGTTCCCAAGGACCTGTTCCCCGAGGGGTTCCATTCGCTGTTCGAAGACATCAAGACCGTTCAGTTCGGACACCGCACCCTGGCCGAGATCACCATCGTGGTGGCCCTGGTCGGCTGGTTCCGCACTCGCGCCCGCCTGGGAACCCAGACTCCCGCCGCCATTCACGCGGTGGGGCTGATGGCCCTGCTCCAGGTCGGGCTCGGCATCGGCACCCTGGTCATGGTGGTGCCCGTATGGCTGGCCTCGGCCCATCAGATGGGCGCCATGGCGCTGCTGACCCTGTGCCTTTGGGCCCTGCACGATCTCGGGCGCCGTATCTGATCCGGCTCGCCCGGGCTCGAATCCTCCCGTGAAAAATGTAGCCATTTGAAGCGATTGAGTCGCCCCGACTTTACCAAAGTCACGGAGATGAACTTTCGGTAATGAGACCGTCATGGTCCGGTCGTCCGGAGTTATTTCGGAAATGCCAAGGGAGTTCGATCGATGTCCAATTCAATCGAAGGTAAGGAGGAGGAGCAGATTCCGGTGATGCAGCGCATCCTGGACAATCCGTTCCTGCTTCTCTTTATCGGTGTGGTAGTGCCGACGGTTTCCTACACGATCTGGGGGATCATGGAAGTCGCCCAGCTGCCGATAGCCAAGTAAGGGAGGGATAATACATGTCGATTACTCCTCCAGAACAAAAAGTCTGGTTCAACGAGCCCGTTGAGAAGACCGAGGTCATCTGGGTGATCATCGCCCTGACCTGGGCGCTCATCATGTTCGCCATGATGCCGCTGTGGCACCTCAAGGGTACCCAGAACATGTCCAACGAAGCCTATCGCATCCAGCCGGATGTGTATCAGGCCCGCGTGGACGCGTTCGTCGAGAAGTTCAAGGTTGGCGAAGAAGGTCACGCCAAGACCCCGGTGGTTCGTCCCCCGGCCGGTTCCGACGTGTACATGATGGCCCGCCTTTGGGAATGGTATCCGGTTCTCGAGCTCGAAAAGGGCAAGAGCTACCGCCTGCACCTGTCGTCGCTGGACTGGCAGCATGGTTTCTCCGTGCAGCCCGCCAACATCAACCTGCAGGTCCATCCCGGCATCGACGAGGTGGTGACCATCACCCCGACCGATAGCGGCGATTTCGGCATCATCTGCAACGAATATTGCGGTATCGGCCACCACACCATGCTCGGAAAAATCCGAGTCGTGGCTGGCAAGTAATCGAGGGGGAGCGCAAATGGTTGCCAAGCCCGTATTTCGAACCTGCGGCTTCACGGGTCTAAAGATCCATGATGAAGCAGAGAAGCTGATCAAGATCAACGCGGTCACCGCCATCGTGGTGCTGGCCCTCGGCGGTCTGTTCGGCCTGCTCGTGGCTCTGACCCGTTGGCCGACCGTGCACTTGCTGCCGGCCGACCTGTTCTACCTGGCGCTGACCGCGCACGGTATCGACATCCTGATCGTCTGGTGCATCTTCTTCGAAGTTGCCCTGATGTATTTCGCTTCGTCCATCCTGCTGCAGACGCGGATCGCCACGCCCAAGATGGGCTGGGTCTCGTACGCCCTGATGGTCCTGGGTGCCGCCATCACCAACTGGAAGGTCCTCGAGGGCAATTCCAGCGTGATGATGACCTCCTACGTGCCGATGCAGGCCGACCCGCTGTTTTATGTGGGCCTGATCCTGTTCGCCGTGGGTGCCCTGATCGCCTGCTTCATCTTCCTCGGCACCCTGGTGGTCGCCAAGGCGGAGAAGACCTATGAAGGCTCCATCCCGCTGGTTACTTTCGGCGCGCTGGTGGCCTGCATCATCGCCATCTACACCATCGCCTCCGGCGCCATCATCCTGATCCCCACCTTCTTGTGGTCGGTCGGGCTGATCAGCCACATCGACCCCCTGATGTACAAGGTCGTGTGGTGGGGCATGGGGCACTCGTCGCAGCAGATCAACGTGGCCGCCCACATTGCCGTGTGGTACGCCATCGCCGCGATCCTGTTCGGCGCCAAGCCGCTGTCCGAGAAGGTCAGCCGCTGCGCTTACCTGACCTACATCTTCTTCCTGCAGATCGCTTCGGCCCACCACCTGCTGGTGGAGCCCGGCCTGTCGTCCGCCTATAAGATCTTCAACACCTCGTACGGCATGTATCTCGCCGTGCTGGGCTCGATGATCCACGGCCTGACCGTCCCGGGTTGCATCGAGGCGGCTCAGCGCCGGAAGGGCTTCAACAACGGCATGTTCGAATGGCTGCGGAAGGCCCCCTGGGGCAATCCGGTGTTCTCGGGCATGTTCCTGTCCTTGATCCTGTTCGGCTTCCTGGGCGGCATCTCCGGTGTCACCATGGGCGTGGAACAGATCAACATCATGATCCACAACACCATCTACGTGCCCGGCCACTTCCACGCGACCGTGGCGGCCGGCACCACGCTGGCGTTCATGGCGATCACGTACTTCCTGGTCCCGGTGCTGTTCGGCCGCGAGCTGATCCTGCCGGGCCTGGCCAAGCTCCAGCCGTATCTGTTCGGCCTGGGCATGGGCGTGTTCTCCCTGTTCATGATGGGTGCCGGTACGCTGGGCGTGTCCCGTCGTCACTGGGACATGGCGTTCTCGGACGCTCCGCACGCTTTCGCTCACGCTCCCGCTGCCTTCCTCATGATGGGCATCGTCGGCGTGGCGGCGGTGGTCGCGGTGGTCGGCGGCGCCCTGTTCGTGCTGGTGATCGTGGGTTCGGTGCTGTTCGGCAAGCCGGTGGTGCATGCCCCGGCCGCTCCGGCTCCGGCTCCGTCGCCGGTGGCGTCCTACGGCAATGCCGAGCATGTGGCGGTCCCGGGCACCTTCGCCCTGGCGCTGCTCTTCCTGACGGTGTTTGTCTTGTACTACTTCGTCAACTGGAAGTACCTGGCCAGCACCTGGATCATGAGCTGATCCAGTCCAAGGGTCAAAGGCGGGCGGGACTTTCGGGTCCCGCCCGTTTCCCTCAGTGGCAATCGATTTTTGAAAAGGGTGGGAGAGGGTTATGACGGCGAACCTCAAAGTCCTGGCATCGGTGTTCAAGCTGCGCATCGGCGTGTTCTGCGCCCTGGCGGCCATAGCCGGCGCCCTGGCCACGCCGGGTGCCGTTCCCGATTTCGCTCCGGTTATGGCCGTGGCCCTGGCCGTGCTGCTGTCGGCCGCCGCCGCCGGCGCCTTCAATCATTATTGGGAGCGTGACATCGATCCCATGATGAACCGCACCCGCAACCGTCCCTTCGCCACCGGCCAGTTCGCCGCCGGTCCGCTGTGGCCCCTGGGGCTGCTGGCGCTGACCGTCGCCGCGGTGGCCCTGGCCGCCTTCGCCGCCAATGCCTGGGCGGCGCTGCATGTTTTTCTCGGTGCCTTCGTCTATGGCATCGTCTACACCGTCTGGCTGAAGCGCCGCACCGCCTGGAACATCGTGATCGGTGGTCTGTCCGGCAGCTTCGCCGTGCTGGCCGGGGCCGCCGTGGCGGTGCCGACCTTAAGCCCCGAATCCCTGATCCTGGCCCTGGTCCTCTTCCTGTGGACGCCGCCCCATTTCTGGAGCCTGGCTACCGCGCTAAAGGACGATTACGCCGCCGCCGGCATTCCCATGCTGCCCGTGGTGTGTTCCGAGACCGAGACCAACCGCATCATCCTGGCCAATACCATCGCCCTGGTGGCGTCGTCCTTGCTGCCGGCGTTCTTCGGGGCGGGACCGCTTTATCTCGGCGCGGCGATCTTGGGCGGGGGCTGGTTCCTCTACAAGAGCGTGGCCCTGGTCAGGCGTCCCGGTCGCAAGGCCGCCATGGGCAACTTCTTTGCCTCGTTGATTCAACTGGTGCTGCTCTTGACCGCCGTCATGGTGGAGCCGTTGCTGGCCGGTTAGGTCTTTGACCATGAGATGCGCAACTGTCCTGTTCCTGTCGGGCCTCCTGTTGGCGGGAGGATTCGCGGCCCACGCGGCTCCCACCGTTTCCGCCAGTGCGGAGGAGGCGCTGAAGCGTTCCCGCGCCGCCGAGGGCCGCGTGGTGGGCTCGCACCAATTGCAGGACCAGGACGGCCGGGTCGTGGATATCGCCCAGTACCGCGGCAAGCCGCTGGTCATCAGCATGATCTACACCGCCTGCGACCATACCTGTCCGGTGACCACCCAGAACGTGGCCCGCGCCGTGGCGGGGGCGCGCAAGACCCTGGGCAAGGACAGCTTCCAGGTGCTGTCCATCGGTTTCGACACCGTGCGCGACACCCCGGAAAACCTCAAGGTCTACGCCAAGCAGCAGGGCATCGATGCCGACGGCTGGAGCTTCCTGGCGGGCAATCCCGCCTCCATGGAGGCGCTGGCGGCCGATCTGGGCTTTACCTGGTACGTCACGTCGCGTGGGTTCGACCACATCGCCCAGACCACGGTGCTGGACGGCGAGGGGCGCATCTACCGCCAGGTCTACGGGGAGAATTTCGAGCTGCCCCTGCTGGTCGAGCCGCTGAAGGACCTGGTCCTGGGCCGCACCGCAGCCCTGACCTCGCTGCAGTCCATCAGCGACCGGGTACGCTTTTTCTGTACTGTCTACGACCCTCATTCCGATGCCTATCGCTTCGATTACGGCATCTTTCTCTCCATCGGCTCGGGTTTCCTGGCCGTGCTGACCATCATCTGGATGACCATCCGCATGTGGCGCGACAGCAAAAGGGTGCCGCGCCAGCCGTCGGCGTGAGGAAAAAAATGGAAACGAAAAGGAAATATCGCCTTGTCTAATCCAATCAAATCCGCCGTCAGAGCGGGCCTCTTCCGCCTTGAAAGCGGCTGGGACATGCTGGTGGGCCGGGAATCAAATCCCATGTACTGCCTGGGCGCCATGTCCTGGTTCTTCTTCTGGATCGTCGGCGCGTCGGGGCTGTACCTGTTCGTGCCCTACGACACTAGCGCGGTGCGCGCCTGGAACTCCATCGAGTACATCTCGAGGGAGCAGTGGTACTGGGGCGGCCTGATCCGCTCGCTGCACCGCTACGGCTCGGATGCCATGGTGCTGACCATGATGCTGCATCTGGTGCGCGAATGGTGCCTGGACCGCTATCACGGCGCCCGCTGGTTCGCCTGGTTCACCGGCGTGCCGCTGATCTGGATGGTGTTCAGCTCGGGCATCACCGGCTATTGGCTGGTGTGGGATGAACTGGCCCAGTATCTGGCCATCGGCACCGCCGAGTGGATGGACTTCCTCGGCATCTTCGGACAGAGCATCGCGCGCAACTTCCTCAATCCCGGCGCGCTGACCGACCGTTTCTTCACCCTGCTGATCTTCATCCACATCGCCGTGCCGCTGTTCCTGCTGATGGCCATGTGGGTGCATATCCTGCGCATCAACCGCGCCAACACCAATCCGCCCCGGCCGCTGGTCATTGGCAGCTCGATCATGCTGGTGGCGCTGTCGCTGCTGCACCCGGCCCAAAGCCATCCCGCCGCCGACCTGGGCAAGGCCATCGGCGACCTGAACCCCGACTGGTACTTCATGGCGCTTTATCCGCTGTATGACGCCAAGGGGCCGCTGGTCACCTGGGCGGTGTCCATCGGCGCCTCGCTGTTCCTGTCGCTGATGCCGTGGATGGCGTTCCGCCGCAAGCGCCGGGCCGCCGCCGTGGTCACCTCCGACCTGTGCAACGGCTGCGGCAATTGCGCTTCGGATTGCCCCTTCGGCGCCGTGGTGCTGCGTCCGCGCACCGACGGGCTGCACTCCAGCCCCAAGCTGGCGGTGATGCAGCCCGATCTGTGCACCAGCTGCGGCATGTGCATGGCCTCGTGCAACAAGACCAATCCCTTCCTGCCCCATACGGGCGAGACCCGCCAGACCGCCATCGACATTCCCGATTTCACCTTCGACCTGATGGTGAAGCGGGTGTCGGCGCGCACCCATGGGCTGGTGGGCAAGAACCGTGTCCTGATCATCGGCTGCGAGCACGGAGCGGTCCTGGATCACCTCAAGGGGCCGTCGGTGGGCGTTCTGCCGCTCCATTGCACCGGCATGATGCCGCCCTCGCTGATCGATTACGTGTTCAACAAGGACCTGGCCGACGGCGTGCTGGTCACCGCCTGCCGTCCGGGCGAGTGCTTCTATCGCCTGGGTCCGGAATGGACCGAGCTGCGCATGAACGGTGAGCGGGTGCCCAAGCTGCGCGGCGCCGTGCCGCGTGACCGGGTGCGCCTGTTCTGGGCCGCCAGCACCGAGACCAAGGCCCTGATGGCCGAACTGGCCGCTTTCCGGGTGGCGCTGGAGGAGCTTGCGCCCATGGAACGTCCCGAATCCACCAAGCGGAGGGTGGCGGAATGATCAAGCCCCGTCATATTGCCGGTCAGGCGGTGGCCTATACCGCCTTCGCCGTGATGATCGCCTATTTCGCCTCCAATCCGGTCTACCGCCACCATGATCCGGCCAACGCCCTGCTGAAGCTGTCGCTGACTCATGCCGGCCAGAAGATGGGCGAGTGCAAGGAGCGTTCAGCCGACGAACTGGCCAAGCTGCCGCCCAATATGCGGGCCAAGCAGTCTTGCGGCCGCGAGCGCAATGCGGTCTTGCTGGAGATGGACATCGACGGCGTGAAGGTCTTCTCGCAAAGCGCCAAGCCCGCCGGCCTGTCCGGCGACGGGCGGTCGCGCTTCTACGACTCGCGGGAAATCAAGGCCGGGCGCCATGTGATTCAGGCCCGCATGCGCGACGGCAACGACCCCAAGGTCTTCGATCAGGTGGCCGAGGTGACCGTCGAGCTTGCGCCACGCCAGGTTTTCGTGGTCGATTTCGACGAAGAGAACGGCAAGTTCGAGTTCAAGTAGGCGTCACCAATGGATCATTCCTGGAGGCTGGGGGAATTGTCGGCGGCCCGCCGCGCCGAGTTGCGCGGCTGGGCCTTGCTGGCCATCGGCTCGCTGGCCATCGCCGGGCTTCTGGCCCTGGCGCTGGGGCTGTCGCGTACCCCCAAGGTGCAGGATTGGCTGCCCTGGGGGCCGCACTTCTTCTACCGCGCCCTGGTCACCCATGTGGTGCTGTCGTTCGAGGTGTGGTTCCTGGCTGCCCTGGGGGCGCTGTCGGCCATGGCGGCGCCACCCTGTCCCAAGGGTGACGTCCTCGGCCGCATCGCCCTGGGGCTCGGCAGTCTGGGCGTGGCTCTGCTACTGATTCCGGCTTTGGCCGATCAGGGCGAGCCGTCGCTCAACAATTATGTCCCGGTGGTCGGGCACAGGCTGTTCTATATCGGCCTGGGTGTGCACGCCGCCGGCGTGGCCCTGGCCTGCCTGCGGCTGCTGCCGGTGCTGCGCAGCCAGCGGGTGGTGCCGTTCGGCATCGCCTGTGCCGGTCTGGCCTATCTGGCCGCCCTGGCCTGTTTCCTGATCGCCTGGGCGCTGATTCCGGCGGGGACCGATTCAGATCTGTTCAACGAGCGGGTGTTCTGGGGCGGCGGCCATGTGCTGCAACTGGTCAACACCATGATCCTGATGATCGCCTGGCAGGCCCTGTCCGAGAGCCATTTCGGCGCCGGGCCGGTGCCGTCCGGCCTGGGCCGTGCCGGCTTTGCCGCCCTGGCCCTGTTCGCCGTGGTCTCGCCGCTGATTTATCTGGTGGGCGGCGACGTGCTGGGGCTGGAGCATCGGCAGGTGTTCACCCGTCTCCTCTGGGTCGGGCTGCCCCTGCCGCCGCTGGTTATGGGAATGGGGCTGGCCTGGAAGCTGGCGCGGGGGCCGCGCGACTGGCGCTCGCCCGCCTTCCTGTCCTGGCGCTGTCGCTGTTCGTCTTCGCCATCGGCGGCTTTGCCGGGTTCTTTCTCGGCGTGGCTGATACCCGCACGCCGTCCCACTACCACGCCGTCATCGGCGGCGTGCAACTGGGCCTGATGGGCCTGGTGCTGGTGCACCTGCTGCCGGCCCTGGGGCGCCGGATCGGGACGGGGCGGGGCGTACGGCTGCAATTCCATCTCTATGGCTGGGGCCAGCTGGTCCATGCGCTGGGCTTCTTCTTGGCCGGTGCCGCCGGCGTGCCGCGCAAGACCACCGGCGTCGACCAGGGGCTCGACACCTTGTGGAAGAAGGTCTCCATGGGCGTGGTCGGTATGGGAACCGGGCTGGCGGTGCTGGGGGGCGTGATCTTCGTGTGGATGGCCTTGGCCCGGCTGCTCAAGCGGGGGGAGGAGGACCATGCTTAAGGGCTTCGCTCCCATCGCCTTGCTGGCCGCCACCCTGCTCCTCGCCCTGGGCTGGCTGATGGGCCGCACCGGCGGTCTCGATATCCTGCCGGCCGAGTCCTACAGGGCGGAGGTGGCCGAGTTCCATGGCCGCCATCTGGCCCTGCTGGCCGCCCATGGCACCGGACAAAGCATCGACGGCATTCCCGTGGTGCATCCGCCGGCCGGCTCGGATATTCCCATGCTGGTCAAGCGCTGGGAATTCAGCCCGGCCCTGGAGCTGGAGCCGGGCAAGACCTACCGTCTGCACCTGCTGGCCGAGGACACCGTCCACTCGGCGGCCATCGGCGAGGCCGAAGTGCTGCTGAACCCCGGCGTCGCCCGGGTGGTGACCCTGACCGCGCCGTCTTCGGGGCGGGTGCGCATCCAGTGCGCCGAGTATTGCGGTCTCGGGCACACCAAGATGATCGGCAGCATTGAGGTGATGGCGGGACGGTAAAGGAAGCCGGGCTGCTGCCCGGACCTGCTCAGAGGAAATCCTCCGAACCTCCTTTTTATTTGAAAAGAAGAGAGGCGGGGCTGACGGCCCCGTACCTTGACGGCGTCTTGCCGGGGTGGGAAGATTTTCCGGAGATCAGCCATCCGGGAGGGGATCATGGGCGCCGGGAACAAGAACATCACCAGCCTGCGGCCGGATTTCGTCTGGGGGGTGTCCACCTCGGCCTTTCAGGTGGAGGGCGCCACCAAGGAGGATGGGCGCGGCCTCAGCATCTGGGACACCCGGTGCCGTCTGCAAGGCGGCGTGTGGACCGGCGCCAATGCCGACGTGGCCTGCGACCATTATCACCGCTGGCCCGAGGATGTGGGGCTGATCAAGGATTTGGGCGTCGACGCCTATCGCTTCTCCATCGCCTGGCCGCGCCTGCTGCCCAAGGGCAAGGGGCCGGTCAACCAGAAGGGCCTCGACTTCTATGACCGGCTGATCGATGGCGTGCTGGAGGCGGGGATCACGCCCTGGGTCTGCCTGTATCATTGGGACCTGCCCCAGGCGCTGGACGACCTGGGCGGCTGGACCAACCGCGACTGCGCCGGCTGGTTCGCCGATTACGCCGTGCTGGCGGCCAAGAGATACGGCGACCGGGTCAAGCACTTCGCCACCTTCAACGAGTTCTCGGTGTTCACCATGTTCGGCTACGCCATCGATTGGGCGGCGCCCGGCGTGACCGACCGGGCCGCCCATATGAAGGCCATCCACCACGTCAATCTGGCCCACGGCATGGGCGTCGACGTGCTGCGCGATCATGTGAAGGACGTGTCCATCGGCGCCATCCATAACCGCCAGATCGTGCGGCCCGAAGGCGGGCTGGCCGAGAACCAGGCGGCGGCCGACCTGCTCGACGCCCATTGGAACGGGGTGTTCTGCGACCCGCAGCATCTGGGCCATTATCCCGAGATCATGGCCCGCGACGTGGAGCCCTATGTCCAGGCCGGCGATCTGGCGCGGATCTGCCGCCCCACCGACTGGATGGGCCTCAACCATTACGGCCCTATCTACGCCAAGGCCGATCCGGCCACCACTTGGGGCTATGGCTGGGGGGCGCCGCCCGAATCCGCCAACCACCCGGAAGTGGGCTGGCCCATCTTCCCCGAGGTGTTCAAGGACGAACTGCTGACCCTGACCCGGCGTTACGGCCTGCCGGTCTATGTCACCGAGAACGGCTGTGGCGGGGGGGCGGGTAGCGACACGCCCGACGAGAACGGCGTGGTCGACGACACCCACCGTCTCGCTTATTTCCGCGAATACCAGCAGGCCATGCTGGACGCGGTGGCCGAAGGCGCCGACGTGCGGGGCTATTTCGTCTGGGCGCTGCTCGACAATTTCGAGTGGGGCTCGGGCTATGGCCCGCGCTTCGGTCTCTACCACGTGGATTTCGACAGCCAGAAGCGCACCTTGAAGAATTCCGGCAAGTGGTACCGGGACATGATCAAGGGTCAGAGGAAGTAATCGGGCTATTGCCCGAACCCATCCGGGGCGATGCCCCGGACCCCATTTTGATTTCATGAAAGGGGTTTGGGGCCTATGGCCCCGAGCGGGCGTGGGCGGCAGCCCACAACTTACCGCCGCTTATCCCCGCGCTTGGTCAGCCCGTCGGACAGGGCGCGGCGTTCGCCCCGGCGCAGCAGGTTGCCGAACAGGCGTCCGCCCCAGTTCATGCCGCGCTTGGGCTGGTTCCAGTCCTTGCGGCTTTCGCGCACCAGGATGGTGCCGTCCGGCGACGGCGTCAGGGTCAGCTTGCGCTGGTGGTACTGCTCCAGCTCGGCGTGGAAGCCCACGGTGAGGATGGAGGCGGTGGGGAATTCGTCGTTGAGCAACTGCATCAGCTTGCGCTCGCCCTCGGGGTCGAGCGCGTCGGTGGCTTCTTGCAGGAACACCCATTTGGGGCGGTGCAGCAGCAGGCGGGCAAAGCCCAGGCGCTGCTGCTCGCCGGCGGTGAGGTTCTGCTCCCACAGGGCGGTGTCGTCGATGCGCGGCATCAGATGGCCGAGGCCCACCCGGTCCAGGGCACCTTCCAACTGGTCGTCGGGGAAGCACTCCGTGGCGGAAGGGTAGGTCAGCACGCTGCGCAGCGTGCCGATGGGCATGTAGGGACGCTGCGGCATGAAGAAGATGTGGGCGTCGCAAGGCAGGTCCACGGTGCCGCGTCCCCAGGGCCACAGCCCCGCCACCACCTTGAACAGCTTGACCGCCGCCCCGGGATCGCCGCCGATCAGCACATGCTCGCCACCGACGATTTCGGCGCTGAAGCCCTCGATCACCACGGTGCCGTCGGAATTGGCGATGGTCAGGTCATGGAAGCACAGGGTGGGAATGGCCGCCTTCTGGACGATGACCGTATGGGCGTCGGGCCGCGAGGCGTCGTCCCTGAGCGCCTGCAGGGCGTCGTGCAGGGACAGCACGCGCTCGACCGAGGCCCGCCACTCGGCCACCCGCTGCAGATTGTCCACCGGCCAGGACAGGGCCTGGGACAATTGCTGGAAGGCCTGGGCGGTCTGCATCAGGTGGCCCAGGGAAATGTCGCCGGAAATGTAGCGCGGCGCGGCGATCAGGATGGGGAAGGCGGTGGAGAACACCGCATAGCCCGAGGTGAACAGGAACAGGCGGGTCAGGCCCGCCGTCTGGCGATTCCAGGCGCCCTCGATGCCGCGGAACAGTTCAGAGAAGCGGCGGCGCTCGCCCACTTCGCCGTGCAGCAGGGCGATGGCTTCGGAATTCTCGCGGGCGCGCACCAGACCGAAGCGGAAATTGGCTTCGGCCGTCTGGCGGCGGTCGGTGGCGCCGATCAGCGGGCGCCCCACCCACAGGGCCAGCGACGAGGCCGCCGAGGCATAGATCAAGGCCACCCAGACCATGTGGCCGGGAATGGACAGCTCGATCCCGCCGAGGTTGAGCATCAGATCGCCCGACAGCGTCCACAGGATCTGCACGAAGCTGGCCAGCAGCAGGGCGCAATAAAACAGCGAGTGGATCAGGTCGATGGCGGTCTCGGTGGTCAGCCGGATGTCTTCGGCGATACGGCCGTCGGGATTGTCGTGATCGCCCGGCATATGCATGAGCTGGTAATGGTGGCCCATGGCCATCCAGTTGTCCTGCAGCCTGCGGGTCAGCCAGCGGCGCCAGCTCAGCTGGATGGTGCGCTTCACCTTCAGATGCAGGGCGGTCACCGTCATGGAGGCGACCAGAATCAGCCCGATCTCGGCGATCTGGGCGAAAAACTTCTCCATGGATTTCTGCTCGAGCGCGTCGAACAGTTCGGCGCTCCACAGATTGATCAGAATGGGGATGACCACCTGGGCCACGGTCAGGCCGAGCAGCAGGGCGGCCAGGCCGCGCACTTTCCACTTCTCGCCCGATTGCCAATAGGGACCGGCCAGGCGAATGAATTGCCTGATAAAACCGGGCGACTGCCGATCCAGGTCCTGGTCGTCGCCTATTGCGGCCCCGTTGTTCACGTTGCTTGCCATCCCGCATGCCGGTCGGAGGCGCACTCCCCCCGGTCATCACTTAACCCTGAAATGCCGGCCGAGTGAAGCCTGCACAGTGCCCATTGTGGCATTTCAACGTTTCACAGCGGTTAATTCCTTGGGATAGCCGCCGGGGCGACGCATCGGGCGGGGTTGCAAGTTGGGCGCCGGGGCGCGATGGTGAGGGCATGTTGAGCAACTCAAGTGGAATGGCCCGGCGCGTGGCGGCGCTGGCTTTGGGACTCGGTCTGGCCGCCGGGGCGGCCCGGGCGGAATCGGCCGCCTTCCTGGCGGTTGATTTGGGTTCGGGCGCGGTGATCGCCGAGAGCCGGGGCGGGGCTCCCCATCATCCGGCCTCGCTGACCAAGATGATGACCGCCTATGTGGCCTTTGCCGCCATCAAGGCCGGCAAGGTGTCGCAGGACGATGTCATCACGGTGTCCGAGCGGGCGGCCTCGCAGGGAGGCGCCAGCCTCGACCTCCGGCCGGGAGAGCGCATCACCCTGGGGGCGGCGCTGAAGGCCATGATCGTGCGCTCGGCCAACGATGCCGCCGTGGCGGTGGCCGAACACGTGGGGGGCAGCGAGTCGGCCTTCGCCAGCCGCATGACCGAGGAGGCGGCGCGCCTGGGCATGACCTCGTCGTCGTTCCGCAATGCTTCGGGCATGACCGCCGGAGGGCATGTGAGTTCGCCCCGCGACATGGCCGTGCTGGCCATGGCCATCGAACGGGACTTTCCGACCTTCCGTCCGCTGTTTTCCAGCCGGGACACCACCTGGAAGGGCCGGGTGCTGCCCACCGTCAACGGTTTTCTCGGCGCCTATGCCGGGGCCGAGGGCATGAAGACCGGCTTCACCTGCTCGGCGGGATACAATCTGGTGGCCATTGCCCATCGGGGCGGCCGGCGGGCCCTGGCCGTGGTGATGGGAGCGGAATCCTCAGCTCAGCGGCTGGGGGCCATCCGGCGCCTGATGGATCAGGCTTTGCAGGCCACGCCCACGGCCGGGCGGCCGCTGGCCGGGCTGAGCAATGGCGGCGGGGCACCGCCGGATCACTCGATGGGAGCCTGCGGCTATGCCCGGGGCGGCAAGTCCGGTGCCCCCGAGATGGCGATCGGCCCGCGGCGCGTCCCGCCGGGGGGGTGGGGGCTGGAAGTCGCCTTCGGCCGGGACCTGGGCAAGGTCCGCCGCGACCTCGACAAGGCGCACCGCGAGATGCGGGGGCGCTTGGGCGGCGGCTCGGCCATGGTGGTGATCAAGCCGCGCGACGGCATGCTGCGCTATCGCGGGCTGATCGTCGGACTGCCCGAACGCCGGGCCATCGACACCTGTCTGGCCGAGCGGGCGCGGGCCGGCGAAGAGCGATGCATGGTCCTCAACCCCACCATGCTGGCCGGGGCTCTGGACGACGAGCGGCGCTTCAAAATGATCTCGGCTCATTGAAGGAAAGCACGTATACTCTTGGTATAAGTGGTCACTGAAGATCATCGACCCCTGGGGACGAGGAGGGGCGATTCCGGTGCGGGGAGGGTTCGAGCCAGAGCAGGGATTGGTAACGAAGTTTGACGGAGTAGTGTGCCCGCCTGATTATGGCGGTGCGCCTTCTGTGCTAAACTCCTGAAGATCGGCTAAGGAGGCCAAGATGAAGAGCAAACTTTTCGCTGCCTTGATTTTCGCGGTTGGGCTGCTGATTTCCCAGGTCCCCACTGGGGCTCTGGCCGCCGACCCGCCGGTTTCGCTGCTGATGCAGGTCAGCGGCACCGTGGAGCACAGCCGTGACGGCACCGCGTGGAAGCCCGTCACCCGCAACAAGTACCTGTTTGCCGGCGACATGATCCGCACCGGCTCGGACGGCTCGGGCAAGCTGGTCGATCAGGCCACCAACATGGCCCAGACCATCTCGTCGGGCAGCCAGATCGAAGTGGCCGGCAATGCCCTGAAGGTGGTGAGCGGCAAGCTCTCCGCCCCGGAAGCCGCCTCCGGCGATCTGGTGGCCGGTCTCGGCAACCGCTTCGCCGAGGCCCAGCGATACACCACGGTGCGTCGCGGCGTCGCCAAGGAAGGCGCCATCAAGCTGCGCGTCGTGCAGCAGGTGACCCTGTCGGCGACCTATCCCGAGCTGGCCTGGCAGAGCTTCGGCAAGAGCCATGGCTTCGTGCTGACCATCGACGGCACCGCCCATCAGGTGGCCGGCGTGGACGGCGATCTGGTCCGCTTCAAGGTTCCCGAGCTTTCGCCCGGCAAGCACAGCTTCACCGTGGCGGTGCTGGAGAACGGCCAGAAGGTGGCCGAGGCCGACAAGGAGGGTGCCATCATGTGGCTGTCCGCGGCCGAGGATAAGGCTCTTGGCGACAATATCGCCAAGATCCGCGCCATCAACGCCAAGGACGACTTCTCGGTGGCCAACCTGCTGGACGAGAAGGGCGTGACCGTCGCCGCCATGGATCTCTATCGCAAGTATTTTGATGAGAACAAGGACGACAACGAGATGCGTCCGTTGCTGATCCGCGCCTACAACGAGCTGAAGCTGGTCGAGCTGAAGCAGAAGGAAGCGCTGGTCTACAACGACAAGCTCAACGCCAACTGACCAATTGGGGCGCCCTCTTCCGCGAGGAGGGCGCCCCTCGCGATTCCGGGGAGCGGCATGGCCAAGCGATACGACATTCTCTTCACCCTCATCCTGTTTCTGGTCGCCATCCCCGCGCAGCATTTTGAATGGTTCGCCCTGCTGGAGGATCAGACGCTGTCCTTCCGCCACCAGCTGAGGCTGGCTTATGGCGATGCCAAGAAGTTGGCCGTCTCGCCCGAAGTGGTGGTGGTCAATACCGACGAGGCCTTCTTCAAGGCCTATAAGAGCTTCCCGCTGCGGCGGACCGATATCGGCACCATGGTGACCAACCTGAAGGCGCTGGGCGCCAAGGTCATCGCCGTCGACATGCTGATGGATTTCCCCTCCTCGTATAACGAGGACCCGGCCCTGGCCAAGGCGCTGAGCGATGCCGGCAATACCGTGCTGGTGGCCCAGGGCGAGTTCCGGGACGGAAAATTCGCCAAGATCAACTACCCGACCACCCTGCTTGATCAGGCGTCGGCCAGCGCCTACACGAACATCCAGTCCAATTCCAAGCTGATCACCAGCCTGTCCCGGCTGCGGGTGTTCCCCGAGATGACGGCGGAGAAGGGCGGCTGGCCCTTCGCGGTCAAGGCCGCTGCCATGTATCTCGGCGTCGAGCCCCGGCTGGACGGCACCACCCTGGTGCTGGGCGAGCTTCGGGTCCCGCTGAACCATGAGCACAAGCTCTATATCGACTTCCCGCCGCTGCCCACCGGCACCCGCTTTCTCAGCCAGTCCGCCGGCCTGTCCGCCCTGGAGTTCCTTGATATCTCTGGCCTGGACGAGCGCGAACTGGCCGAGCTGGAATATTGGGTGAAGGACAAGATCGTCGTGCTGGGCGACACCTCCGAGGTGTCCCACGACTGGTTCGATACTCCCGTCGGCATGGTCTATGGGGTGGAGATCATCGCCGATTCCATCAGTTCGATCCTCAAGGGCGCGCCCCTGCGCGGCGCCGGCCCGGTGATGGATTCCGTGGCGCCCGTCGTCTTGCTGCTGGCCATGCTGCTGCTGTCCCTTTATCTCACCCGGCCGCTGCTGCGCGGTATGTTCGTGGTGGCCTTAGGCGTCGGCTTCATTGTGTCGGCCAGCGCGCTTTACGTCCATCTGGGCGTGGTGATTTCCATGTCCTACGGCGTTCTCGCCCTGGTGCTGTCCTATCTTCTGGTGGAGTTCCGCCAGTACCTGATCGAGCGGAACCAGAAGCAGCAGATCGCCAAAACCTTCGGCCAATACATCCCGCCGGAACTGGTGGCGGAGATGAACAAGACCGGCCAGCAGGTCACCGTGGGCGGTGAATCCCGCGAGATGACCGTGCTGTTCTCGGACGTCCGTGGCTTCACCACCATTTCCGAGGGATTGGCGCCGCAGCAGCTGACGGTGCTGATGAACGCCTTCCTCAGCCCCATGACCCATGTGATCCATGATTTCCGCGGCACCATCGATAAGTATATGGGCGACGCCATCATGGCCTTCTGGGGTGCGCCGCTGCACGACCCCGACCATGCGCGCCATGCCGTCCAGGCGGCACTGGGCATGGTCAAGAAGATGGAGGAGCTGAAGGACGACTTCGTCGCCCGTGGCTGGAAGCCCATCAAGGTGGGCATCGGCCTCAACACCGGCATCATGAACGTGGGCAACATGGGATCGGACTTCCGCATGGCCTACACGGTGCTGGGCGACGCGGTCAACCTGGGCTCGCGCGTGGAAAGCCTGACCAAGCAGTACGGCGTGAACATGATGGTCACCGAGTACACCCAGGCGGCGGTTCCCGGCCTGATCAGCCGAGAGATCGACCTGGTGCGAGTCAAGGGCAAGGACACTCCGGTCCGCCTGTACGAGCCCCTGGGCTTCGAGGGCGAGGTGGATGCCGAGACCGTGGCCCGGCTGTCGCAGCATCTGGCGGCGCTGGCCATGTTCCGCGAGCAGAAATGGGATGCCGCCCGCATGGCCTTCCAGGAACTGCACAATTCCGATCCGGAGCGGGTGATCTACAAGATCTATCTCGGCCGTATCGAGCACTTCATGGAAGAGCCGCCGGGCACCGATTGGGACGGCGTCTACACCCACAAGGAAAAGAGCTAGGCTCCGGTCGCCTGGGGCCTCGGCGAAGGCTTGGGGAAGCCGGCCGGTAGAAGGGAGAGGGTTCGATGATGGCTTCGCGTGCCTTGACGTTGCTGGGTGGCGCCGCGCTGGCGGTGCTGGTCGCCGCTTCGCCGGCTTTCGCCCAATCGGCCGATGACCTGATCGCGCAGGCGCGCCAGGCCATGCAGGCCGGCAAGGGCGCCGACGTTCAGCGTCTGGACGCCGAGATCACCAAGGCCCGCTCGGTCCTGCCCGCCTGGGTGGCGGAAAAGCAGCAGGCGGCTTCGGCCGTGCCTCAGCCCAAGCAACGCGCCGCCATGCTGTGGAACCGGGTCCACCAGCAGGCCATCGCCTCGGCGGGCGGCGGCGACCTGCCCAAGGCCGTCGACGAAGCGGCCCAGGCCCTGTCGGTGGCCAAGGACAATCTGGGCGAGGGGCACCTTGCCACCATCATCAGCGCCACCGATCTGGCCGCCCTGCAGCATCTGGCCGGACGCATCGAGGAGGCGGAGGCCAATTACGCCCTGGCGGTGAAACTCTCCCAGGCCGCGCTGGGCGACGCCCATCCCGAGACGGTCAAGGTGAGCCAGGCCCTGGCCGGGCTTTACCAATCCCAGGCCAAATACGATCAGGCCGCCAAGGTCTACGAAGCCGCCGTCAAGGCTTCGACCGCCGGGCTGGGGGCTCTGCATCCCCAGACTCTCGGCCTGCAACTGTCCCTGGCGCGGCTGCAGATCAACGCCTCCAAGACCAAGGACGCCGACAAGCTGCTGGAGACGACCTGTGCCGCCAGCCGCAAGGTCTATGGCGAGGCCCATGGGGAATTCTCGCGCTGTCTGGCGAGCCAGGGCGCCTTCAAGCGCGTCCAGGGCGATTACACCGCCGCCGCCACCCTGCTGGATCAGGCGGTAGCCATTCAGAAGCTGGCGGTGGCGCCCACCGACCCGCTGAGCCTTTCCACCCGCGTCGAGGCGGGTGGCCTCTATCATCGTCAGGGCCGTCTGGCCGAATCGCAACAGATCCTCGAATCCGCCGTGCGCGACGCCCAGACCGCCAACGACCAGCAGAACCTGCTGTCGGCCAAGGGCGATCTGGCCGACGTTCTGGACGATCGCGGCGAATACGATGCCGCCGAGAAGATGGCCAAGGAGGTGCTGGACGCCCAGACCACCGCCCTGGGCGCCGCCCATCCCAACACCGTGGCGGCGCTGTCGTCGCTGGCCTCCATCTACCGCAAGCAGGGCCGTCTGCTGGAGGCGGAAAAGACCTTCATGGAGGCGTGGGAGCGCTACCGCAAGGTTCTGGGCACCGACCACCGCTCCACGGTGATCGCCGCCAACAATGTGGGCGAGATCCTCGAAAAGGAAGGCATCTACGAGCGGGCCGAGCCCTTCCTGCGCGGCGCCCTGGACGGCGGGCGCAAGGCGTTCGGCGAGACCCATCCGGCGACGCTGACCACCATGAACAATCTGGCGCTGCTTTACGAAAGCCAGGGCGTGTTCGACAAGGCCGAGCCGTTGTACCAGAGCGTCATCACGGTGTTCGGCAAGACCATCGGGCCGAAGCATCCCGATACCATCGCCGCCACCAACAACCTGGCCTATCTCTACATGCTGAAGGGCGAGTACGACCGTGCCGCCCCCATGTTCAAGACGGTGCACGAGGCCTGGGTCAAGGCCTATGGGCCCAAGCACCAGAACACCCTGAAGGCGCTGAACAACCTTGCCCGCGCCCTGCACAAGCAGGGCAAGCTGGGCGAGGCGGAAAAGGCCTTCGACACCGCCCTGGCCGGTCGGCGTTCGGTGCTGGGCGAGAAGCACCTGGATACGCTGCGCTCCATGCATGATCTGGCGGCCTTGTACCGCACCCAGAAGAAGCTGAAGGAGGCCGAGGCGCTGCTGGTCAAGACCCTGGCCGGCGACGAGGCGGTGATGGGTCCGGCCCATCCTTATACCTTCGAGACGCTGAACACCCTGGCCGGGGTGCAGGAGGACATGGGCGATATCAAGGCCGCCTTCGCCACCCGCCAAACCACGTTCAAGCGCCGCACCGAATTCCTCAACCGGGTGCTCTACGTCACCGGCGACAATGCGCGCGAAGGCTATGTCCGCCTGCATGCGCCGGAACTGGCCGCCTATGTGGCGCTGCTGACCCGGCTGGACGAACCCACGGCGGGCAAGGCGCTGATGGAGGTCAGCCTCAACCGCAAGGGCCTGCTGCTCAAGGTGGCGTCCGAGATCCAGCAGGTGACCCGCCTGTCGCGCGATCCCGAACTGACCAAGCTGACCGAGGAACTGGCCGAGGTCAGGAAGCGGCTTGCCGCCTTGACCCTGTCCGGTCCCACCGAGGAGACCAAGGACAATCACGTCGAGGTGATCAACGGCCTGGAAGAGAAGATCAACGATCTTCAGGGCGCCCTGGGCCGTTCCTCCACCCGCTTCCAGCAATCGGTGGCCCCTATCGCCCTGGATGATCTGGTCAAGGCCATGCCCGCCAATGCGGTGGTGGTGGACTTCTTCATCTATGGCGAGGACGGCAAGCAGAAGCTGGTGGCCGCCACGCTGCGCAAGGACGGCGACAATCCGGTCTATGGCCTGGTGAAGTACGATTCCGTGAAGACCATCGACGACATCATCGTCAAGTACCGCACCGACATCCAGAATGAAGAGATCGAGATGGACGATCTGCTGGATGTGGGCCAGCAGGTGCACAAGCTGATCTGGCAGCCCCTGGAGCGCGCCCTGGGTGGGCGGACCAAGGTCTACATCATTCCCGACGGCATGCTGAACATCGCCCCCATCAGCGCCATGGTGGAGCCCAACCGCAAATACCTGATCGAGCGCATCGACCTGCATGTGCTGAATTCCAGCCGCGACCTGCTGCCGTCCTCCATTCCGGCGGCCAAGGGCGGCTATCTCATCAATGCCGGTCCCGACTACAACACCGAGGAAGTGACGGGCAAGGCCACCCTGGAAAAGGCGCGCTCGCGCTCGGCCGGCAACGATGTCCAGTCGTCGGTGCGCGGCATGAGCGGCATGCGCGGCCTTAAATTCGACCCGCTGCCCGGCGCCGAGAAGGAAGGCCAACTGATCGTCAAGACCGTGGAGAACCAGGGCAAGCCGACGGCCATCTACTCCAAGGGCACCGCCCAGGAGAAGGTGTTGCGCGAGCTGGAGCAGCCGCCCGAGGTTCTGCACATCGCTACCCACGGCTTCTTCCTCAAGGCCGACGACACGCTCCGCAAGCGCCTGCTGAAGCTGCAGCGCTCGTCGGACTTCCAGTTCCCGCCGCCCGGCGACAATCCGCTGCTGCGCGCCGGACTGGCCTTTGCCGGCATCAACTCCAACGCCCAGGTACTGGGCGACATCGACACCGACAATGACGGCGTGCTGACGGCGCTTGAGGTCCTGGGCCTCGACCTGACTGGGACGCAGCTGGCCATTCTGTCGGCCTGCGAAACCGGCCTGGGCGAGGTGCATGAGGGTGAGGGCGTCTACGGTCTGCGCCGTTCCTTCCAGGAGGCCGGGGCCCGCTCGGTGGTGTCCTCTCTGTGGGAAGTCAGCGACGCCGGAACCCAGACCTTGATGGCGGCCCTTTACAAAAGGCTTCTGGCGGGCAAGACTCCGCATGACGCCTTGCGGGAGGCTCAACTGGAAATGCTGCGTAACAGCCAGTGGAGCATGCCGTATATCTGGTCGGCATTTTTCATGGTCGGCGGCTGATGGCGAAATTGGGGCGTCAGTCCAAGCCGGCGCCGGAAAGCGGTCCTGTGGGGGGAAGCCGCATGCGTGTGGTCGCTGTATCGTCGGGAATCAGCTGGGTCGAGGTCCCGGAGGCGGATCTGCGCGTCCTGTGCGGCTGTCCCGCCGACAGCGTCAAGCACCTGATCAAGCGCGGCCTGATCGTTCCCACCGAGCGGGCCGGCGTCGCCTTCGAGACCGGCCCCAACGCCATCTTGCTGTCAGACGTGCCGCTGCAGAACGGCGCCTTTTCCAACCTGTCCGAATTCCCCATCCTGCAGATGCTCTATCGCCAGGGCATGATCATTCCAGGCCACCCCAATTGCTCGGGGCGCAAGCCGCTGCTGTTGGGACTGGCCCAGCAGGTCGAGGCGCAGATGGAATACGTCATGCGCGGCAATTACGGCCTGCTGTCTGAAGAAGAAATGATGGCCGTCGGTGTTCCTGAGGACATGGCTGCCGAGTGGATGCGCATGAAGCTGCGCTTCGCCTTTGGGGCCATCCGGCCTCCCCAGGACCTGATCGACACCTGCATCATCGGCGACGGCCCGGTCATCCTGCCCGGCGGCGTGACGGTGCGGCGCCTGGAACTCAACATCTTCGAATTCGCCTATGACGGCGAGACGGCCATGGTCGATCTCAATCTGGCGGCGGGCCATACCTACGAGACTCCCTATCACCTGGGCTATCACGACCTGGAGCGCGAGTATTTCTCGGTGGTCCATTCGGGCGAGGGCGACGGCTGGGACCCGGAACGGGCAGCCATGTCCTCCATTCTGATGTTCCAGGGCAAGATCTACCTGATCGACGCCGGTCCCAACATCCATTCGGCGCTGCAGGCGCTGGGTATCGGCGTGCAGGAGGTGGAGGGCATCTTTCACACCCATTGCCATGACGACCATTTCTGCGGCCTGACCACCCTGTTCCGCGCCGATCATCGCATCAAGTATTACGCCCTGCCGGCGGTGCGCTCTTCGGTGGCCAAGAAGCTGGCGGCGCTGACCAATATCGGCGAGGATTCCTTCGGCGAGTATTTCGAGATCTGCGATCTGTCCCTGGGAGTCTGGAACGATATCGACGGGCTGGAGGTGCGTCCCATCTTCTCTCCCCACCCGGTGGAAACCACCGTGTTTCACTTCCGCACCCCGTGGGAGGACGGCTTCCGGTCCTACGCCCATATGGCCGACATCGTCTCGCTGGACGTGCTGGGCCAGATGGTCGACGACGACGAGACCCGCCACGGCATAAGCAGCGAGCTTATGACCCAGGTCTGCGCAGATTACCTGGTGCCCGCCGACGTCAAGAAGCTGGATATCGGCGGCGGCCTGATCCATGGCTGCGCCGAGGATTTCCGCGAGGACCAGTCGGGCAAGATCATTCTGTCCCACACTGCTTTGGCGCTGACCAAGGCGCAGAAGAGCATCGGATCCGGTGCGCCGTTCGGCACGGTGGACGCCCTGATCCCGTCCTACCAGGAATACCGGGTGCGCGCCGCCCACGGCTATCTGGCCGAGTATTTCCTGGGGGTGCCCGAGCATCAGATCCGCATTCTGCTCAATCACCCTGTGGTGACCTTCAATCCGGAAACCATCCTGCTGCGCGAGGGCAGCTATTGCGAGGACGTGCACCTGATCCTCACCGGGCTGGTGGAAACCATCGAGCCGGATTCGGACCAGACCGCCACCCTTTCGGCGGGTGCCATGATCGGCGAGTCCTATGCCCTGTCGGGAGAGCCGTCCTTCGAGACCTATCGGGCGCTGTCCTTCGTGCGCGCCCTCAAGATCCCCGCCGTGCTGTACCGCAGCCTGGTGGAGCGCAACGAGATGAGCGAGCGCATCTCGCGCCTTGCCGACCTGCGTAATTTCTTCAATCACACTTGGCTGTTCGGCGAAAGCCTGTCCAACCTGACCGAGGTGCGCATCGCCGAGACCTGCCAGCCCTATTACCTGGCCACCGGCGAGGAAATCGACATGACCGGCCAGGACTTCGTGTTCATGGTGCGGGACGGTCGCATCGATCGCTATTTCGATGGTGCAGTGGTGGAGTATTGCGGCATCGGCGAGCCCCTGAACGAGTCCGAGGTGCTGTTCTCCCAGGCAGGGGAGGGGCGTCTGGTCGCCGCCATGCGCAGCGAGCTTCTGCTGGTGCCCGGCGCCATGGTACGCGCCATTCCGGTGGCGCGCTGGAAGCTGCTGGAATTGTACCAGCGCCGCCAGCGTACGTTCTCGTCCCTGCGGCAGGAAGCGGGGATGGTGCCTTGAGGTCACTGTCGGTTGTGGTTCTGGCCGGACTTGTGGTTGCGGGCTGCGCCTCCATGGCCAATGGGCCGTCTTCCGAGGTTAATATCGCCACTCAGCCGGTCGGGGCGCGCTGCACCTTGAGCGGAGCCGATGGATTCTCGGCCGAAATCGCCACGCCGGAGACCCTGTCGGTGCCACACAAGGCCGCACCGGTCACCGTCACCTGCATGGCCCCCGGCTATCGCCGCACCGTCCATACCTTGACCTCCAGTGGCAGCGGCTGGTTGTGGGCCAATTCCGCCTTCATTGTCTTCACGGGTGGCGGTGCCGTGCTGGGAATGATGGTCGACGAGGCGGTGGGGGCCAGCACCAGTTACCGCCGGGACTTCAACATGGACCTGGAGGCCGATGCCGGCCGGCGCATTCGCGCCACGCAGCGCAACGGTGGGCCTACTTTCGATCTCAAGACGCCATAATCTGTTTCTTGCCTACCAATACTTTCGGGAGCATCCTTTCCGCTGGGTCGGGAAGGAGGATTTGGCGCATGGCAAACTGGCAGGAGCACATGCGGACCGGCATCGACGTGGTCGATGACGATCACCAGGAGCTGTTCGCCCTGGTCGGGCAGTTCGAAACCGCCAGCAAGACGGCGTCCGGGCAGGTCGATGGCGCGGAAATCGGGCGAATTCTTGAACGCCTGCAGGCCTATGTGAACGAACATTTCGAGCGCGAGGAAACGGCTCAACTCGAGTCCGGCTACGAAGGCTACGCCGAGAACAAGCGCCAGCACGACGAACTACGCCGCACCCTGGAAACCTTCCTGGGCAAGCACCGGCGCGGCGAGTGGGGCGACCTCAAGGTAGCCACTGAAAGCATGCGCAGCTTCCTGGCCATCTGGCTGTCCGAGCACATCATGAAGACTGACCGCAAGATGCGCGGCCGTATTCTGCCCTGGGTGCGCAAGAGGGCCTGAGGCCGAGGGGGATCAAGGGGGCTCAAGTCCTTTGAGAGCCCCAAAAGACTACGGTCTATTCCATACGACATTCGATGAAGACGGTGACGCGCTTGATGCGCTCGCCCACGTCGGCCACCGACAACTGGGCGCTGGACTCGGCGGTCTGGTACGACACGCCGTTGCTGTCCAGATAGCTCCGCGCTAGATCGGCCTTGATGGCGAAGTTGATGTTCTGGGGCAGGTCGCCGGTCTTGTCGGCGATCTTCATGGCGTTCAGCTTGGACGTCACGATGCCGACGATATTGCCGCTCATGTCGATGAGCGGGCCGCCG
The DNA here is from genome assembly GCF_000009985.1 of Paramagnetospirillum magneticum AMB-1. Taxonomy (GTDB): domain Bacteria; phylum Pseudomonadota; class Alphaproteobacteria; order Rhodospirillales; family Magnetospirillaceae; genus Phaeospirillum; species Phaeospirillum magneticum. The sequence continues at coordinate 2,442,747 of NC_007626.1, forward strand.
GAATTTCCCTTCTGCACCGGGGCGGTGATCTGGTAATGGCGCGGGTCGCCGCGCATGCCGTTGAGGGCGCTGACCACGCCGGCGGTGACATTGGGTTCGCGCGACAGCAGCGAGGACAGGGGGAAGCCGATCACCACCACTTCGTCGCCCGACCGCAGCGGCCGGTCCTGGCGGAAGCGGGCGACCTCCGGCAGGCGTAGCGAGGTCTTGAGCAGGGCCATGTCGTTGGCGCTGTCCTTGGCCTTCAACGACACCACCTGGGCGGGGGCGTCCTGGGGCTTGATGGTGATGCTGCGGCACTGCTCCACCACATGGGCATTGGTCATCACTACGCCGTCGGCCGAGACCACGAAGCCCGATCCGGACGAGATCTTGCCGCTGGTGGCCGGGGGCGGAGTGGTGGCCGATTGCTGTCCCGGCGGCATGGGGGCGCGGGACGCGGGCGAGACCACCTGGGCCGAGGGCTGTCCCGGCGCGGCATTGGGGCGCCACAGGGCGACCCGGCCGCGAAGGGCCTCAAGCTCGGCCGGCGACAGGCGCGTGCCGGCGGCATCGCGCTCCTTCTCGTAATTGGCCTTCAGATTGGCGGGCGCCCGTTCGGCCCCCAGGGCCATCCAGAAATAGCCCTCAGCCTGGGATTTCGGGACGCCGCTGCCGTTGAGGTACATGACGCCGAGATTGTGCTGCGACTGGGGGTGTCCCTGGTCGGCGGCCTTGCGGAACCAGGGGGCGGCCTTGGCCGCATCCTTTTCCACGCCGCCCTGGCCCAGCAGATAGGCCACGCCGACGATGAACTGGGCGACGGGGCGTCCGGCCTCGGCCGCCGGGCGGGCGTATTCCAGGGCCTTGACCTTGTCGGTGGGCATGGCCCGGCCGTCCCAGGAATATTGGGCGAGGCGATCGAGGGAGGGCGGCCAGTCCTTTTCGGCGCCCCGCTTGAAATATTCGATGCCGCGCCCTTCGTCCTTGTTGATGCCCAGGCCGTTGAAATGAATCTCGCCCATGGCATGCAGGGCTTCCGGCTGGCCCTTGTCGGCGGAGCGCCCGAACCAGACCAGGGCCTGGGAGATGTCCTTGGGAACGGCGCGGCCGTTGAAATAGGCGCTGCCCAGCCAGTACTGGGCCAGGGAATCGCCGCTGGCCGCCGCGGCGTTGAGCAGCTTCAGCGCCTCGACATCGTCCCGGGTGCCGCCCAGGCCTTCGAACAGCATGTGACCAAGCCGGGCCTGGGCCGCGGCGTTGCCCTGGGTGGCCAGGGGCCTGAATTCCCGGATGGCGGAGGTCCAGTCCCGCTTCTGATAGGCCGTCAGGCCCTCGTCATAGCCGGCCAGGGCCGGGACCGCCCCCAGGGCCAGAAAGGCGGCGAGGGCGAACGGGGCGAGCGGTCGGGCCATCCGGGGGCGCTGGGTCATGGGATTATTCGGCGGCGTCGGCTCGCAGGCGCCCGGCCAGCTTGCCCAGTTCCTCCACGGCGGCGCCCATCTCGGCTTCCAGCGACTGGGTGATGCCGTCGATGCTTTCGGACACGTTCTTCACCTCGCCGGCCACCACGGCGAAGCCCTTGCCGGCCTCGCCGGCGCGGGCGGCTTCGATCAGCGCGTTCAGCGCCAGGATGCGGGTGGTGCCGGTAACCTTCTTGATTTCCTCGACCTTGCGGGACACTACGTCGGCGAGGGTGGCGGTCAATTCGATAATACGTTCCTGATCGGACATGGTGTGGCTTCCCGCAAGAGTGATAACCCCAGTGTAAGGGGGGACCGGGCGGCGGGCAATCGCCTGCTTGTATAAATCGTCCATAAGGTTTGGGTCTGGCCCGGGTCTATGTCATTGTGCGGTGCATCATGACGCAGGGAGCGACGGATATGACCATCATGCGGTGCGAGATGGACGGCAAGCTGGCCATCATCACCATGACCAACCAGGCCAAGCGCAATGTGCTGTCGGAAGCGATGATCGACGGCATCATCGCCGGTCTGGAGCAGGCGTCCCAGGCCAAGGCGCGCGTCGTCATCCTGCGGGCCGAGCCGGGGTGCAAAGTCTGGTCGGCCGGGCATGACGTCTCGGAACTTCCCGCCGCCCACCGCGACCCCCTGGGTTGGAGTGATCCCCTGCGGGTGGTGATTCGCGCCATCGAGGAATTCCCGGCGCCGGTGATCGCCCTGATCGAGGGCGGCGTCTGGGGCGGCGCCTGCGAAATGGCCCTGGCCTGCGACATCGTGGTGGCGACGCCGGATTCCACCTTCGCCCTGACCCCGGCCAAGCTGGGGATTCCCTATAATGTCTCTGGCCTACTGACCTTCATGAACGTCACCGGCATTCACATGGTGCGCGAGATGGCTTTCACCGCCCGCCCGATCTCGGCCCAGCGGGCCCAGGCCCTGGGCATCGTCAACCATGTGCGCGGCGCCGAGGAGATCACCTATTACTGCACCATGCTGGCGCGCGACATCGAGAAGCTGGCCCCGCTGGCCATCGCGGTGATGAAGGAGGAGATGCGGGTCCTGGCCTCGGCCCATTCCATCACGCCGCGCATGTTCGAGCGGGTGCAGGGCCTGCGTCGCAAGGTCTACGACAGCCAGGACTATCAGGAGGGTGTGCGGGCCTTCAAGGAGAAGCGCCAGCCCAACTTCACCGGGGAGTGATCAAGCCGCGCTGCGGGCGAAGGCGCCGTTGATCAGGCTTGCCACCCGATCGGCCTGGCGGTCCTTGAAGGCGCTCCACCAGGCGATCACCTGGGCCTGCAGGGCGGCATAGCGCCCGGGCTCTGCCTCCGCCGTGCTCCACCATTGGGGAAGCTCCTCCCAAGACTTCAGGATCACCGCCGGGATGCCGCCGGCAGTGCGCTCGTCATGCAGGAACGGCGCGTCCAGGCAGACCGGGATGGCTCCGGTTTCCAGGGCGTCGTAGAGGCGGATGGTCTCCACCGAATTGCCGGTGGGCACCAGGGCGAAGCGGGTATTCTCCATCAGGGCGCGATAGCTGTGCGGGCTGAACTCGCCGCCGAATTTGAGTGAGGTCTCAAGCCTGGCCGGAAGGCCATGGGCGCCGATCACCTCCATCATCCGGTGGCGGTCGGCCAGTTCGGGCGGCGTGCGCCCGACGAAGCTCATCTGGTGGGTGCGCAACGCGAAGGGCAGCAGCGTCTCGGGAGGGCACGGCCCCACCCCGGTGCGATAGCCGTTGGGTACCCAGAGGACGCCCTGGCAGCGGCTTCCCGCCGGAATCTCCAGGACGTCGGGGCGCCAGTAATTGCGCAGGACGTAATCCACCCTGGGGTAATAGGAGCAATCGGCCGACAGCGTCTCGTCGGCCATATGCAGGACGCCCACATTGCGGAACGGCGCATTGGCGAAGGAATTCACCACCGGAGACAGCCGATTCTCGAAATCGATGATCAGGACGTCGTCCATGGCCTGCAATTGCTGGCCCTGCTCGCCCAGCACGATCCGGACCGGCCTGTCGACCCGGGCCAGCAGCACGTCGCGGATAAAACCCGTCTCCATGATGAAGTCGTACAACTGGCGGGGGGCCAGGACGCTGAGAACCCTGCTGTCCGCGCGTGTCATGGAAAAGGAGCTCCGGCTCTGTTGCGGTTGGGCCGCGCCAAGATAGCCGAAACCGAGGCCGGCAGGAAGGTCGGGCCGAAAAGGAAAGAGGCCGGAAACCTGTAGGTTTCCGGCCTCTTGATTGGCTCCGGAGGAGGGATTCGAACCCCCGACCAGCCGGTTAACAGCCGGCTGCTCTACCGCTGAGCTACTCCGGATCAACGACCTGCCCTAGCGGTATGGCAAGCCGAGGAATTCTTTACTCTCACGCACGCACCCGGACCTGGGGACGGTGGAGGCCGAGGCCGGAATTGAACCGACGTACGCGGATTTGCAGTCCGCTGCATAGCCACTCTGCCACCCGGCCCAACCGGCCCAGCCGGCGGGTGCCGACGTGAGGACCGTGCTTATACGCGCAGTTCGATGACCGGTCAAGCGGCTGTTTCTGCCTTTTCGCAGCATTGTTTTCAGCAGCGCTCGCGCCTATAAATTTCTCCCGTGGCTCTGCCCGATAACAAGAGGGGGGCGGGCCCGTCCAAGAGAATGACGAGCAGCATGGGAGCCCGATGGCCATGGATTACGCCGGCGCCAGATTCAATATGGTCGAGAACCAGATCCGCACCAACAAGGTGCACGACCTGAACGTATCGGGGGCCATTTCCTCGACGCCTCGCGAGCCCTTTCTACCCAAGTCCATGCGCGGCTTCGCCTATGTGGACGAAGACGTGTCCGTCGGCGGCGGCCGTTTCATGATCGAGCCGCTGGTGCTGGCCCGTCTGCTGCAGGCCGCCGCGGTTCAGTCCACCGACGTGGTGTTGGCCATCGGCGACGCCACCGGCTGGGCCAGTGCGGTCCTATCCAAGCTGGCCAGCACCGTGGTGACGCTGGAAACCGATGTCGACCTCTCTGCCAAGGCGTCCCAGGCGCTGTCCGACCAGGGCGTCGACAATGTCGCCTATGTGGGAGGCAGCTTCGCCGGCGGTTTCGCGGCCCAGGCGCCCTATAACGTGATCATCTTTCTCGGCGCTGTGGGGGAGATCCCCTCCGGCCTCTGCCGTCAGCTGAGCGATGGCGGCCGTCTGGTGGCCGTGGTTGATTCCGGCACCAGGGGGGCGGGAAAGGTGGTGCAGGTAGTTCGGGTCGGCGATACCTTTGGCCGCCGCGCCCTGTTCGACGCCGCCACGCCGACCCTGCCGGGCATGGCGTCCAAGCCGGGTTTCATTTTCTGAATCCGTTCACCCTGCGCGTCCGGGGGGCGGTATCGCCACCCAGGACGCAAGGGTAGGGCGGTGGATTTGTCCTTGATCTTCCGTATCCAAGGTCTAATGTTCTGGGGCGATATAAGGTCGTTCCGGGATGGGGACCCGCTTTGCTGAATACAGGTGGTGAATGAGGAAGGTAAGCTGTCGGCTGATCGGCGCGGCGTGCATGGTCGTGGCCGCGTCAACTCCTGCCATGTCCGAGACGCTGGAGGAAGTGCTGGCGTCCACATATTCCTCCAATCCGACTCTGCTGGCGCGGCGCGCCAAGTTGCGCTCTACCGATGAAGGCGTTCCTCAGGCGTTGTCCAACTGGCGGCCGACCGTGTCGCTGACCGGGTCCGTCGGGCGCGGCAGCTACGACAACAACACGCTGTCTCCCTACAGCATGAGCCGCACGCCCAGGACACAGGCCCTGACCTTATCCCAGCCGCTGTTCCGCGGTGGGCGCACTCTGGCCGCCACCGCTCAGGCGGAAAACAACGTCCTGAGCGAACGGGCCCAGTTGGCCGCCACCGAGCAGACCATCCTGCTGGCCGCAGCCACCGCCTATCTCAACGTGGTCCGCGACGATGCGGTACTCAAACTCTCCATCAACAACGAGCAGGTGTTGCGCCGCCAGTACGAGGCGACGGAAGAGCGCTTCAAGGTGGGCGAACTGACCCGTACCGACGTCAGCCAGGCCGAAGCCCGCCTCGCCAAGGCTACCGCCGATCGCGTTGCCGCCGAGGGCAATCTGCAAAGCTCGCGGGCCAATTACGTCAATAATGTCGGCCGTCCGCCCGAAGCCCTGGTGACCCCGGCCCAGCCGCCGGCCCTGCCGCAGAGCCTGGATGACGTCACCTCCACGGCACTGGCCGCCAATCCCACCGTGGTGTCCGCCGATTTCACTCACGCCGCCGCCAAGGATGGCGTCGATCTGGTGTTCGGCGAATTGCTTCCCACCGTGTCGTTGTCGGCGGATATCTCCCGCAACTTCGAGACCTCGACCCGGGAAAACTCGTCGACGGCGCGTGAAGTGCTGCTGAACGTCAGTGTGCCGCTCTACGAGTCCGGCAGCGTCTATTCCCGCGTGCGCGCCTCCAAGCATACTGCCGGGCAGCGCCGCATCGAGGCCGACCAAGCCCGCCGCGATGCCGTCGAGACCGGGACCAAGTCCTGGGAGACGCTGCAGGCGGCCCGCGCCCAGGCCAGGTCCTATCAGGCGCAGATCAAGGCCTCGGAACTGGCCCTGGCCGGTGTGCGCGAGGAATCCAAGGTGGGCTCGCGTACCATCCTCGACGTATTGAACGCCGAGCAGGAACTGTTCGACGCCCGTGTCAATCTGGTTAAGGCTCAGCGTGATGTGCTGGCCGGGGCCTATCAGGTCAAGTCGGCCCTGGGGCAGATGACCGCCCAGGGGCTCAATCTTCCCGTCGCGGTCTATGATCCGACCAAGCACTATGACGATGTTCGTGGCCAATGGTTCGGCAATGGCATCGACAAGGACAAAGGATACGAGTAGAAATGGTGGGATCCGGGTTGGGGCCGAATGGCCGACCCGGGTTTCTCTTGGGGACTCGTGGAATTTTAACCATTTGTTACCAGCCGTAAGTCACTATTACGGCAGGTCCCTTTCTTGGGCGCAGGCAGACAGAATAGCCGTGACATGAGCGAAGACAAGGCCCAGCAAGAACCATCAATGGAGGACATCCTCGCCTCGATCCGACGTATTTTGTCGGAGGATGAGGCTGAGGATAAGCCCAAGGCGCCCGAACCGGTCGAGCCGGAGCCGGAGCCCGAGCCCATGCCTCCGCCGGAACCCGAGCCCGAGCCGGAGCCCGAGCCGGCCCCTACGTTCGCTCAGGATGACATCGATTCCCTGTTCGACACGCCGGCCCCGGCTCCCGAGCCTGAGCCGGAACCCGAGCCTGAGCCGCTGCCCATCCCCGAGCCGGAGCCCGAGCCTGAGGACGATATCCTCGAACTGACCGATGACATGGTGATGGAGGAGGAGCCCGAGCCCGCCTTCGACATCAATGATTTCAAAGCCGATCTCGGCGAGTTCGAACCCGCCCCCGTCATGGCTGCCGCCAGCCGGGTGATGGATGATTACGAACCGCCGCCGCCGCGCCGTCAGGCGCCGCCCGATGACGAAGGGCTGATGTCGCCCCCCAGCATTGATCATGGCGCCTCGCTGCTGACCAATCTGGCCCGCGAGATCGTGCGGCAGAAGTCGTTCGGCCTGGGCAACAGCGCCATCACCCTGGAAGATCTGGTGCGCGAGCTGTTGCGTCCGATCCTGTCGGAATGGTTGGACCAGAACCTGCCCTATATGATCGAGCGCATCGTCAAGAAAGAGATCGAGAGGATGGTAAACCGGTCCGGAGAGTATTAGTCTTCGCCGGTTCTAAGCCTAAGGGGCGGCCCGGCAGGATCGGGCCGCCCTTCTCGTTTGTGTCCCCCCAATTGAAGTGACAAGTCCCATGGCCATGCTGGATAAGACCTATCGCCCCGCCGAAGTGGAGCCGAAGCATTACGAGCGCTGGGAGGCCCAGGGCGCCTTTGCCGCCCATACCGACTCCAATGCCGCGCCTTATACCATCATGATGCCGCCGCCCAACGTCACGGGCAGCCTGCACATGGGTCACGCGCTGACCTTCACCCTGCAGGACGTGCTGATCCGCTATCGCCGCATGACCGGCAAGGATGCCCTGTGGCAGCCCGGCACCGACCATGCCGGCATCGCCACCCAGATGGTGGTGGAGCGTCAGTTGGAGGCCCAGAAGGTCACCCGCCACGATCTGGGCCGTGACAACTTCATCAAGCGCGTCTGGGAGTGGAAGGCGGAATCGGGCGGGACCATTACCCGCCAGCTCCGCCGCCTGGGTGCTTCGCCCGACTGGGCCAAGGAGCGCTTCACCATGGACGAGGGCCTGTCGGCCGCCGTCCGCAAGGTGTTCGTCACCCTGCACCGCCAGGGCCTGATCTACCGCGCCAAGCGTCTGGTCAACTGGGACCCCAAGCTGCACACCGCCATTTCCGACCTGGAAGTGGAGCAGCGGGAAGTGAAGGGCCATATGTGGCACTTCCGCTATCCGGTCGAGGGCATGGCCGACACCTTCATCACCGTGGCCACCACCCGGCCGGAGACCATGCTGGGCGATGCGGCCGTGGCGGTTCATCCCGAGGATGAGCGCTTTGCCGCCCTGGTGGGCAAGATGGTGCGCTTGCCCATCGTCAACCGGCTGATTCCCATCGTTGCCGACGAATATTCCGACCCCACCAAGGGCACCGGCGCGGTGAAGATCACCCCGGCCCATGATTTCAACGACTTCCAGGTCGGCGTGCGTCACGATCTGCCCCAGATCAACATCTTCGACCGCGACGCCCGCACCATCGACGAGGTGCCCGAGGGCTATCGCGGTCTGGACCGCTATGACGCCCGCAAGAAGGTGGTGGAAGAGTTCGAGGCCCTGGGCCTGTTGGACAAGATCGAGCCCCACACCCACATGGTGCCCTATGGCGACCGCTCGGGCGTGGTGATCGAGCCCTGGCTGACCGACCAGTGGTTCGTGGACGCCGCCACCCTGGCCAAGCCGGCCATCGAGGCGGTGGAGACGGGCAAGACCCGCTTCGTTCCCAAGCACTGGGAGAACACCTATTTCGAGTGGATGCGCAACATCCAGCCGTGGTGCATCTCGCGCCAGATCTGGTGGGGGCATCAGGTGCCGGCCTGGTACGGCCCCGACGGCGCCTTCTTCGTCGAGGAGACCGAGGACGAGGCCCGGGCCGCCGCCGCCGCGCATTACGGCAAGGATGTGGAGCTGACCCGCGATTCCGACGTTCTCGACACCTGGTTCAGCTCGGCGCTGTGGCCGTTCTCCACCCTGGGCTGGCCGGAAAAGACTCCGGAGCTGGACCGCTATTATCCCGGCGACGTGCTGGTCACCGGCTTTGACATCATCTTCTTCTGGGTCGCCCGCATGATGATGATGGGCATCCACTTCATGGGGGATGTGCCCTTCCGCGACATCTATATCCATGCCCTGGTTCGCGACGAGAAGGGCCAGAAGATGTCCAAGTCGAAGGGCAACATCATCGATCCCCTGGACTTGATCGAGAAGTATGGCTGCGACGCCCTGCGCTTCACCCTGTCGGCGCTGGCCGCACAGGGGCGCGACGTCAAGCTGGCCGAGAGCCGGGTGGAGGGCTACCGCAACTTCGCCACCAAGCTGTGGAACGCGGCGCGCTTCTGCCAGATGAACGAATGCCGGCCGGTGGCGGGATTCGATCCCAAGGCGGTCAAGGAGACCGTCAACCGCTGGATCGTCGCCAAGACCGCCGAACTGGCCGCCAAGGTGGGCACCGCCATCGAAGGCTATCGCTACGACGCCGCGGCCGGTGGCGCCTACCAATTCGTCTGGGGGACCTTCTGCGACTGGTACCTGGAATTCGCCAAGCCCATCTTCAACGGCGGCGATGAGGCGGCCAAGGCCGAGACGCGGGCCACCGCCGCCTGGGTTCTCGACCAGATCCTGCACGTCCTGCATCCCCTGATGCCCTTCATCACCGAAGAGCTGTGGGGCCAGATCGCCGAGCGCGATGGCGACCTGATGCTGCGCTCCTGGCCTGCCCTGGACGGCCTTGCCGCGCCGGAAGCCGAAGAGGAAATGGACTGGGTAGTGCGGGTCATCTCCACGGTGCGCGGCGTGCGCGCCGAGATGAACGTGCCGCCTTCGGCCCAGGTGGACCTGCTGGTGTCCGGTCTGGCCGAGACCAAGCGCGGCTGGGCCAAGACCCACGCCGACCTGATCACCCGCCTGGTCCGTCTGACCGCCTTTGATGCCCAGGCCACGCCCGAGCGGGTGGCTCAGGCATCGTCCCACGGTGCCGCCCAGATGGTGGTGGATGAGGCCACCTTGGTAATGCCGCTGGGCGGCGTCATCGACGTGGACAAGGAGCGTTCCCGCCTGGACAAGGAAATCGCCCGTCTGGAGGGCGAGATCGCCAAGGTCGACAAGAAGCTGGGCAACGCCGACTTCGTCGCCAAGGCGCGGCCGGAAGTGGTGGAGGAGCAGCACGAGCGCCGCGCTGATTGGGCCGGCGCCGTGGACAAGCTGCGAGAGGCTCTTGAACGTCTTTCCGGCGCCTGAGGAGGGGGATAAAGAGAGGGGATGCCGGATCACGGCGAGCGGATCACGCGGGACCTGACCATACGCTACATCACCGTTCTGGCGGTGTTGGGTGTGGTTGCCCTGTTGTCATTTTTCGCCCTGGCCCGAATCGTCACCGATGCCGGCGAAAGCTCGGAACTGGTCCAATTGACCGGAGAACAGCGGGTGCTGGTGCAGCAGGCGGTGTTCGAAACCCACCGCTTCCTGGTCGCCTCGGGCGAGGATCGCGTGGCGGCCCGCCGGTCCCTGGCTTCCGTCCTTGATGGACTGGAGGCCGGGCATCAGCGTCTCTTCTTCGCGGATGCCCGGTTTTTGTCCCCGCCGGCCCGCGAGGTGCTGACCGCCTCGCCTTGGAATCTTGACCGCGAAATGAGGGATTTCGTCCGCTTTGGGCGGGCGATTCTCTCCCTGCCCGATAGCGCGGAGGGGCATAAGACCAATCTGGCGGGCATCACCCTGAAGGCGGCCAAGCCGCTGATGTCGGGCCTGGATGAGGTTTCCAGCCGGTTCCGCCGAGATGCCGCCGGACAATTGAACGAGGTGGTTACCGTTCAGGGAACCAGCCTGTTCGTCGCCCTCGGCCTGCTGCTGCTGTCAGCGGTCGGTGTCTTCCGTCCGATGGTCAAGCGACTGAAAGCCGATATTACCGAACGGTCCGAGGCGGCGGCGCGGCTGGCCGAGAGCGAGGCCCGCCTGTGGCGCATGCTGGAGGAAAGCCCGGTCGGTGTTTCGGTATCGCGGCGGCGTGACGGCAAGGTGGTCTTCGCCAATTCCCGCTTCACCGACATCATCGGCATGAGCCGCGAGGAGTTTCTCGGCTCCAAGGCCCGCGAGCATTATGTGGACGATGCCCAGCGGCAGGTGGTGCTGGCCATGTTGCGCCGCGACGGCCGCCTCGACGACGCAGAGGTGGAGTTCCGCCGCAAGAATGGCTCTCCGTTCTGGAGCCTGCTGACCATCCATCCCCTGGACTTCGAGAACGAGCCGGTCAATCTGGCCTGGATCTACGACATTACCGAGCGCAAGGCGGCGGAACAGCAGATTCTGCTGGCCGCCAAGGTGCTGGAGACAGTGACCGAGGCGGTGGTCATCACCGATGCCGACAACCGGATCATCTTCGTCAATCCTGCTTTCACCACCATCACCGAATACACCAAGGAAGAGGTGCGGGGGAAAAATCCCAGCTTTCTCAGCTCGGGCCGGCATGATCCCGAATTCTATGCCGGGTTATGGCAAGTCCTGTCGGTATCGGGGCATTGGGCCGGCGAAATCTGGAACCGGCGCAAGTCGGGGGCCTTCTATGCCGAATGGCTGTCCATCAATGCGCTGAGGGATGTCAGCGGCGCCATCACCCATTTCGTTGCGGTGTTTTCCGACATCACCCACCGTAAGGAGGACGAGGAGCGCATCTGGCGCCAAGCCAATTATGACGCCCTGACCGGCCTGCCCAACCGCTCGCTGTTCGTTGATCGCCTCAATCAGGCGGTGCGGCAGTCCAAGCGCGACAAGAAGCGCTTCGCCCTGATGTTTCTCGACCTGGACGGCTTCAAGGCGGTGAACGACACTCTGGGCCATGCGGCCGGCGACGTGCTGCTGCAGCAGACGGCGGCCCGGCTGCACCAGTGCATGCGGGCCACCGATACCCTGGCGCGTCTGGCCGGTGACGAATTCGTGGTGATTCTCGAAGGGGTGCACGACCGCGACAACCCTGCCCTGGTGGCCGGGAAGATTCTGGCGACGCTGTCCAAGCCCTATGACCTGGAGGTGGGAACTGCCCATGTGCGGGGATCGATCGGCATCGCGCTATATCCCGAGGATGCCGCCGACGGCCCGGCACTGATCCGCCGTGCCGATACCGCCATGTATGCGGTCAAGCGCCGGGGCAAGAACAGCTTCCTGTTCGCCGGCGACTTCCCGCCGGAGGCCTGAGCTTCAGGTCAAGTGCGAGACGTAAGGTCGGTAGGGGCGGTCATCGGCAAGGATATGATCCACCAGCCAGCGCTGCAGGAACTTTGCCGCCTCGAGCGTCAGGGTCCGCGATGCCAGGTCATCATGCTCTGGCGCGGCATCCAGGGTTTGGAAGCGCTCGTAAAGCCGCTGGGCCTCCACCAGCAATCGTCCGTGTTCGGCGCGATGTCCCGCCAGGCCGGGATAGCCGGCGCGGTCCAGCAGAGTTTCCTCGGCCTGGAAATGGATGCGGGTCCGGGCGATCAACTCGCCCAGGATGAGGGTCAGGCGGGCAAAGGCCGCGTTCTCCCGGGCGGCGGTGAGGAAGTCATTGGTCAGTTTCAGCAAATGTCGGTGCTCGGCATCCATGGCCGGAACGCCAAGCTTCAGCTCATTGGACCACTCGATGACGGTCATGCCGGTGGCTCCCACCGCCTCTACAGACGGGAAGTCTAGCACTTCCGTATCAATGGAGTATTAACGCAAGGCCCCCAGCAAGGCTTCCATGGCCTGATGGAACATGGCCTCGGTCAGGCGGCCGGTATTGGTGTTGTAGCGCGAGCAGTGATAGCTGTCGCCCAGCACCAGTCCCCCCGGCAGCGCGTGGAGGCGGGCATGGCCGAAGGGGTTGGCGGCCTTGCGCACGCCCAGGGTGGACAGCACCTGATCATGGGACTCGCGGCCCAGGCAGAAAATCCCCCGCAGATTGGGCATGGCGGCGATCTCGGCGGCCAGGAAGGGCCGGCAGGCTGCGAACTCGGCGGGCAGCGGCTTGTTGGCGGGTGGCACGCAGCGCGCCGCGTTGGTGATGCGGCATCCCACCAGTTCCAGCCCGTCATCGGCGGCGGCGCGGTACTCTCCCCGCGCCAGACCATAGCGGATCAGGGTGGAATAGAGCAGGTCGCCGGCATAATCGCCGGTGAACGGCCGCCCGGTGCGGTTGGCGCCCTTGAGGCCGGGAGCGAGGCCGACCACCAGCAACGGGGCTTCCAGGCCGCCGAAGGACGGCACCGGATCGTGATGCCAGCCGGGAAATTGGACCCGGTTGGCGCGGCGGAACTCGGCCAGACGCGGGCACAGCCCGCAATCGGCCCCGGGCGCGGAAAAGCTCATCTCAATCGGCGGGGTAGGGGCGGTCGTCGCGGTGCTGCTGGGCGCGGGCGATCTGGCTCTCCAGGTCCTGCAGTTCGATGAACACATCGGCCTGACGCCGCAACTCGTCGGCCACCATGGGCGGCTGCGAGCGGATGGTGCTGACCACCGAGACGCGCACGCCCTTTCTTTGCACCGCTTCCACCAGGCGGCGGAAATCGCCGTCGCCGGAGAACAGCACCACATGGTCGAGATACTGGCACATCTCCATCACGTCGATGGCCAGTTCGATATCCATGTTGCCTTTGATCTTGCGCCGGCCCATGGCATCGGTGAATTCCTTGGTCGGCTTGGTGACCATGGTGTAGCCGTTGTAGTCCAGCCAGTCCACCAGCGGGCGGATGGGGGAGTATTCCTGATCCTCCATCAGGGCGGTGTAGTAGAAGGCGCGGATCAGGCGCCCCTTGCCGGCGAACAGGTTCAGCAGCTTCTTGTAGTCGATGTCGAAGCCCAGGGCACGGGCGGCCGAATAAAGGTTGGACCCGTCGATGAACAGGCCGAGGCGTTCGGCGGAATAGAATTGCATGACGATCTCACTTGTCTGAAAGGCCTTAGCCGCCTGGGGCGGCGAATAATGCCTTCAACGTAGGGGGGGAGGGGCTGTCCTGCAAGGGGCCTTTGGCATGGGGGCTTGCTTTCCAGGCCCAAGCGACGATATAAGCTGTCTCTTTCCGAGATTGCCTAAAGACAAGGATCTTCGATGGCGCGCGTTACGGTTGAAGACTGTGTACTGAAGGTTCCGAACCGCTTCGAACTGGTGTTGATCGCCGGCCAGCGGGCACGGGACATTTCCGCCGGGGCCAAGCTGACGGTGGAGCGCGACAACGACAAGAACCCGGTGGTGGCGCTGCGCGAGATCGCCGACGACACCGTGCCGCTGGATGCCTTGCAGAACGCCCTGATCCAGAACCTCCAGAAGCACGTCGAGGTGGACGAGCCGGAAGAGGACGAGATGGAAGGCTTCATCGCCGACCGTGATCTGGCCTTCGAGAATGTCGCCAACGAGGACGAGATGATCGAGGACGGCATGTCCATCAACGATACCGGCGCCGATTTCGACGTGGATTCCGGCGACGAATAAGCCTGTGATGCAAGGCCGCCCGTTCCCATCTTGAAAGATGGGCGGGCGGCCTTGTTTTTTTATTTTTCCTCTTTTCCCGCCGACGCTCCCCGTCCAAACTCAAGGGAGTGAGAGGGTGAGGTGATGCCGCGATGATGCGCCAATTTGAACTGGTGGAGCGCGTCAAGTCCTACGATCCCAATGCGGACGAGGACGCCATCAACCGCGCCTATGTCTTCGCCATGAAGATGCATGGCTCGCAATTGCGGGCCTCGGGCGATCCCTATTTCTCGCACCCCATCGAAGTGGCGGGCATCCTGACCAAGTACCGTCTGGATTCCGCCTCGATCATCACCGCCTTGCTGCATGACACAATCGAGGACACGCCGGCGACGCTCGACGATATCGAGAAGCTGTTCGGGCGCGAAATCGGCCGTCTGGTGGACGGCGTCACCAAGCTGAACCGCATCGAGCTGCAATCGGACCACGCCAAGCAGGCCGAGAATCTGCGCAAGCTGGTGCTGGCCATGAGCGAGGACATCCGCGTCCTGCTGGTCAAGCTGG